>DASPQG010000051.1:0-30063 GCA_035625085.1 Thermoplasmata archaeon
CTCGCTGTACGACTACACGGTCGTCAAGAACATCTACATCGACCTCACCGGACAGGCCCGCAAGGGCTGGCACTACACGGTCTACGGGGACCCGGCCTAGGGTTGGGGGAACCGTGATCGCGGGCATTCCGGCCGGCGGGCGAGGAGCGCTCTTCATCGGGGGCGAGTGGCGGCCGCCGGCGAGCGGAAAGTACGTCTCGGTGGTCGATCCGTCGACCGGCCGCCCCATCGGCGAGGCGCCGGTCGCCTCCGCCGAGGAGGCCCGGGCCGCCGTCGAGGCGGCCGCCGCCGCCGAGGAGTCGTGGGGGGCCACCCCCGGCCATCTGCGGGCGAAGATCCTGCGGGATGCGGCGGCCCGGCTGCGCGACGACCGGGAGACGATGGCCCGGTTGATCGCCTCAGAGGTCGGGAAACCGATCGTCGACTCCCGCGTCGAGGTCGACCGGGCGGTCGGCGTCTACGAGCTGGCCGCGGAGGAGATCCGGCAGCTGACCGGTGAGAGCTTCCCCGCGGACGCCTATGAGCGGCCCCCGGGCAACGAGCAGAGGTTCCTGTTCACCGTCCGCGACCCGATCGGGGTGGTGGTCGCGATCGGCCCGTTCAACTTCCCGCTCAACCTGCTCTCCCACAAGATCGCCCCCGCGCTCGCGGCCGGGAATCCGGTCGTCGCGAAACCGACGAGCGCCGCGCCGTTCACCGCGCTTCGGCTCGCCGAGCACCTGGAGGCGGCGGGGGTGCCGCGCGGCGTGCTCAACGTGGTCGTCGGACCGGGGCGCACGGTCGGGGACACCCTCGTCGAGCACCCGAGGACTCGCCTCGTCACGTTCACCGGTTCGACGGAGGTCGGGAAGGGGATCGCCGAGAAAGCCGGCCGGTCGGCGAAGCGCGTGATTCTCGAGATGGGCGGCATGGACCCGTTCATCGTGCTCGACGACGCCCCCCTCGACGTCGCCGTGCCGGCGGCGGCCCGCGGCGCGTTCGGCTACTCCGGTCAGGTCTGCACCGCCTCGAAGCGGTTCCTCGTCCAGGACTCAATCGCCGAGCGGTTCGCCCGATCGCTCGCGGAGCGGGCGACGAGGCTCAAGGTCGGCCCTGCCCTCGAGGAGTCGACCGAGGTCGGCCCCCTCATCGACTCCGCGTCGGTCACCCGGATGGAGGAGCTGGTGGCGGACGCCCGCGACCACTCGGCGAAGGTTCTCACGGGGGGCTCCCGCCCGGAGGGGCCGGGGAGCTTCTTCCGGCCGACCGTGATGGACGAGGTTCCCGAGGACGCCCGGGTCGCCCAGGAGGAGCCGTTCGGTCCGCTCGCGCCGGTGCTGCGGTTCCACGACATCGACGACGCCGTGCGGATCGCGAACGCGACCCCGTACGGCCTCCAGTCGGCGGTGTACACCCGGGACCTGGTCCGCGGCTTCGCGCTCGCGAAGCGGATCCGGGCCGGCGGGGTCCACTTGAACGATCCGACGACGCTGCGGTGGGACGCGCTTCCGTTCGGCGGCGTGAAGGAGAGCGGTCTCGGCCGGGAAGGTCTGCGCTACGCGATGCAGGAGATGACCGAGGTGAAGCTGATCTCGGTCAACTTCGCGCCGCGCTAGAGGGGAAGCGCTTACCTCGGCTATTCGTCCTCGAGCGTGCGGCCCGGGAAGTCCGGGGTCGCGGGCGCCGGAATTGGGTGCTCGGGGACGACGTGCGGGTAGGCGGTCGGCGCGCTCGGGACCGTCACCTTCGGGCTCGGCGGCGAGCGCTCGGGCGTGCTCTCGAGGCTCATCAGGGCGTCCTCGAAGGCGGCGAGGCCCCGGTCGAGGAGCTCGTCCTCGATGACGAGCGGCGCCATGAACCGTAGCGTCTGGTCCCACGCTCCGCAGGTGTGCATGAGGACCCCGCGCGCGAGGAGCGCGGAGCGCATCGCCTTCGCCCGGTCGCCCCACGGCAGGCGCGAGGCGCGGTCGCGCACGAACTCGACCCCGATCATGAACCCTCTTCCACGCACGTCCCCGATCGGGAGGTGTCGGTTGGAGAGCGAGTGGAACCGACTCAGGAGCTTCTCGCCCCGCGACCGGGTCTGATCGATGAGCGACCCCTCCTTCAGGATCTTCACCGTCTCCGCGCCGACGGCGAGGGCGAGGGTGTTGCCCCGGTACGTCCCGAGGTGGAACCCGCGGGGGAGTTCCTTCACGAGGTCGTCCCGGTAGGCGACGACCGAGAGCGGGATCCCACCGCCGATCGTCTTTGCGATGCACATGATGTCGGGGGTCACCTTCGCGTGCTCGACCGCCCACATCTTGCCGGTCCGGCCGAGGCCGGACTGGACCTCGTCCGCGATCAGCAGAATCCCGTGGCGATCGCAGAACTCCCGGAGGGAAGGAAGGAAGTCGTCCGGCGGGAGCACGTACCCTCCCTCTCCGAGAATCGGCTCGACGAGAACGGAGGAGATCGAATCCACCCCGGAGTGGGGGTTGTTCACGAGGTGCTCGAGGTACGAGATCGTGCCGGCCGCCCCCTCGTCCGCCCCGAGGACGGGCCGATACGGGTCCGGGTACGGGACCCGGATCACGGTGCCCCCCCCGAACGAGGAGGTCGAGTGGTAGTGACGGCCGCTCGTCAGGCTGACGACGCCCCCGTGGACCCCGTGGTAGGCCCCCGAGAACGCCACGGTGCCCCGCTTCCCCTGCGCGTGGTCGGCGAGGTTGACGGCCGTCTCGACCGAGTCCCCGCCGGTGACGGTGAAAAAGATCCGCGCGTGGTTACGGAGGTGACCGGGGAGGGCGCTCGTGAGCTCCTTCAAGAACCGAGCCCGCGCCTCCGTGGGAAGCTCCAGGGCGTGCCAGACGGCGTTGAGCTGGGCCTCCGCCGCCGCCACCAGTCGCGGGTGTCGATGCCCCAGGTTCAGCACGCAGATCCCGGCGACCCAGTCGATGTACCGGTTCCCGTCGACGTCCTCGATCGTGCTCCCCTGGCCGACCTTCGGGGCGATCGGGAAGTAGTGGGGGTAGCCGATCGCGTCGGTCTCGAGCCGCGCCTGCTCCGCGAGGAGCTCGCGGGAACGCGGTCCGGGCGGAGGGACGACGATCCGCGGTGCGTCGGGGAAGCTCAGCCAGTCGCTCTTGGACGTCACGGGAACCCTCGCCGCTCGGAAGGCTCCCATCCCCATATCAAGGCTGGCCGAAGAGGGTATGCAGGCGCGCTCATCCTCGGGTCGAGGTCCCGATCGATGAGCGAAACGGTACCGAAGGTCGACGTGCACCTGCACCTGACGCGCTGGTGGCCGGACATCCAGGCGACGGGGTACCGCCGCGACCTCGACTTCACGCTGAAGGGCCTCCTCCACGAGATGGACGGGGTCGGGCTCAACTTCGGGATCCTCATCCAGAGCAACGACGCTCCGAACACGCGGGACGGTCTAGCCGAGGCGCGGGAGATCGTGGCGGGGAGCGGCGGTCGCCTGCGGCTGGTCTCCACCGTCAACCCGACCTCGGAGAACCCGACGGTCGCCGAGATGTTGGCCCTCTGGGACGGTGTGCCGGAGCTCTCCGGAATCAAGCTCTATCCGGGCTACCACCCGTTCTACCCGCACGACCGTCGGCTTGACCCGGTCTACGAGTACGCGCACCAGCGGAAGATCCCGATCCTGATCCACACCGGCGACACGCTGGACCAGAAGGGGCTGATCAAGTACAGCCGACCGCTCGAGATCGACGAAGTGGCGGTGCGGTTCCGGGACCTGCCGATCGTCCTCTGCCACTTCGGGAACCCCTGGGTCGATGAGGCGGCGGAGGTCGTCTACAAGAACCCGAACACGTTCGCCGACACGTCGGGGTTGTTCGCCCACCCGTCGTATCCGCTCTTCCCGCAGATGGTCGACCTTTGCCGTAAGCGGGTCCAGGAGGGGATCCTCATGGTCGGCTCGACCGACCGTATCCTCTACGGTTCCGACTGGCCGCTCCTCGAGCTCAAGGCGGCGATGTCGATCGTCCACGGCCTCGAGCTTCCCGAGCGCGACCGCACGGCGATCTTGGGCGGCAACGCCACGCGCCTCTACGGTCTCCGCCCGTCACGCAAGCGCCGAGCGGGGGCCTCATAAACCGAGACGGGCTCGGTCGGGCGCCGGACGGTGAGAGACGCCCGGGGGGAACCCGATGGACGGCGACGAGATCCGCAAGGTGGTCCGGGAGACGAACTACGTCACGTGGCGGCGCCAAGGGGGGTGGGAGCCGCTCGTCGTGACCCGCGCGGAGGGCTCCCGCTTCTGGGACGCGGCGGGGAAGGAGTACCTCGACTTCTCCAGCCAGCTCGTGGCGACCAACCTCGGACACGGGAACGCGCGGGTGGCGGAGGCGATCGCCGCCCAGGCGAAGTCGGTCGCCTACGCGGCCCCGAGCTTTGCCACCGAGGCCCGGGCCCGCGCGAGCCTCGCGCTGATTGAGGTCCTCCCTAAGGGGGTCGACCGCCTCTTCTTCGGGACGTCCGGGACCGAGGCGAACGAAGCCGCCCTCAAGATCGCGCGCGCGGCGACCGGCCGTTCGAAGGTGGTCGCGCGCTACCGTTCGTACCATGGCTCGACCGCCGCGTCGATGTCGGTCACGGGAGAGTTCCGTCGCCGCTCGAGCGAGAAGGTCCAGAAGGTCCCGGGGACCGTCTTCGCGCCCGACTGCTACTGCTACCGATGCCCGTTCGGCCTGACGTACCCCGACTGCGGAGTCGCCTGCGCGGAGTACGTCGACTACCAGATCTCCCGCGAGGGGGACGTGGCGGCGATGATCATCGAGCCGGTCGTCGGGACGAACGGGGTGATCGTACCGGTCCCGGAGTATCTTCCCCGGATCCGGGAGATCACGAAGAAGCACGACGTGCTGCTGATCGCGGACGAAGTGATGAGCGCCTGGGGCCGGGTCGGGGAGTGGTTCGCGGTGAACCACTGGAACGTCGTTCCGGACATCCTCACGACGGCGAAGGGGATCACGGGGGCGCAGATCCCGCTCGGGCTCACCGCGACGACCTCCGCGGTACACGACGTCTTCCGGGAGAACTATTTCCCGCACGGGCACACCTACGAGGCGCACCCGCTGACCCTCGCCCCCGCGGTAGCGGCCATCGAGGAGTACAAGCGCCTGAACCTCATCGAGAAGTCACGGAAGGACGGGGAGTATCTCCTCGCCCGCCTCAAGGAGATCCAGGAGCGTCATCCGTCGGTCGGCGAGGTCCGGGGGATGGGCCTCTTCGCCGCGGTAGAGCTCGTCAAGAGCCGGAAGACGAAGGAACCGTTCAACACGGAGGACGACAAGATGGCGGGCCGGCCGCTCGTCATCGATCAGGTAACGGGCGCGATGATGAAGGACGGGGTCTTCTGCATCGGCTGGGTCTCGCATCTCGTCGTGGCGCCCCCGCTCATCGTGACGCGCGAGGAGATCGACCGCGGGCTCGCCGCCCTCGATCGGGCGCTCGCGATCACCGACGCGAAGGTGGCCGGGTAGGGAGCCTCCCCCGGGCCGGGAACCGGCCGCGCTCCCTACGCGGCCAGCTCGAGCGCGTGGAGCTTGGCGAGGCGGTCTTCCCGCTTCTTCGCCATCACCTTGAACGCCCGGGTGACGTCGGCCATCAGGCCCTCGGAGAGTTTCGCGCTCTCCCGGTAGAGGCTCTGGATGCGCTTCTCCTTCTCAATCGCCGCCCGCACGGCGTCGGCGTAGCTCGCCCCTTCGGCGAGCCCGCCCTCCACCGAGTAGGTCGACGGGTCGAGGCCCTCCTGGAAGGAGTAGCAGGCCTCGAGCGCGTCGGAGATGACCCCGTAGTAGGCCCGCTCGACGGTCACCTTGTTCTTTCGGTTCTCTTTCGCGAAGGCGAGGAACGCTTCCTTCCCGTTCGGGTATCGCGCCGCCAGTTGATCGTAAAACGTCGCGCTCTCTTCTTCCGACCGGGTGACGAAGCTGATGACGGCGGAGGCGGTGTTCAGCGTTAGAACCACCTCTGGATCACGACTTTGCTCTCGGTGAAGAATCGGATCGCTTCCTTGCCCTGCCCGTGCAGCACTCCGTAGAAAGAGTCCTTCATCCCGCTGAACGGGAAGAACGCCATCGGGGCCACGATGCCGATGTTGACGCCGATGTTGCCGGAGCGGACCCGGTACTGGAAGTCCCGCGCCCACTTGCCCCGGGAGGTGAAGATCGCGTCGGCGTTGCCGAACCGGTTGCCGTTGAGGAGCTCCACCATCGCATCGAAGTTCCGGGCCCGCATGATACTCGTGATCGGGCCAAACAGCTCCTCCCGGCCGATGTACATGTCCCGGGTGACGTCCTTGAAGACGGTCGGGTTGAGGAACGCGTCGTGCGGGAGATCGGCGACCAGCTTCACGTTCCGGCCGTCCAGCGCGAGGTCGGCGCCCTCGTCGATCCCCTTCTGAACGTACTCGAGCATCTTCTGCTTCTTGCCCTTGTCCCGGAGCGGCCCCATCTGGACTGTCTCGTCGAGCCCGTAGCCGACCCGGATCTTGGAGGCCGCGCGAACGTAGGCGTCGACGACCTTCTGGTAGAACGCCTCGTACGCGGGGTCGGAGAGGCCCTCGCCGCAGACGACGAGGACGGAGCCGGCGAGACACCGCTGACCCGCGTTCCCGAAGAAGGAGGTCATGCACGACGGGATCGTCCGTTCGAGGTCCGCGTCCGGCATCACCACTACGTGGCATTTCGCACCGGCCTGGGCGATGACCCGCTTCCCCGTCTTGCCGCACCCGGGGTAGATGACATCCCGGGCGGTCGGGGTCGACCCGACGAAGCAGATCCCCTTGATGTCGGGGTGCTCCAGCATCCCGTTCACGACGGTTCGCCCGCCGTTCACCACGTTCCACACGCCGGGCGGGAAACCGGCCTCCTCGGCGGCCTCGGCAATCTTGAGCTGGGTGACCGGGTCCTCGCTCGACGGCTTGATGATGACCGTGTTCCCGGTCGCCACTGCGTACGGGGCGAACCACAAGGGGATCATGAACGGGAAGTTGAACGGACCGATGATCCCGAACACTCCCAGGGGCTGGTTGATGACATACTCGTCGATCCCCTCGGCGATGTCCTCGAGGTTGTAGCCCATCATCAAGGTGGGAATGCCGGTCGCCACTTCGACGTTCTCGATCCCGCGCCGCGTTTCCCCCCGGGATTCATCGATCGTCTTCCCGTGCTCCATCGTCTGGACGCGGCTCAGCTCTTCGAAGCGCTCCTCCAGGAGGTCCCGCATCCGGAACAAGCACCGAACCCGAGCCAGCGGCGTCGTCTCCCTCCAGGAGGTGAACGCCTCTTGCGCCGCCGCCACCGCTCCATCGATCTCGTCTTTCGTGGAGATCGGGCAGGTACCGATGACCTTCTGGTTCGCCGGGTTGACGACGTCCACCCGCTCGCCCTGGGAATCCACCCACTCTCCGCCGATGAAGTTCTTGACGACGTGGACTCCCTTCCAGGGCTCTTCGAGAATCGACATCGCGGTTTCAACGCTGGGGCGGTTATTTGACCGTGGTGGGGGAGTATACCCCACCGCCTAACGGACGCCCTTCACGGAGGCTATTTGTAACCCCCGCCAATCCAACGGCCGTCCGGGGACCCCCCCGGGGTTCTCGTCAGGATAGGTGGGATAGTGGACCCTCGATTCGAGGCCGCGTACGCCGAATACGAGAAGCGGACCCCCAAGTCGCGCAAGTTGTGGGAGGAGGCTCGCAAATGGAGCCCCCTCGGGGTTCACTCGAACTACCGGTTCCTCGACCCGTACCCGTTCTACGTGAGCCACGCGAAGGGCGTCCACCTCTGGGACGCCGACGGGAACGACTACCTCGACTTCAACATGGGATTCGGCTCGCTCCAGAGCGGACACGCCCACCCGAAGCTCGTCGAGGCCCTCACCCACCAGCTCGAAAACGGCAGCATCTACGGCTACGAGTGGGACCGGACCCCCGAAGTCGCGGAGCGAGTCTGCCGGCGCTACGGGATGGCGCAGGTCCGGTTCAGCACGACCGGCCTCGAGGCGACGCACCACGCGACTCGGTTCGCCCGGGCGTACACGAAGAAGCGGTACATCCTCAAGTTCGAGGGGTCATACCACGGGTCCCACGACACGCTGCTCGTCGGGGTGAAGCCGCGTCTTCAGGTGGCGGGCCCGAGAGAGCACCCGAAGTCCGCCCCCGCCTCTCCGGGGATCCTCCCCGAGGTCTCGGAGCGGACGCTGATCGCCCCGTTCAACGACGTCGAGGCGACCCGGAAGATCGCGCTCGAGCACAAGGACGATCTCGCCGCCATCATCGCCGAGCCGATCCCGATGAACATGGGGTTCATCCTCCCCGAGAAGGAGTTCTTCCCGGGCCTCCGGGAGCTCTGCAACGAGCTCGGGGCGCTCCTCATCTACGACGAGATCAAGACGGGCGCGAAGTACCCCCACGGAGCGGCCGAACGGGTCGGGGCGAAGCCCGACATGATCACCCTCGGGAAGTCGATCGCCTGCGGCATCCCGCTCTCCGCCATCGCCGCCGGTCCGGGCATCCTGAACGAGGTCGGTCCCCGGAAGGTGGCGCACGCCGGGACGTATAACTCGAACCCGCTCGCCATGGCGGCGTGCATCGCCTGTCTCGATCACATTCTGACCGACGGGGCGCTCGAGCACTCGACGCGCCTCAACATGCGGCTCGCGAAGGGGTACGGGGAGGTGTTCCGGGACGCCGGGGTCACCGCGTTCGTCTCGGCGGACGGTGTTTCGGGGACGGTCTTCTTCTCCGACCACCCCGTCCGCAACTGGCGGGATTTCCTGACTGTCGACGGCGACCGCTCGATGCTGTACTACTACCTCTCGCTAAACCGCAACCTGATCGCGAGCGGGACCGGGCCGGACGAGCAGTGGACGATCTCGGTCCAGCACACCGAGAAGGACGTCGACCGTCACCTCGAGATCCTGGGCGAGGTCGCGAGGCAGCTCGCGGGCACTCCGCAAGTCGGCGAGATCGAAGAGTCCGTGTAGCCTCTCCGAGTGCGTATCGTGGAGAGCCCCGGAAGCGACGGCGCCCCTCCGTGAGCCCAGGTCATCTCGTGGTTCTCCGCCGCTGTACGTTCGTATCTATATAGCCTATGATGGTGTATGTTTGTCGATGTAAGTCTTAAAATCCAGAGGCGGTGCTGAAAGTACCACCGGGGCGTGCTATGCGCGATGCATGGGACGACTCGTTTGACCCCCTGAGTCCCTACGCGAGCGAAGCCCAGCGGTGGCAGAGGCTCGAGCACGAGCCGCCGTTGATTAGTGGGAAGGCCCTGCTGGTGGTGATCGCCTGCTTGGTGCTCGTGGGATTCGTGGCGGCGGACGCGGCCGCCCTCGTCCGAGCCCCCGCGGCCACGGTGAACGTCACGGCGGTGGAATGGTTCATTCCGGGGGCGCTCCTCACTACGACGGCCGGGTTCTCGATGCACAGCTCCCAGCAGGTGACCCTGACGCTGACCTGCAGCAGCGTTTGTTTTCGGTTCAGCGGAGCGACCGTGTACGCTCCATTCACCCTCGTCGCCTACTCGGTGGTGTATCACCCGGTTCAGTACGCTAACGTGACCGTAGAGTCGCCTTCGTCCGCCTACGTCGGTCCGATTGCGATTGAACTGAACGTGGGCTGAACCCGTTCGGGGAACGACCCGTCACCCCTTGTGGTTTCGAGTTCGCTTCCGGCTTTTCCGATAATCGGCCTCGAGTGCCCGGCCGAACCGCCTCCACATGCCGCGAAGATTTCGCTCGAGCCTCGCTTTCGGTGGGTTCCTTCCGGCCAACGCGGTCGCCCGGCGTACTCCTCGGAACCATAGCTCGGTGAGCCCGCCCGGCCGTTCGGAGAGCTCATAGTCGATGCTCCAGGTCCGATGGCTCCCCGTCGCCTCCGCATGCCATCGCTTCGGCGGAAGAAGCGTAACTTCCTGGTGACTCCACATCCAGCCCGTCGGCTGGTCGTAGAGGTCCTCGTACACGATCTTTCGCGGGGAACGTTGGAGGATTCGTCGAAGGTACTCCTCCCCTTCCAGCCGAGCGTCCTCCGGTGTGTAGTCGGTGCACCACGCGTACACGAAGGGAAGCGGTGCGCGGAAGACGGAACGGAACTCGTAGACCCGGGGACGCGAGAGTGGCTGCATGGGGAGAACCCGCCCATCGGCAGCGGTTTCGCGCATAAATGTCTCCGGGAGCCGTCGAACCCGGCCACCGAGAACCGCGCTTGCGGAGATGCGCCGAATACGGTGACCCCGAGTCCCTCAGAAGGTCGCCGTAAAACGCTTGATAAGTGAACGGAGCCTCCTTCCTTCTCTTAAGGGCGAAACGAGCGAGGAGAATGGACACCACCGCCTCGACCGGTACGGTCGCCCAAGACCCGCCAATCGAGACATCCATCCTCCGGGATGGGCCGGAGGCAGACCAGCTCCGTGACCGAATGGAAAGGCCCGCCCGGGCGGGGCGAGTGATTCTCGCCCTGCTGGGAGTTGTCACCGCCTCCGCGGGCACTGCGATGTGGGTCACCACGAAGTCGGGAGTAGGGATTGCGCTGGCCGGGTTCGGCGGGGTCCTGCTGCTGTTGGGTGTGGTGCAACACCTTCTCTACCGGCGGGACCAGGCGCACTGGCCCGACCAAGCCCACCTCTGGAGTGACGGGCTGGAACTTGTTCTCAGGAACGGCGAGGTTCGCGGGGCTTCGTGGTCGGACCCGGACTTTTCCATTGAGCTGATCGCCCGACGAGCTCCTTCTCCCGCTGAGCGGGAGTACGTGATGATCTGGCTAATGGACCCAAAGATCCCCCCCGTGGAGCTGTCGGCCAAAGGGTTCGAACGCGTACGCCAAAGCGCCGCGACCTACGGCCTGGACCTATCTCAGAACCGCAGGGGTTCGCGGGCGGACTCGACCCAGATGATCCACATTCATCCGACTACTGCCGCAACGGCGGCCGCGCGGGCAGAAGCCACCCGGACGCCCAGTGGACCGGGGTGAGAAGCCGTTCGGTCTCTCGCGTTCCAAGATTCAAGAAGATGGACCCCCGGAGTTTCCTCCGGGGGTGGAAGGGGTTGAGTCGGCGAACCACAGCGGCACTAAACGGAGTAGTAGCTCACCTCATCCGAGGCCGACGCGATGGCGATGTTGTTTCCCGGCTGCATCACGAAGTTGATGTACCGCTGGACCTCGCCGGTCGGGGCGCTCGTGGTCACGTACTCGAACGGACGGGCGCCACCGTAGGCGGAGGCGATCGTCTTCGTCGTCGTCTGGCCCGCGGGTCCGAAGCCGCCGAGGATGGTACCGATCGCGATCGAGCCCGAGGACCCGAGCGACGGCTGGACCGCCGCGCTCTGGCCGACCGACTCGAGGCCGACACCACACCCGTTGGACGCGATCCCCTGGCAAGTCACGCCGGAGCTGGACAGGCGAGCGAGCCCGTCGGAGGCGTAGCCGATAGCATCAGGGTTGCCGGCAACCGTGCTGATCACGCCGGGGTTGCCATTGCCCGTCAGGGTCGAGGTGTACCCACAGTCAGCGATCAGGTTGTTGCTGCCGCAGCCACCGAAGCCGATGCCCGAGAAGGTAGTCGCGAAGGCAGTCCCGCTGGTCGCATCGAGCAGACGGGCCTCGAAGGTCTGGGTCGTCCCGCTTGCATCGGACCGGGCGACCGTCACGATGGTCGCCGCGTAGTCGCCCGCAGCGCTCCCGGCGGCCGTTCCGCCAGCGCAGACCGTGAATCCGCAGGGCGTGTCATGGGTAGCGGACACCGCACAGAGGTCACCGGAGCCGCAGGGCGTGTAGTCGGTCGTGATGACGCCGCCGACCCCGGCAGACAGTGCCTGGGTCGTCGTTCCGACCGTCGCGCCCAAGACCACGGCGGGAATCTGGTCCCACACGAGTGGGTTCGCGGTCGTGACCGTGGCGGGTGTCGGGATGCCCGTCGGAATCGTCTGACCGTTTTCGGTGGTCGGGACGAGAGTGGGGGTTCCGTGAGATAGGACCGTTGCGTCCGCATAAACCAATGCGAGCGTGTCAAAGTTGATGCTCACGAGCCCGTGGACGTTCGCGACCGGTGTGATCACATCGACCGCGTCATACGCCACGATTTGGATCTGGGTGCTCGCGGGGCAGCCGTCGTTCGACTGCAGGCCGGCGACCGTCTGGGCCGTCGAAGACGCCCCGATGTCGACCTGACCGTTGCAGACCGCGATCATGCCCGCGCCCGTTCCGCCCTGGTTGTTGGCGATGACGACGTCCGAGTTGTTTCCCTCGAAGTAGGAGACCGCTACTTGGTCAAACGGGTAGACAGACGTGCTCCCTCCGATGGTCACGGTGTACTGGGCGCCCGGGCTACCGATGCCCTTCGTGACACCGCCCTGCCACGCGACGAGCCAGAGATACAGTGCCGCCGCAGCCGCCACCGCGATGAGAATCAGGATCAACGTCGCCACGACGGGCGACACCGCCTTTCCCTCACCCCGGAGGCGCCGGCGGAACCGCTGGCGTCGTCCGATTTCTTTCATTCGCTCCTCGCTCATCTCCTTCGTTTTCCCCCTTGGTTGGTTTTGTTGCGTCCGCCCCGTTCGGGGCGGTTTGGCGACCGACCGAAGGTGAACGAGTTTGATATCCGCCCTCGAAAGAAAGTCCGTATCGCGCAGTAACTATCGGGAATTGCCGGCGGCTATTGCGGACCCCGGCAACAACAACAGCCCACGGAAACTATGGAAACCTCGAGTGGGGGGCTTATTCTTTCCGGCTTGGTCCGGCGGTTGATGGGATCCGGGGCGAGTCCGGTATCGGCTGCCCCCGGGGCGAAGGACCGCCCTCCCTCGCTCGTCCCTCGGCTCAAGCCGGGGGAGGCGAAACCCAAGGACCGGGCTACGCTTCTCAAAGAGGCATCGAGGCTCGAGCAGCTGCTGATTCGCCGCACCGTCGTCCCTGAGAAGATCTTGATTCAGGGCGAACTCGGGTACATGCGGCAAAGGATTCTCGCCGACCGCCGCAAGGTGGACGTGACGTACCCGGTGAATCCGCCCTACGCCTTCGTTCGGGTGTATTTCGATTCCAACGAAGGAGAACTTCAGTACAAGGTGATCGAGCCCACGCTGGCGCCCCCGGAGCAGAAGCGACTCGAAGAGATCCGTCAGCGGATGGAGTCGATGATGGGGCACGAGGAGATTCCCATCGGCGAAGGCCAGTCGCTCGAAGAATCTCCGGCGCTCCGGGAGTACCTGAAGAAACGGTTCCTAACGGCCCTCGACCTTTACGACATTCAGATTCCCGAGCGACGTCAGCCGATCGTCTTCTACTATGTGCAACGGGAGTTCTTGGGCCTGGGCCGAGTGGACGCTCTTCTCCGGGATCCGTTCCTGGAGGACATCAGCTGTCTGGGGCCCGGTACGCCGCTCTACGTGTTCCATCGAGTCTGTGGTTCGATGCGAACGAATGTCCTCTACAGCGGCGAGATGGAGCTCAACAAGTACATTTTCCGCCTCGCCCAGATCGCGGGCAAGCACATCTCGATCTATCAGCCGATCCTGGACGCGACGCTCCAAGATGGGAGCCGCATCAACTTGACCTTGGGAACCGAGGTCACTCGCAAGGGGTCCACGTTCAGCATCCGCAAGTTCTCCCAGGACCCCGTATCTCCGATCGACCTTCTACGGTTCGGATCGGTGTCGTCCTTCGAGCTCGCGTACTTCTGGTCGTTGATCGAGAATCACCGGTCGATTCTGATTTCGGGCGGAACAGCGGCGGGCAAGACGACCTTCCTCAACGCGATTTGCATGTTCATCCGACCCGAGGACAAGATCGTCTCGATTGAGGATACCCCCGAAATCCAGATTGATCACCAGAATTGGATTCAATCGGTTGCGCGGACAGGGTATGGTGCCTCCGGTGTCTCGGGCTCGGCGTCCGGCGTGTCCGGCGTCTCCGGGGTGTCAGGTCCGCACGTCAAGCAATCGGGCAGCGTGACCTTGTTTGACCTTCTCGTCACGGCGCTTCGTCAGCGGCCCGAGTACGTGATCGTCGGGGAGGTCCGTGGGACGGAGTCGTTCACTCTGTTTCAGGCGATCTCGGTGGGCCATGCCTCGATGTCCACCATCCATGCGGGATCCATCGGAGAACTGCTTCACCGAGTCGAGAATGAGCCCATGAACATTCCCCGCGTCCTGTTCCAGGCGTTGGACGCGGTCGCCTTTCCGGCCCAGATCGTAGTCAACAACACGCGGGTGCGGAGGGTCACTCACGTCACCGAGATTCTCGAAGTGGATCCCCGGACGAACGAGCTTCTCACGAACGAGGCGTTTCGATGGGAACCCGAGTCGGACAAGTTCACGTATCTCGGCCGCAGCTTCGTGCTCGAGCACATCTCGGAGCGCACCGGCAAGAGCTTGGACGTTCTCAACCTCGAGTTGCAGCGAAAGCGCGCGTATCTGGACCTGATGGACCGCCTCAACATGACCTACTTCAAGGATGTGAGCCGGGCGATCGGGGCGTACTACGTTGACCCGGCCGAGGCGATTCGCGACCTTGAGAGCCGGGCGGCGCGGTAGACTGCCATGTACCCGGCCGCGGACGCGACACGCGAGACGACCGGCGCCGAACCGACCGCGCCGGCAGCCCCGAAGACCCTGCCAGCGTCCGAACGAGTGGTTTCTCGCTATCGAGTGTTCTGCTATCATCTTCTCGGGGAGCGTCTGGACCGGGGCGAGCCGGACGAAATCCTCGCGGATCGTCTGAAGCAGGCCGGCATCAACGCTTCGCCCGGGATGCACCGAAGTGTCGAGATTCTCACGACGGTCTTCGCTGTCCTGGGAGCGCTGGCCGCGGGCCTCGTCCTATTCCTCTTCTTTCTGCGGATTCCGGATTGGTACGCGTATCTCGCCCTCGAGGTGGGGGTCGTTTTCGCCGCCGTGCTCGGGGGGTTTCGATTCCTTCTGAGCACGCGGATTGCCAATCGGAAGGACCGTCTCGATCGCGAGTTGCCATTCACCCTCAGCGAACTCTCCGTGCTCGCCAGCACGGGGACATCCCCCATTCGACTCATGCGCCGGATGGCTCAGCGAGACCACGATCCGGCGATGACGGCGGAATTCAAGAAAATCGTCTACAAGACGGACGTCCAGGGAAAAGACCTGATTACGGCCCTGGCCGAGACGGCCAAGGAGTCGCCCTCTACGTCGCTGCGCGAGGCGCTCTGGGACCTCGCCAACATGATCCATCAGGGCGGGAACCTCGACGAGTATCTCCGGACCAAGTCGGACGACGTGATGAAACTGAAGCGGCTCATCCAGAAGGAGTTCATCGAACGGCTTTCGACGTTCCTGGACATGTACGTGAGCCTCGTCCTCGTAGGCGTACTGATGATCGCCGTAGGCGCGTTCCTGCTGAATGCGCTCGGAAGCACGGCCGCCGGTCTGGACGCCAACGAACTCCTGCTGCTGCTGACGTTCGGTCTGGTCCCCGTTGCGGTGGTGATGACAATCGTGCTGATCTCCATCGCCTACTCGAAAGCGGAGTAAGGGATTTGGCAAAGCCCACGCTGATCTTGGTGGCCGTCCTCGTCTTCGCCGCGGCGCTCCTCGCGCCGCTCGCCCAAGCGGCCACACCGCCCCCGTCGACCGGTGCCCTTTCCATCGTCAACGAGAGTCCGGGGCCGGATGCCGTGGTCTCGAGCAAGTTCGTTACCGTCAGCGCCTCGTTCGTCGACACCGGAGGAACGGTCAACCCGGCGAACGTCCTCGTGTTCGTCGATCACGAGAATGTTACGGGCGTCGAGTCCCTGACCGTCACCTCGCAGAAGCTCACCTACACCCCGTCCTCGATTCTTCCCCTCCGGGAAGGGAACAACTCCGTAACCATCGACGCTTCGGATTCCTCGGGGAACTCGGCGACCCTCTCCTGGAATTTCACGGTCAATACGAACCTCAGTGTCGCGCCGTCCCCGCTCTCGGGAATCAAGCCGACCACGATCCTGCTCTATATCGGGGTCACCGCGGGCCTTGCCGGCGCGGCGGTCGGCGGGTACATCCTGTTCTTGAAACAGACGACCCGGTTCACCTTCCGACGTTACTTTGCGACGCATCCGGTCAAGACCCAGTACCTCGTCGTCTACGTACCGTTGGTCGCGGCGTTCCTCGTCGTGATCGTTGGCCTCGACTACGTGTACAACGCACCCGGACTACCGGCGCAGGCGCCCGACTGGGTGCTGATCCTGGGCATCTTCGTCGCGCTGACCACGTTCGGAGTCGATGCCCGCCACGAAATGAACCGGACCCGGGCGTACGAACGCGCGTTCGCCCAGTTCCTGTTCGAGATGGCCGACGCGATGCGGGGCGGAATCGACCCTGCGAAGGCCGTTGTCGAGCTCTCGAAGACCCACACGAACATCTTGGCGAGGCATCTCCGGATTGCCGCGGATGGGATTCGTCTGGGCCGACCGTTCGACGTGGTCTTGCGCGAGATGGCCGTACCGATGAACAGCCCGCTCATCAGTCGCTACGCCGGACTCATCGCCGACGCGACGGGAGTGGGCGGGGAGACCGCCACGGTCGTCTACCGGGCCGCGAAAGACATGGACGACTTCGTGAAGATCGAGGACGAACGGGAGAAGCAACTGATGCTCCCGGTCGCGGTGGTCTACATCGCCTTCGCGGTCCTCATGGCGGTGCTGTTCGCGCTGATCTATATTTCCCCCTCGTTGGGCACTCTGAACATCAACTTCCTCGGCGCGAACCCGTTGGCGAACTCCGGGCCCTCGGCCCCGACCACCGTACCGCGGCTGGACGATGCCACGCTGAAGGAACGGTTCTTCGACCTCATGATCATCAATGCTCTGGGGACCGGCGCGATCATCGGGGCCTTCACCGAGGGGCGCGCCCGGTACGGCATCCTTCATTCGCTCGGACTCGTGGCAGCGACCACCATTGCGTTTGCAATTGTCTTCCCGAGCTAGGAAATGCCCCGGAAAGGCGCCGCGGGGGGCGCTTACGGTGCGAGATACGAGATGCTGGCCGTCCCGTCGAGCCCCACGCTGTTCGTGACCGTCAAGTTGACCCAATACGTGTCGTTCGCCACGAAGCTCGCCGGAGAGAGTTCGACCTCCTCTCCGACGAGAGGCCCGACGATTTTCGAGTGATTCTTCTGGTCCGTGGCCATCCAGCTCCATTCCACGATCGATTCGTTCCCTCCGGATTGGAACGACATCGATCCGTCGAACAGGACGATCGGACTGGTCCCGGACGGATTGATTTCGCTCGCGACCGCCAACGCGGTGGGCGGGAGGAAGACCCGGGAGAAATCGTTCTGCAGAAGGGTATAGACGTCGAACTTGAGGTATTCGTTGGGCTTGGGAACGCTGTTGTTGAAGAAGAAGGAGAACCCCGAGCTCGACCGCGCAAGGTCCAGGGAGATATAGACCTCCTCGAACGAAGACACATTGAGGTTGCCCCCCTCCCGGAAGTTCCCTTGGGAGCCGTTCGAAAGGTCGGTCCAGTTAAAGAACCGCAACGGCTGGTTGTTGATGGAGATGTCGAGCACGATCGAGGGATTGACGTACTCGCTGGCGAGGGTGAACCCGAAGGCGGTGTAACTCCCATTGGCCACGCTCGTGTTCAGCCCGAGAACATGGAGCGACTCGAGGTTCTGGTCGTGCGTGAACGTCTGCTCGGTCTGCAGCTGCTTCTGGTACGAGGCGACGAACGCTGCCAGCAGCGTCGCGGCCGTCACCACGATGACCACGAGCATGAGTGTCCCCACGATCTCGGAAAGACCGCGTTCGCTTCGCCGGAACCGGCGCATCGGGCGTCCCACCCCTCCGGCGGACTTAGGTCTCCCTTACGGAGACTGTATAGGACCTCGGATTCCCTGTAGATGGCCGTACATTTCCTCTCGTATCGTTAAAGCTCGAGAGGCCATCGCGACGTCGTGAGCCTTCCGGTCGAGGTGCCGGGCCTCGATGCCCTGCTATCGGAGATTGGCGACGGGACGATAGTCATCGTCGAGGGAGGAGCGGACCTCGCGAAGAGCTTCTTCGTGCGTCGTCTCTGCCGAACGGCACTCCACACCGGACGGACGGTGTCGTTCGTTACGTCCCGCGATGCCCGTGAGCTCCAGGAACTGTTCCGGCGCGAGAATGGGGAATCCGACGGGGCCGGGGGCGTTCGGATCGTCGAGCGAGATGCGGTCGACAGCCTCAGCGAGTTCGTGCCGGAGGGCGGCCTCTTGGCCGTAGACTCCTTCTCATTCTTGACGTTGGGACTCGCTCCGACCGACCTCGCCCGGATGCTACGCAACCTGCATCGGGTCTCTCGGGAGAGCGGAGCGACGACGCTCCTCGCGACGGACCAAGGGATGCTCGACCCCCGATCCGAGGCCGTGGTCACGCATCTCGCCGAGGGGCACATTGAGTTCCATGCGCAGGAAGGGACCGAGGGCCTGATTCGATTCTTGCGGATTCCGAAGTGGGCCGACGGGCGGTTCGTCGACCGCAACATCTATTATGACTTCGACGGACGACGAATGGCCATCGACCTGCGGAGTCGGGTCTTGTAAGGAGGTCGAACGACCTGCCGGCCAATACCTACGAACGGTACGGGCTCACTGGAAATCCCTTCCGCGACCTCGCGAGCGAAAGCCTCGAGGACGTGACGTTGTTCCACGTCAATCAGGAAACCGACCAGAACCTCCGTACGATCAAAGACGAGGTCTACGACAGGGAGAACCGGGCCATCGTCGCGGTCATCGGGGAGTTGGGGGCTGGTAAGACCGAGCGGCTCCGCGTGACGGCGGCCGAGGCAAGGGAACAGCACGCCTTCTGCGTCTACTTCGACATCGCCGAGAAGACTCCGGGAGTACTCCGGGGTCTCGCCCAGGAGTTCCGGAAGGCCGCTCAGGAGTTCGGCCTCATCAAGACGTTCGGAGGACCCGGATGGGTTCGGCCGATTCAGGCCCTCGAGAAGCTCAAGGATGAGAGCTACGACCCTTCGGAGGCGGGCCAGACCATTGGCCGCGCCCTGAACGAGTCGGCACCCGCGTTGTTGCTGCTCAACGATGTGCACAACCTCATCGATTCGCGCGAGGTCGACGCGTTCGTCAAGGTGCTCCAGGAAGTCGCGGACTCGATCAAACCCGGGGTGCTCGTGATATTCTCGTGCTACACGAGCTACTTGGCGTGGCTTACGGTGAACCACCCAGCGTTCGCGCAGCGGATCAACCGGAAGTTTCTCCTTCGACGGTTCTCCGATGACGAAGCAGCGCTCCTGCTCGCGAAGAAGCTCCTTGCCAAGAGAGTGGTCGAGGATCTCGACCCCACGTACCCGTTCGATTCCGAGGCGGTAAGTGCCCTCAACTCGGCCGCCAATGGCAACCCTCGACGCCTGCTTGAGCTCGCGGATCTCGCGATCGAGTACGCGCTCGCCCATCGTGCGTACCGCGTCGATGCCGAGATGGTACGGGCCGTCATCCCAGCGACGCCGGACCGAGCCCCGCCGAGTGGCCCCACCTTAGTCGCACCGCCCCGCGCCCCAGTAGTCCCGTTGAAGCCGGGGACGCCGCCCCCCAAGCCGAACTACCTAGAAACCGGGGCGGCGTAATCGGACGCGACGGAATCGGGTTCTACGCTAGCTCCTTGTCGGTCATCACCGAGATGTCGATGGCCTGCTCGGCGATTTCGGCGGCGTAGCCCGCCGCCCGACCGAGGCTATTCACCACATCGCCGAGAGCGAGCAGTTCTTCGCCCTTCTTGGTGGCGACCCGGTGGGAAAGCGAGTCGATCAGCTTCTGGTGAGCCCCTCGGGCGTCGATCGCCTCGTTCGCGGCCTGAATGTTCTTCGTGACGAGGGAGTTGAACGACTTGTCGAGCAGAGCTACCACGGAAGCCCGGGCGTCGTCGATGTCCTTTGCGAGTTTCGGGTCGAGGCTCTTCCCCTCGGCCAGCGTGGGGAAAGTGGCGGCGATGCGCTCCGCGTGCTTCCCGATTCGCTCGAGAAGCTTCGCGATCAGGAGATAGCCGGTGATCGGGTGAGCCGACCCGTTCGGCACCGATTGCAGCGGGTGGTACTGCACGAGATGATACTGCTTTGCGACCATCCAGTAGAGGCGATTCACGTCCTGGCCTCGTAGGTCGACGTCCCGCGCCAGAGACGCATCCGACGTTCGGAGGGCCGTGACAGCGTCTTCAAGCATGGCCCGGACGGTGAGCTGCATGCGCCGGAGGCACTTGTCGACGCTCAGGTCGGAAGCATCGGACAAGTCCTGGATAACGAGCGAATTGCGATTCTCCTCGATTACCTCGGGCCCAATCACTAGGTGGCAGAACTCACGGGCCACGCGACGCGTGAACGACGCGCTCGCAGGTGGAAAGCGGATTTCGATCAGTCCAAAGCCGGAGACGTACGCCCCGAGGAGTTTCCGGAGGAGGTGGTCGCGGCTGCCCTCCACATGCTCCTCGAAGATCTTCCGCCGCACCTCGAGATTCTCGGCGACACGTGGGCGCACCGAGACCGAGCCGTCGTTTCCGGTTTCGAGGAAGACGGTATCGCCGGCCTTGAGGCCGGCCGTCTGGACCCACCGCTTGGGAAGAGAGACAAGATACGTCGAGCCACCCGCCAACTGTAGCTTACGCCCCTCCATCTGAGACATTCCGCTGGGTCGAAGAACTACAGAACCTTAAGCGTTCAAAATATAGACTATATATCGCAACCATCTGGCTCGTAAGTTCCGGGGGAGAAAGGTGAAACGGTATCCTTTCTCCGTTCTGATGGCTGCGAGGGCATGAAGACCCGAAACACGCTGCTCCTCGTCATCGTTGTCATCGTCGTGGTGATCGCCGGTGCCGCTACGTATGTCGCGCTGACCCCGAGTTCGAAGGGCGCTCCCCCCTCCCCTCCCTCCGGGCCCACAACCTGCTCCTCCTCGAGTCAGGGTCCCACCTCGGGGAACTGGACCACGTATCACCAAGATCCCACCCGAGACGGAGTGCAGCCCGTCTCGAACGTTGCGTCGGTGCACACCGAATGGTCGAGTCCGATGACCGTGGACGGCCAAGTCTACGCGGAACCCCTGGTCTGCGGGAACTCGGTCTTCGTGGCGACGGAAGATGACTCCGTCTACGCGATCAACGCGAGCACCGGGACCACGGTTTGGCGCACGCACCTAGGCACGCCGATGCCGAGCGGCTCGCTTCCGTGCGGGGACATCAGCCCAACGAGCGGCATCACGGGAACTCCCGTCATCGACGTGTCGACCGGAACCCTCTACGCCGTCGCGTTCCTTTCGTCGGAAACGCACGTGCTGTTCGGCGTGAACATCTTCAACGGTTCGGTGAAGTCCCAGGTAGTCGTTGACCCGACCGGAGCCAACCCCCTGGTGGAGCAGCAGCGCGGGGCGCTCACGCTCGGGAACGGCTACGTCTACGTCGTCTACGGGGGTCTCGACGGGGACTGCGGCAACTATCACGGCTGGGTGGTCGGCGCCCCGATCTCGGGGTCCGGCGGACTGGCTGCCTATCAGGTCCCGACCCATCGAGAGGGCGGGATCTGGGGAACGGCGGGCACCGGCATGGCCGCGAACGGTAGCCTGTACGTTGCCACGGGGAACGGGGATTCGACCACCACGTTCGATTACGGGGACAGCGTCATCGAGCTTTCGCCGAGCCTGAATCCGATCGGGCACTTCGCGCCCGCCGACTGGGCGCAGCTCAACTCGGCGGACACGGACCTCGGATCTGTGGCTCCGACGGTGCTGCCGAACGGGGAAGTCTTCCAGATCGGGAAGGGCGGAGTGGGCTATCTCCTGTCGGGCTCCGACTTGGGGGGGATCGGCGGTCAGATCGCGAATGCGAGCGTGTGCAACGGCGCTTACGGCGCGACCGCCCACGTCGGCTTCTCGGTGTTCGTCCCGTGCCTCGACGGAGTCTTCGATGTGGCGGTGAGCGGGTCCGAGCTCTCGGTCGTCTGGCAGACCACCGCGTTCGACGCCGGGTCCCCCATCGTGACCGGCAATGTGGTCTGGGCGGTCGACATCAATCGCGGGACCCTCCTCGGCTTCAATATCTCCTCGGGCGACCAGGAGTTCTCGTTCTCGCTCGGTTCGGTCGAACACTTCATCTCGCCTGCAGCCGGCCCCACGAGTGTGTACGTTGCTGGCGGGAATCAGCTGTACGCCTTTGCGTTGAGCTCGTGAGGAACGCTCGGGAGAGTGGAGCCGCCCCGCACGATGGGGTTCTTTCGAAGATTCCGGAGGAACTCGTAGGTTTCCGAGCCGAGACGAGATTCCTGCTGTAACGCTGATAATTCAAGGGCCGCTGATGGGCCCGAATGGGCCTGAATGCCGTCGTGCCCGGCGAACGTGCTCCCGGCCGGGGGCTTCGGCTCGCTCCGACCGTCGTACTCACTTCGGCCGCTCCGGCGGCTGCCGCGCAAGACCCGGGCGCCGGTACACCAGAGCCGCCGCGATCGAGTTCGACGGGGGGAGGGTCAGACAAGGGTCGCACCCGCACCTACCTGGCCGTGGGTCTCGCATTCATCCTGGTCATGGTGCTCGTCGCATACGCCGTGATAGGAGAGGTCCGGCCCGCCGGTTCTTCCGGGTCCTCGGGTACCGTGTTAATCCCCAACGGCACGGGTTACTCGTTGGTGATCGGAGCGTTCAACGGGGTCAACTTCGTCGTCAGCCAGGAATCTCGCATCACCGGAACGTTCAACAGCAGTCACGGGGTCCAGGTCTACGTCCTCACCCCGGCCGAATTCCAGTCTCTGGTGAAGAGCGGCAACGTCTCCGAGTACGTCTGGACATCGGGGGTAGTCGCCGATCAAACGGTCTACCAGCTCGATGTGACGGTCCAGCCGGGCCAGTGGGTACTCGCCTTTGTCAACCCGAACGTGAGCTGGCCAACGGGGGTCGGCTTCTACAGCAACGTGGTCTTGGTCTCGACGTAGGCTCGACTACCGGCGCCAGCCCTTCCAGATCGCGTCCTTGCCGACGGTGAGGACCGCCGGCGTGAAGAACAGCTGGACGACGAATGCCTGGAGAAGGACCGCGGACCCGATCCCAAGGCCGATCGCGGCGAGAAGGCCGAGGGGGCTCGTGAAGCCGAGCAACAGGAACGCGCCGCCGAGGATGACCGCGGCCGCGGTGATGACGCCGCCGGCGTGGGTGACCGCGTCCCGGATGGCGTCGACGCCGTGATTCCCGAGGGTCCGTTCTTCCTTGACCCTCGTGAGCAGGAGCACGTTGTAGTCCATCCCGAGACCCATCACGAGGATGAGCAGGATCAGTGGGAGGAGGAAGATCAGCGCCTCGCCCTCGATGATCCCGACCACGAAGTAGGTGGTTGCCCAGCTCCAGAGGATCGAGAGCCCGATCACCCCGAGGGCGAGCAGCGGCACGAACGCCGAGCCGAGGATGACGAGCATCAGCACAAACAGCCCGATGGCCGCCCCGATCAGCATCTCCTCCGTCGCTTGGTTGACGAGCGATCGGATGTCCTGCGTCGTGGGGGCGGCACCGCCGAAGTAGAGCGTCCCGATCTCGGGGTGGCCCGTGGAATAGGAGAAGGCCCGCTTCTGAAGTTCGTCGACGACCCCGATCGCAGGAGCGGAGAACCCGCTCACGTTCGTTGCGATATTGAACAGAACGGTCCTTCCGTCCACTCCGACGTAGGTGCTCAGGCTCTCGTTCAGCGAGATCCGGACGGCGGATGGGAGCTGCGTGAGGTTGAGCCACGTATCGAGGGGCGCTCCGCCCGTACCCACGAGCGTGGTCACTCCGGCGACGCCCGGGGTCCCGTTCATCGCGTTCGCTAATCCGGCCACGTCCCGGAACTCGGTCGCGTTCGGAACGCCGGAGGAGACGAGCGGCGAGGCGAAGGTCACGAGCGCATAGCTTGCGCTCGAGTAGCTCGCCCCGAAGTCGCTCTGAAGATGGACGAATCCCTGCTGGGCCGGATTCGACGTGGGGAGCCCGATGTTCGTGATGTCGTACGAGACGGGGACTTGGATGGCCACGATGACCACCGGGGCCGACAGGATCAGGATCAGTCCGATGACCGCAAGCGGCCGTCGTGTCGCCATCCGGCCGGCGCGGGCGATGTAGTCGCGGTGGGCCCGGATGTTCGCCGTGCGCCGCATGGCGTACCGGGCGAACCGGTCCCCGGAGTTCGGCCAGAAGATCCGGGGGCCGACGAGCACCAGAATCGAGGGCAGGACCGTGAGGTTCACGACGAGCGCGCACGCGACGGCGATCAGGAGACAGAGTCCGAGTTGGGTGAGGAAGCTGATGTTCGAGAGCGTGAGGGCAAGGGCGACCACCTCGACCGCGAGCCCGCTCGTGGCGATGCTCTGCCCGGCCCAGCGGACCGTGGTCGCGACGGCCTCTCGCGGGTCGGCGCCGTTGACGAGCTCTTCCCGGTACCGCGCGAGCAGGAACACCGAGTAGTCCGTCCCGATGCTCATCAGGAAGACGAGGATGATCGACTCGATCTCCGAGACGAACGTGGTGACGAGCTTCCCAACGACAAAGATCAGGGCGAGGCTCGCGACGAGGGCGACCCCGATCATCCCGAAGGCGAGGAGGGGGGCCGAGGGCGACCGGAAGTAGAACAGCATGATGACGAGCAGGACGACGATCGTGAGCACCAGGAGGAGGCTGAGCGCCGACGTGGCGAGCTCGTTCGTCGCGCCGTCGAGCGGCGCCCCGCCGGTGACGTAGGAGGCGATGGCCGAGTACGACGATCCCGTGAGGACCTGGGACACGACGTGGGTGATTTCGGAGACGTCGCCGTACGTCACCGACGAGCCGTTCACGATGTAGCTGTCGTCAACGTTGAACGAGACGATCACGAGTGTCGCCGAGGCGGCCGTGTTCACGAACGCCGAGTAGAGGGCGCCCGGAATCGGAAGGGGGAAGCGGTCGATCGGGTTCTGTTGGACCTGCTGTCCCACCCAGGCGGTGATGGCGGCGGTCGAAGGCGGCGTACCGGACGGGAACGCTTCCCAGATCGTGAGCAGCCAGTGGGGGGAGAGCCCGACCTCGGCGCCGAGGATCGAGGTGACGACCACCTGTTGAGGGAGCGATTGGCTCCAGTTCCCGAGGGCAAGTCCGTGGAGCACCCCCTGCGCCGTCGCGAGACCCGAGGGGGAGGGGAAGAGCGAGGAGAGGACACTCGGTAGATTGCTTACCGTAGCGGCATCGGCGCAGGAGGTGACGGTGGAGGTGTTGAGACAGCCGTTGAACACGCTCGCATTGAAGCCGGCGGAGCCTTGGTAGAAGGTGGCCAGGACGGTTTCCTGGGCGGGGCTGCTCGTAAACTCAGCGCGGGTCGCGTTGTAAGCCGGCCAGTCGGCGGCGGAGGCCGGCGTGCCGGTGGTCTGGTTTTTGACGATCGCCTCCCAGTGGCCCACATAGGCCGCCACGGTGCCCCAGAGGAGGGAGGAAGTCTGGTTGACCCCCTGCGGCAGCGACGGATTACCGTTCAACGCGGGACCAAGGAATCCCCAGCCCAGCTCGACTTGGCCGATGAGATACGCCGAGTACGCGGAGTAGAGCGATGCGACCGAGCTCACGTTCTTGAGGTTCCTGTCATGGGAGAGGGCGGAAGTGAGTGCCAGGGTCGCGTTCTTCGCGGCGGGTCCGAGGATGCTTGAGGACTCGAGGAGGACGATGGCCGAGGAGGGGTCGGATTGCGCCCCCGGGAACGCGGCATTGTAGGCGTTCTGCGCCCGGATGCTTTCGTCGGTGCTGGGAAGCGGGTTGCTGAAGTTGTTGGTGATGACCGACCCGACGTTTGCGGCCGGCAGGAAGCACAGGAGAATGATGGCAATCCACGCGATGAGGGGGACCCACGGATGACGGACGATGCGATGGCCGAGCCACCCCAGAGGGGAGTCCCGAGCCGATCTACGGCGCGGGATCTCCGTGCTTCCCGAACTCATGAAGGCCTTCCGGTGCCGCTGATTCGCCGCGCCCCCATCTTACAGTTAACGTTCGGCCCACCCGACGCGGCCTTCCCTAGTAGGGTGGGAGTCGGAGTTCATAGCGGTTCCCGCTCCCACATCCCCGCCCCGACGCACCGCGGCGTCCCCGGCCCGAAGGGGGTGTTTCAGCCCCTGGTTCGAGCGCTTATCCCGCGAGGCGATTACGGCGTGGCCATGTACGGTGCACGTGGGAGGTCCGCCGTCCCTCGGAACCCTCCACCGCGTTCCGCGGAGGGAGCAGGGTGGCGCTGTTCGTTGTGATCAACGAGCAGGGTCCCCGATGGGACCCTGCGCGCCCGATGCGAGAGCAGGCGGGATGGAAGGAGCATGCCGCGTTCATGAACGCACTCGTCGACGATGGGACCGTCGTGCTGGGAGGGCCGCTGCACAAGGTGCCGCGGCATCGCGCCATGCTCGTGCTCCGCGCGGACGACGAAGCAGCGCTGCGCGAGAGGCTCGCTCAAGATCCCTGGGTGCGGTCGGGAGTGCTCCAGATCGGGGAGCTGCTTCCCTGGGAGTTGCTCCTGGGGGAGCTCAAGTGAACCGGGTCGGTCCGTTCGTGGCCGGCTTCGAGCCCGGGGAGACCGCCACGACAACATCCGCCACATTGAAAATCCTCCAGGCGCGCTCGCGGTAACCGAACACAAACCCCCGTTCGGTGAGGTGCTCCCGGATCTGCCGTTTGTGAAACATCTCCACGTAGAACAACCGGCCGCCGGGACGGAGCACCCGGGCGATCTCGTCGAGGCCCCGAAGTATCTCGGGGACGGACCCCAAGTGGTGGAGGACGTGGTGCGCCATCACGAGGTCGAAGGAGGAGTCCGCATAGCCGAGGTGCGCGGCGTCGCCCCGTTCAACGACCATCGAGGGAGGGACGGTCCCGAAGTGATCCTCGATGTTCTGCTTCGCCACCAGAAGCTGTTCCGGGTCGTAGTCGGTGACACGTATCTGGGCGGGATGGAACCGCTCCTGGATCACGATTGAGAGAGCCCCGTTCCCGGCCCCCAGTTCGAGGACGTGAGACGAGGAGGTGATCGGTAACTGCCCTGCCTGCTCAATCCGAGCGAGCACTCGCTGGTAGGCACGCGCGCTTCGGCGGTTGACGAACCGCTTCTCAAACCGAGACATCTCGGGCATGCCAACCCTTCCGGCCCGGGTGACAGCCCGCAAGGGAAAGCCATTACTCCGCGAACCGGAGGGCCGCACAGGACCCGACCTGTACCACGTGAGCGGAGACCTTCCGCCGTTTCGTCGAGGGACAACCCTGATGGCATCCCGGCCCTACGACCGCCCATGCCAGAATCTCGTGTGAAGATCTACAACCCGTCGAACATCGCCCCGCCGACCGGATACTCTCACGTCGCCGAGGTCCGCGGTGGGAAGCTGGTCTTCATCGCGGGCCAGATCGCTCGAGACCCGAAGGGAGAGCTCGTTGGAAAGAATGACTACCGCGCCCAGGCGGAGCAGGTCTTCCAGAACATCGCTCGAGCGCTGGAGGCTGCTGGCGCCTCGTTCAATGACGTGGTGAAGCTCACCTTCTACCTCCGGGACGCCTCCCACCTCCCTGAAGTGCGCGAGGTCCGCGATCGGTACGTGAACACTAAGCGCCCACCCACCAGCACGGCCGTCCAGGTGAGCGGGCTCGCGGGTCCGGACTTCCTCCTCGAGGTCGAGGCCGTCGCGTCGGTGGAGTAGGACGGGGCCGCTGCCCCTCGCGCTCGAGAGAGGAGCGAGTCGCCCGGAGGGGGCGAGCCTACAGCGGGACGCCGGCGCGGACGATCGGGTGGCCGTCCACCGATACGTCCGCCCCTTCGAGCAGGGCGTAGTCCGCGAAGTTGACCCGGTTCCGACCGCCGAAGTGCTCGTTGTGGCCCACGTAGAGCGAGACCACCCCGACCGCCTGGTCGTCCTGCAGGGGGGCGTTTCGGAGGCGGGGGTTGAGCCCGATCGAGAAGAGGGCCGGCCGGTCGTGCCCCGGTCCGGCCGATCGAAACGCTTCCGCGAAGCCCTGGGAACGATCGTCCGACTCGTACGAGATCAGCCGGCCGTCATGGAACGTCCACTGGATGCCCGGATTCACCCCGCGACGATGGCGCGACGGTCGGTTCGCGACGAACCGTCCCTCCGCGAAGCGCTCGTTGAGGGCGACGATCGCAAGGCCGGAGGGGACCACCGTCCAGGTGTGCCCCATGCGAATGTCGTCCGCGTCAACCGACCCGTCATCGATGTACGGGATGCGGCCGGACAAGCCGAGGTCGATCCGCGTCCCGTTGGGATGGGTGATTGTGACGCGGCGCCCCGACCGGAGCCGGCCGGCGAAGCGCCGGGCCGACCGCCGAAACACGGCCGGGTCCACGGTGCTCGCTTCTCGCACCTCTCGACGCCACGAACCGAGGTCGACCTCGTACGCCCGAGCCGCGGCCTCCGTAGCGGACGCGAAGTACGCGTAACAGGCCCGAGCCCCGCGGCTTTGGAGGACCTGGTGCCACGTCCCGACCCATCGGTCCAGGGCCGCCTTTCGTGCCAACGAGAGTTCGGCCCACCGCTTCGGATCCGAGGGACCCGAGAGAAACACATAGGCGTCGGTTGCCGCCACCGCGGCCAGCTCCGGCGCGGAGATCGCGCTCCCGTCGGCGACACTCGCGAGGCGCTGGGAATCGAAGAATGCCCGCTCGCCCTCGTAGAGGACCATCGGTCGGACACCCATCCGCCGGGCTTGGACCACGAACTCCTCAGCCAGGTCCAGCGAATGGGTCCAGGTCTCGATGATCACGTTCTGCCCGCGGCGGAGCCGCAGCGACCGGGTCAGAACCTGCTGGGCAAGGCGGGCGTCGGTCGCCCCCCCATCGTCACTGGGCATGGCCTCCCCCGTCTCATCGGTCATATATGGAAGTTGGCCGAGGGTCGACGGTCACGGTCTAGCAGTGGGCCGCCCTACGGTGTCGAGGGCCGCGACCCGGAACTGATCGCGCTGTCGTGGGTTCCCCGATCGTCCACGTACCTCCGCGCGGGAACCGAGGGGGGCCGTCGTCCGGTCCCACTTGGGCCGAGGACCGTGGCCTGAAGGTCGATCAGGCCGACCCTCTCGAGCTGGGCGTAGCGACGAAGGGTCTCGAGGGTGGCGGTGTTCCTTTGGCGGGAGACGATGAGGGCGCTCTCCGGGCTCAACATGAGGGTCGAACCGCAGGAGGAGTATATCAGCAGCTAGTCGCAAGTATAATGAATATGGATTCTATGGGTGCTATAGTAACCATGCCATCGACCACCATCCAGGTGGACATTGAGGTGCGCGACCAGCTCCGGTCGCGGGGCCGCATGGGCGAGAGCTACAACGACGTGATCCGTCGACTACTCGCCGCGACCAAGCAGCTCGACACGGCGGCCCGAATTGCCCCGAGCATCTCCCCGACCACGGGGTCTCGGCCCTGGGTTCCCTTCCGCGACCGAGACTGAACCGCCTCCCGAACGTGCGTCGGGCGAGCGCCGGCGTCGTGAGACGAGAGGTTGGCCCCGCCGCGTACGGGAAACACGACGGGACCAAGCCTATGACGGGGAGCCAGAATCCCCGAAGTGGCCAGAGATGATCGCGAGAATCTGGAGAGGGTGGACGAGGGCCTCGGACGCCGACGAGTACGCGGAATACGTCCTCAGGACGGGAGGAACGGAGTATCGGGCGACCCCGGGCAACCGAGGAGCATACATCCTGCGCCGACAGCAGGGGGATCGGACCGAGTTCCTGACCGTATCCTTCTGGGAATCGATGGAGGCCGTGGAAAGGTTCGCTGGCAAGACCCCGGAGCGCGCGGTGTTCTATCCCGAGGACGATCGGTTTCTCGTGGAACGCGAACGGACGGTGTCGCACTACGATTTGATCCGCGTTCCGGATGAGGTACCCTAGGCCGGTCGGCAGTTCGGCTCGGCCCGCTCGAGCGAGCGGCTCCGTCCGGCCAACTGCTCGGCCGTGGAATCGAGCCGGAAAGGTGCTCCCGGCGGGATTTGAACCCGCGTTGGAGGGTATCCTTGGCGTCTGTGTCGGCGCCTCGAAGGCCCTCTATCCTTGGCCGGACTAGACTACGGGAGCACCGGGTCGGCCCGTGACGAGACCGGCCACACTTC
>DASPQG010000052.1:0-3402 GCA_035625085.1 Thermoplasmata archaeon
CGGTCCGACAAGATGGCGATGCAACGGGTTCGGGACGCCGCTGAGAAGGGGAAGATCGAGCTCTCCTCGACCATGGAGACCCAGATCAACCTCCCGTTCCTCACTGCGACCAGCGAGGGTCCGAAGCACCTCGCGCTCCCCCTCACTCGGGCCAAGCTCGAGGAGCTCGTTCGCCCGATCGTCGACCGCTGCCGCCACCCCGTCGAGCAGGCGATCCAGGACGCGAAGATCTCGAAGGAGCAGATCAACCGGATCGTGCTCGTCGGCGGTCCGACCCGGATGCCGATCGTGCAGAAGTTCCTCGAACAGGCGATCGGTCGGCCGATCGAACACGGCGTCGACCCGATGGAATGCGTCGCGATGGGCGCCGCCGTTCAGGGCGGCGTGCTCGCGGGCGAGGTGAAGGACGTCGTCCTCCTCGACGTCACGCCGCTATCGCTTGGGGTGGAGACGCTCGGCGGCGTCGCGACCCACCTCATCGACCGCAACACCACGATCCCGACGCGCAAGAGCCAGATCTTCACGACCGCGGCCGACAGCCAGTCGACCGTCGAGATCAAGGTCTTTCAGGGAGAACGGCCGATCGCGGCGGACAACGTCCCGCTCGGGAGCTTCCTGCTCACCGGCATCCCCCCCGCGCCGCGCGGGATCCCGCAGATCGAGGTGGCGTTCGACATCGACGCGAACGGCATCCTCAACGTCTCCGCGAAGGACCTCGCCTCGGGCCGGAAGCAGGGGATCACGATCACCGCCTCCAACAAGCTCTCGAAGGACGAGGTCGCGAAGATGGTCCGGCAGGCGGAGGAGTTCGCCGAGAAGGACCGGGAGCGCTCGGAGCTGATCCAGGCGCGGAATGCGGCCGAGTCTCTCGTCTACGAGGCCGAGCGCGTGCTCACCGAGCAGAAGGAGAAGGTCGCGGGCAGCGAGGCCGACGCGATCCGGGAGAAGCTGAAGTCGGTGAAGGCGGTCGTCGAGAAGAAGGACGCCACGGCCCGGGAGATCCGGGACGCCACCGACGAGCTCACGCGGGCCCTCCACGCGGTGGCCCAGAAGCTCTACCAGACGTCCACGGGGCCCACCCCCGGCACGGGTGGCGGCGAGAGCCCACCGAGCGGGGGGACGACCGAGCCGCCGGCCTCGGGTGGGTCGGGTCCCGTCGACGCGGACTTCAAGGTCGTCGACTCCGACAACGGCGGAGAGCACAGCGCGCCGTAGGCAAGCGATCCCTCAGGCTCGGGCGAGGGGCCGGGGCCATTCCCGGCCCTTCGCCGGCCCGACGTACGCGACCTCGGGCCGGATCAGCCGGTTGTCGGCGGCCTGCTCGAGGGCGTGCGCGGTCCATCCCGTGGTCCGGGCGACCGCGAACGTTGGAGTGAACATCTCCCGGGGCAGTCCGACCGCCTCGAGGACGAGCGCGCTATAGTACTCGACGTTCGTGAACAGCCGCGCCTCGGGCCGGGCCCTTCGGAGGGCGTCGAGCGCCGCCTGCTCGACACGTTCCGCGAGCTCGAACCGGGCCGGATCGGCCACCGACCGGGCGATCTGGTGAAGGACGACACCTCGGGGATCCTCGGTCTTGTACGCCCGGTGACCGAAGCCGAACAACCGCTGCTTCTCCGCGAGGCGTTCCGCGATCCAACCCGCGGCCCGCTCCGGGGTGCCAATCGCATCGAGCATCTCCGAGACCCGGCTCGGGGCCCCTCCGTGGAGGGGGCCTTTCAGGGTCGCGAGGGCGGCGGTCGCCGCGCTGATCAGGTCCGACTGCGTGGAGACGGCGACACGCAGTGCGAACGTCGAGGCGTTCATCCCATGGTCGGCGAGCAGGCAGAGGTACCCTTCGAGCGCCCGGACCCGCTCGGGGGTCGCCTCTGACCCGGTGAGCATCCATAGATAGTTCGCCGCATGGCCCAGCTCGGGTCGGGGCGGGACCGGCGGCTCGCCGAGCGCGCGACGCACGAACCGGGCGAGCAGCACCGGGGTCTGGGCGATTAGCCGGAAGCCCTCGTCGAGTGTCGGCGGGTAGTCGTAGCTCCCGTCCCCCAGAGCAGAGAGGATCGTTCGCAGGGCTTCGAGCGGGGGCAGGTTGGTCGGAAGCGCGTCGACCACCCGCTCCGCCGCGGCGGGCGGGTTCCGGTGCGACTTCAGCGCCTCGTCGACGACCGGGGAAGGGTCGACCGCCGGCGGATCGCCGTAGAGGAGCAGGTGCACAATCGACTCGTAGGGCACACCGGGAACGAGCGTCCGAACGTCGAATCCTCGGTAGACGAGATCCCCGGTCGTCCCCCCCACCCAGGAGACCTCGGACTCCCCGATGACCACGTCTTCGAGTCCTTTCGACACGTGGGCGGCCGGCACAGGGCACCGAACCAGGACCCCATCTTATCGTTCACCCCGCCCGGAAAACGATAAAGGCCGCATCCCGGTCGGCCGGTCGATGTCGGACGCGGCGGCCCACGTCGTGGAGCGGCTCCTGCAGCAGCGGGTCACGCTGGAGCTGAAGGACTCGCGGGTGATGACGGGGAAGCTGGTCGGCGCCGACGAGCACATGAACCTCGTGCTCGAGGAGGCCGAGGAGCGGACGTCCGAGGTCACCCGACACCTGGGGCGGGTCGTCCTGCGCGGGTCGAACGTCGTGACCCTGAACGCCCCCCAGGGCGCGGCGGGGAAGCCGACCTGATGGGCCCCCCCCGCCACCCCCACGTCGATCAGGGGCGCCCGCGCCCGAAGGGCGAGGCGCTCGCGGTGCTCAAAGTGCTCGCGGTCGCGGGCGGGGACCACACGCCCGTGGTGTTCACCTCGCGCGAGATCGGCGAGCGGATCGGAGTGAGCCAGCAGGCCGCGGATCGCTATCTCCTGGCTCTCGAAGCGAGCGGACTCATCACGCGGTCGCTCGCCCAGCGCCGACAGCGCCTGCTCGTCACACCGGCGGGGATGGAGTTCCTCCGTTCGGAATACCATGGCTACCGGCGGATCTTCGAGGGGCCGGCGAAGGTGTCGCTCTCGGGACATGTGACGTCGGGGCTGGGAGAAGGTCGATACTACCTGAGCCAGCCCGGCTATGTCATCCAGTTCACCGAGCGACTCGGATACTCGCCGTTCCCCGGGACCCTCAACGTGCGCGTCGGGCCCGAGGCGCTCCGCCGCGCCTCGCTCGTTTCGGAGTGGACCGGGATACGGGTCGACGGCTTTCACGCGAGCGGGCGGACGTTCGGAGGGGCCACCTGCTTCCCGGCCCGGATGAACGGTCACCCGTGCCACCTGATCCACCCCGACCGCAGCCACTACAAGGACGTCATCGAGTTCATTGCCCGGGACTGCCTCCGCGAGGTGTTGCATCTCAAGGACAACGATTCCGTCGAGATCGCTATCGAGGAGTCGTGACGCCCGAATCGATCGGCCGCG
>DASPQG010000053.1:0-2224 GCA_035625085.1 Thermoplasmata archaeon
GCCCATCCCGTCCACGAGCATCTTGTCCATGCCGCGCGGACCCAACGTCGTTCGGACGGTGTCCGCCACGGCCCGGGCCGCGGCGATGTTGTTGCCGGTCGCACCCTTACCCTTCTCGCGCTCAGTCCCTTCCTTCAGGACAAGGATTGGAGCTCCCTGAAGCATGCTGCCACCGCGTTTGGCAGAATTGCTCTTCTATATAAACGTGGCTTGTCCGACAAAGAGGCCCCTGGTGCACGGGATCAGATCATGGGAATGCCCGGGGACGGGGCCGCCGGTCCATTGACCGTTCGTGAGGGATTCCCTTTCGGCTCACGGGCGCCTCCGGGGGCCGGCCGAGGTCCCGTTCGAGGACCGCGTGGTTTACGGAGTACACACCTCGAGCGAGGCTCCGTTGTAGGTGATCGAGGAGAGCGCGGTCGCGTCGTAGCTCATCGCATACGTCGACAGCGGCGCGTAGTAGAGCGCCGCCGAGTACGACTGAGCCGCCGGCGACACCATCCACGACAGGAAGTCGACCAGCGCCCGAGCGTGCGCCTCGGAGAACGAAGCCCCGTAGGCGCGGCCGAGATCGGTGTAGACGAGAATGTACGTGTAGGTCGCCACCGGGTAGTCCTCCGCACCCGGGGCATTCAGGACCGAGACGTTGTACCAGTCACCGGTGGGCGACGGGAAGACCACGCTCGAGTCCACGAGCGCCGACTCGGTGTTCGTGACGTTGGCGAGAATGTAGTCGCCCGCGGGGTTCTGGACCGCGCCGAAGGCGACGCTGCTGGTCAGGGCGTAGTCGAGGGCGACGTAACCGATCGCGTCCGTGGTCTCCCGGACCGCCGTCGTCACGCCGGAGTCGCCCTTCGCGCCAGAGCCGACGGGCCAGTTGATGACCATGGAGCGCCCAATGTCGTTCCTCCAGGTGGCGTTCGCGACGGAGAGGAAGCTCGTCCACACGAAGGTAGTGCCACTTCCGTCGGAGCGGTGGACGACGAGGATCGGAGCGTTGGGAAGAATCACACCGGGATTGATGGCCCGGAGAGCGGAGTCGTTCCAATTAGTGATGTCCCCTAGGTAGATCGCCGCGAGGACCTGTCCGGTGAAGTGGAGGTGAGCAGAGACTCCGGGGAGATTGTAGATGGGGACTACGGCCCCCGCCGATTCGGGAAACGTCTCTACACCCGGTGAGGGGATTGCCGCGCGCTGAGCGGGGTTCAGTGGAGCGTCGGTGGCCGCGAAATCGACCGTCTTCGCGGTGATTTCACTGATGCCAGCTCCGCTGCCCACGACGGCGTAACTCACGGTGCTCGCGGTGTACACGAGCGACCACTCGATCATCAATGGCGCCACCAGGGTCGAGCCGGCCCCGTTCAGCGTCTGCCCCGGCACAATCCCACATTCTGTGCCGGTCGGGTTGACGACGATGGGGGCGGAGGCGGACACGGATACACTGTTGCCCGTGGCGGTCACCGATAGATTTCCCGAGGCGTTCGCGCTGGCGGCGGTGAAGTCGACGGTTGGCCCGGAGGTGGTGTTCAACGTTCCCAGCGCCGTGGCGCTCAAGCTCCAGGAGAACGATATCTCCGTGGTGATGGTCGCACCGGTCTGATTGATCGCGGACGCCGTGAACACCTGGTGCCCACCGTAGGCGAGGGTAGCGCTCGGTGGGGCGATTGAAACGTGGGCCGGGGTGCACCCGGCGCACTTGCCACTCGCCCCGCCGCCAGAACCGCTCAGTGCCGAAGCCAGCAGCGGTCCCAACAGCGCCGCCAGAATCACGATGACGGCGATGGCGATCCCGATAACGAGTATCGCTAGGCGGGTCGGCCGGCGTCGCTGGGCCGAAACGGGAGCCGGTGAGATCGTCGGGGACTGCATGACTGGCGCGTTCAAGCCGCCTTCGTTTACATCCACTTCGGTCGCTCCATCCGTTAGAGGAAGCGGCGCAACTCGCTTGGTCCCGCGCGGGAACCCTGGGCAAAGTCCATCCCCCGAATCCTTGTCGGGACGTCGGAGCCCCAGGCAAAACCATGCAGGCGCAGCGGGCGGCGCTCGTCGCTGCCGTCACCGGATCGGCGCTCTGGGGGCTCTCGGGAACCGCGGCCCAGGTGGTTCTCCAGGCCTACCTCTTCCCCGTGTGGGGGTTCGTCATGATCCGGATGCTGGGGGCGGCGCTCCTCCTCATGGCGATCGCCCGCCCGGAGTGGCCGCACCCTTGGAAACTCTCGTTCGC
>DASPQG010000054.1:0-3998 GCA_035625085.1 Thermoplasmata archaeon
GACATCCTCGCCCGAAGGACCCCCGGGGGCGGATGGTCCGATGGCTCCAGCCCGTACCGCCCGAAGTACGTCTCCACGAACTGGATGATGCTCGTTCTTTCGGATCTTGGCCTCTCCCGCTCGGAACCCTCGGTCCGGGACGCCTGCGAGTACTGGATGGAGCGGATGGCCGCGAAGAACGGTGGTCTCGGAGGCAACTCGAAGGGTACTCCTCACTACTGCGTTGCGGCCAACATGGCACGCGCCGTCACGCGGATGGGGTACGCGGACGACCCCCGCGTCCGAGCCACGCTCGACTGGCTGGTTGAGATCGCGGACCCGAAAGGCGGTTGGTCATGCTTCGGACTCTCCCGGAATCTCGATTCGTGGGAGGCGATGAGCGCCTTTGCAGCCTACCCCCGGTCGCAGTGGACGAGCGGTATGCGGGAGTGCGTCGGAAAGGGGGCGGAATACTTTCTCTCGCGCGAACTCCATCAGCAGGGGACACGCTACGCACCGTGGTACCGCACCCACTACCCGGTGCACTACTACTACGACCTCCTGGTCGGGCTGGATTTCATGACCGAGCTCGGCTATGGCGGGGACTCGAGGATCCGCTACGCGGCGGAATGGCTGCGTTCCCGTCGCCGCCCGGACGGAGCGTGGAACCTCGATGCCGTCCATCCGGACGTCGGGTCCGCCATGCGCCGCTACCTTGCGACCCACCCGAGCCAACGGCCGATTCCGTTCGCCCTCGAGACGGTTGGCCGCCCGAGCAAGATCGTCACGCTCACGGCGATGAAAGCGCTCGCGGCGATCGACCACGCGGCCGCGGCCCCCGAGGTCAGGGCATGACAGACCTGCCTTGGGAGGCGGTGGACGCCTACTTCGAGTCGAAGCTCCTCGCCCCGGACCCGGCCCTCGAGGAGTGTCTTCGCGCCAGCGCCGCGGCGGGGCTCCCGAGTATTCAGGTCTCTCCCGTTCAGGGTCGGCTCCTCCACCTGATCGCGAAGCTCTCCGGCGCCCGTCGCATTCTCGAGATCGGCACCCTCGGCGGCTACAGCACGATCTGCCTCGCCCGCGCGCTTCCCGAAAATGGCGAGCTCGTGACGCTCGAGATCGATCCGAAGCACGCCGAGGTCGCCCGCGCGAACGTGGCGCGGGCCGGTCTCACGGACCGGGTCGACGTCCGAGTCGGACCGGCTCTCGACTCGCTCCCCGAGCTCGAGAAGGAGAAGCGGGGACCGTTCGACCTGTTCTTCCTCGACGCGGACCGTCCAAACAACCGCGCGTACCTCGAGTGGGCGCTTCGGCTCGGGCATCCCGGAAGCGTCCTTGTTGTCGACAATGTCGTCCGGAGGGGCAGCGTGGCGGACTCTTCCAGCCCCGACCCGAGCGTGAAAGGGGTCCGCGAGATGATCGACGCCCTCGCCTCGGAGCGACGGATTCGAGCGACCGCGATCCAGACGGTCGGAAAGAAGGGGTACGACGGATTCCTGCTCGCCCGGATCGACTGAGCGGGCCCTCCGACCTGGGCGCGCAGCATACATAGCCGGTCCGGGTGCGGCCGACCATGAAGGGGAAGCCCCGAGGCGCCCGCGTTCCCAAGGCCGCCGCCGTCGCCGACTACTCGTTCCGCCAGCGGTTTCGGGTCTCCCCGGAGAAGGCGTTCCGCTGGTGCATCGACTTCACCCCGAACGACCTCGCCGATTCGGAGGACGGGCGAAGAAAGGTCACCTGGCTCTCGCCGCGGACCGTCCGGCTTGACGACACGTTCCCGCGCCCCGGCGGACGACGGATTCGGAAGGTGAAGCTCGTGCAGATCTACCCCGAAACACGGAGCTGGGTCAGCACCCACATCGTCGGCCCTAACCACTACTCCCAGTTCCGGTACGCGATCGTCCCGGACGGGGCGACCGGATCCGCGCTCCTGTTCGACGGCCGGGAGCTTCGTTGGAAAGGCCCGGCGCTGATCGCCGCGGCCACCCGGCGCCTGGCACGCCGGCTCTGCGAGGAAGACGCCTCGCTCTGGAAGACCTTCGCCGTCGAGATGGAACGCGCCTACCGCGTACGGTAGAGCCACGGTCGCCCGGTAGGAGCGGGCCGGTCGGTCACACGGCCGCCGACCGGACCATCAACTTGGACGACACGACGGCCGAGAATCCCAGCGCTTCCAAGGCGGCGCTCACTCCGCGTTGCCCCTCCGGCGCCGCGGCGAGACATCGCCGCGGGTCCCGGGCTCGCAGCCACTCCGCCGCGGCGCCGAAGAGGCCCGTGAACTCCTCGCTGGAGGGCTCGGAGTCCGTGCTCAACGGGAACAATGCCCCCATCCGCGTCCCGGGGAGGAAGTAGGCACGCAGCACCGCGAGGCCGTCGGAGGAGGTCTCCTTCCACCACGTCTCGTTCTCCACTCGCCCGCCTCGCACTAGGATCTCGTTGTGGTGGAGGAGAGGAGGTCGTGCCGGGAACGCAGCCCGATACTCCGGGGGCCGGCTCGCATCGAGCCGAGCGGTGAGCGGCCGCCAGTCGGATCGGCCGACGGGGCGGATCCCGGGCGGGTCGCCCGGCGTCAGGGCAGGGGAGCCCGTGCGAGTGAACCACGCGAATCTTCCCAGTTCTCGGTAGCCGGCCTTTTGGTAGACGCGCACGGCGGGCTCGTTGTCGCTTTCGACATCAAGCGCGAGCCAAGGGCGGCGGCGTCGGCGGGCAAGATCGCCCTGGAGCGCGAGAATCCGAGACGCGATCCCCTGCCCGCGATACTCGGGCCTCGTCGCCATGCCGGCGACGTAGGCGGTCTTCGGAAGCCACAGGACGGTGCCCGTGCCCGCGACTCCACTGGCATTGGCGGCGACCAGGACATCGACGTAGGGGCGACCGATCCAACGGAGGAAGCCGAGCACGAACCGGATCGAACGACGCTCCAACAGGTCGATGCCTGCCATGGCGCTCTCAGCGGTGCCGGTCGACCGTTCGAGACGGCCGATGCCGAGCACGACGACGTCGCGGTAGCTTCGAAAATCGGACCGGCGCAGGGGGCGGAACTCCCAGGGACCGGACGCCGACACGCACTACCCGTCACCGGACCGTGGGCCGCAGGACGGCCGGCGCCGGGACGTCGGTGGCTACCCGCGGAAGGATGTAACGGCGACGGTGCCGTCGGTCACGGTCGCCCGACCCGCTGTGACGGTGCGGTCCGGCTCTGGGTGCGGGCCCCGAGCAGCGCGACCGCGATGATGATCAGCGCGCCGCCGACGTACTGGAGGGCCGAGAGCGCTACGCCGAGGATCGCGAACCCCGCTGCCGCCGCGACGATCGGCTCGAACGACGCGGCGACCCCGGCCTCCGTGGCGGTCAGGTTCCGGAGGCCGTAGACGAACAGGGTGAACGCGAGCAGCGTGCCGGCGATCACGACGAAGAGCACGAGGCCAGCGAGCAAGCTGCCGCTCGCGAGCGTCGTCGGCCAGTGGTACTGAGCGAGGCTGTACGCCCCGAGCGGAGCGGTGACAAGGCCCCCCAGGAGGAATCCCCATGTGGTGACCCACTGGGCGGTCTCCTTCTGGACGAACTGGCGGGCGGCCAGTGTGTAGTACGCTCCGGCGATGGCCGAAAGGATCCCGAAGAGGAGGCCGAGTGGCGTGATCAACACCGAGAACCCCGCCGAGGTGATGGTCGCGACGAGGAGGACCGTCCCCACGGCGGCCAGCGTCAGCAGTACGGCCCACCAAGCCGACCAGCGGATCGTCCCCCGGACGAGTTCGTATCCCGCCACCATCGGAAGGAACAGAAACTGGAGTAGGGTGGCGGTCGTCACGTTCGAATAGAAGAGCGCCTCGAGGTACGTCGCCTGGGAGCCGACCAAGCCGAGGATCGCGAGCGATGCGAACGAGAGTTTCCAAGGGTGCGGCCACTCCGGGCGGGCGATCGCCATGAGGAGGAGCGCCGCCCCCAGCATCCGGATCATGACGAACCCCCACACGGGGAAGAGGTAGGCCTGGAGAACCACCTGGGCCGCGGTTCCC
>DASPQG010000055.1:0-9154 GCA_035625085.1 Thermoplasmata archaeon
GCCCCTTTCAGGGTCTCCGCCACGTCGAGCGGGGGTGTCGGTCGGAACAGGATCGGCTTCCCCCCGGTCGGCTTCGCGTACCCCTTCTCGGCCAGCGACTCGAGGACCTTGTACGCGCTCGTCCGCGGAATCCCGGCCGCGGTCGCGAGCGTCGCCGCATCCCCGACACCGCGCGCCACGAGCGCGATGTACGCCCGGGCCTCGTACTGGGTCAGGCCGACCTTGCCGAGCACCTCGGCCGCCTTGCGGAACTCCTCGCTCGTCTGGTTGCCGAGCGCGACGGCCGTCTCTTCGATCGTCGCCATCGAGTGGGCCCGCGGACGGCCCGGAGGGACTTAACCCGGTCGGTCCCTCCGGGGCGGCCGCTTACGGAACCGGCTGGGTGAGCTTGAGGAGCGCCGCGTCCCCCAGCAGCGCTTCGACCTCCTCGCGCGTCAGGAGGTTTCGCTCGACCAGGATCTCCTTGACCGGTCGGTTCGTCCGTTCCGCCTCGTGGATCACCTCGGCGACCTTCATGTAGCCGAGGCGGGGCGTGAGGATGGTGGCGATCGCGGCCGATCGGACCATGTACCGTTCGAGCTGGGCGGGGTTTGCCGTGATGCCGTCTACGCACGAACGGGCGAACACCGGCAGGTAGTTCGTCAGGATCTCCGTGGCGAACAGGACCTCGAACGTGGCGAGCGGCATCATCACGTTGATCTCGAGCTGACCGCCCTGCACTGCGAGGGCGGTCGCGGTGTCGGCCCCCACCACGTGGAATGCCACCTGGTCGAGGCATTCCGCCGCCGACGGGTTGACCTTACCCGGCATGATCGACGAACCGGGCTGGATCTCGGGAAGCCGGATTTCGTCGAAGCCCGTGGCTGGTCCGCTGCAGAGGAGCCGCAGGTCGTTCGCGATGCGGATGAGCTCAAGCGCGAGCGTGCGCAGCCACGCCGAGGCGGCGCCGAGGGGCCAGCGGCTCTGCATCGTCTCGAACGGGTCCCGCGCGACGCGGAGCGGGAGGCCGGTGAGGCGGGCGTACTCCTCGACCGCCCGGGCCCGGAATCCGACCACCGAGTTGAGGCCGGTACCGACGGCGCTCCCGCCGAGGGGGATCTCGGCGAGCCCGGCCTCCACGCTCGGGAGGAGCTCCGTGACCCGCTCGAGCGCGACGGCGTACGCCCCGAACTCCGAACCAAGCGAGATCGGGGGCGCGTCCTTGAGGTGCGTCCGCCCCGACTTCGGGTACCGAGCGAACTCGTTCCCCTTCCGCCGAAGGCTCTCGATGAGGGTCGTCAGCGAGACCCGCAGCTCCCGGAGCGCGAGCAGTACCGCGACCTGGGCGGCCGCGGGGTAGGTGTCGTTCGTCGACTGGCCGCGGTTGACGTGGTCGTTCGGGCTCATGTACTCGTAGTTGCCGCGGGGCTTTCCGGCGAGCTCGAGCGCACGGTTCGCGAGGACCTCGTTCACGTTCATGTTGGTCGAGGTGCCCGCCCCGGCCTGAAAGGCGTCGACGATGAATTCGCCGTCGAACTTGCCCGCGGCCATCTCCTCGGCCGCTTGGGCGATCAACTTCCCCCGGTCCGCGTCGAGTCCTCCCTTCTCGACGTTCGCCCGGCAGCAGGCGAGCTTCAACAGCGCGTACGACCGGATCAGGTGCTTCGAGGCGTGCAGTCCGCTCACGGGGAAGTTCTCCTTGGCGCGGAGGCTCTGGATGCCCCAGTACGCCGAGTCGGGTACGTCGCGCGGGCCGAGAGAGTCCTTCTCCTGGCGGGATGGCGTCATAGCGGTCGGATGCGACGCCCGCGACAAAACGTTTAGGCCCCGCGGGTTCCTCGGGGGCACCCCTTCGAGGAGCGTACCGTCCCCGTGGTCGACCCCCTCCAGCTTTCGACCGACATCGTCGGGAACAGCGTCGCGCTACTCTTTCCCGCCCTTCTCTGGGCACTGCTCTACCTGCTCGCGTGGGAACACGCCCCGTTCGCGGAGAGCATCGGATTGGGTCGCCGGGCGTTCTGGCTACTCCTCCCCGGGGCGGTCCTCGCGACCTTCGCGCTCCTCCCGATCGCCCCGGTCTCCACCGATTGGCTGGCAGTGAGCCTCGGGGGGGCGTTCTTCCCGCTCCTCGTGGGCCTCCTCGCGTTCGGTCGGGCCGCCCCCCCGCGCCGTCGCTCCCTGAGCCTCTATCTGCTCTTGCTCGCCGTGGCCGGAGGACTCCTCTTTCTATTCGTCCTGCCCGTCACAGCGGGCGTCTCGCACGCGGTCGGGTCCTCGTTGCGGCTCTCGGATTACGTCGGCAACGAGCTGGTCGTCGTGACCGCCGCGGTGGTCCTCAGCGTACTCGTGGGAGCGTTCGCGCTCGCCTCGGACGACACGGTCGCCCGGCGGGTGGCGTTCCTGTTCGCCCTCACGTCCGGGGTCCTCGTCAGCACGTTCGTGGCGTCAAGCGCCATCCCCGGGGTGGGGATCACCGAGTCGTTCCCCTACTTCCTCGCCCCGCCCGCGGTCGCCGGGCTGATCGCGGCCGCGTCGGCCGAGCGCGTCTTCCCGAAGGAGGAGGGGTTCGCGATCCCGACCGCCTTCCTCGGCAGCACGTTCGGCGTGCTGCTCGGTGCCGACCTTCTGCGCCAACCGCCGCTCTACGGGAGCGGCCCTTCCGGGGTGTACACGATCGGCGGGGCCGGCGTTCTCGACCTGGTCTACCTCTCCGGGTTGCTCGCGTTCGGGGCGGCGTACGCCGGCCACCGACTCCTCGGCCGGTCGTGGGCTCCCGTCGGTACCGGGATCCCATCTCCGTCGCTCCCCCCGACCTCCCAATTGATTCGGGCGTTTCGCTCCGGCCTCGACGGGAAGCTCAGCGACTCGCTCCGGGAGTCCGCCGGAGCTGGGCGAGCCGCAGCGGATCAGGCCCGGGTGCTCCTCGACCTCGCTCCGACGGACGGGGAACGGCCGTGGCAGGGCCTTCCGGTCCCGGGGTGGCTGGTCGCCGACCAAACGAACCTCGACGCCGACGCCCGAGAGGGTACGACCGATGGGCGGGAAGGGTTCCGCTCGTGGAAGACCGCGCGCTGGTTCGTGATGATCGCCCGAGACCTCGGGTTTGGCCGGTTCGCGAGCGTGGGGGCGAGGTCGGCGGCGTTCCTGCTCGACATGGTCGTCGTGACCCTGCCGGCGCTCGCCCTCTGGGCGGCGCTCTTGCTCACGCTCCCCGGAGGGATCCACGACGCGCTCACGAACGTGACGTTCAACGCCGCGATCTTTGGCTTCATCTCGTGGGCATTCCTCTACTTCGTGCTCGCCGAGACGTTCTTCGGGACGACCGTCGGAAAGCGGCTGCTCGGCCTCGAGGTCCGGGATCGGACGCTCACTCTGCCGAGCGGCCTATCGTCCCTCGTACGGAACTCGACGGTCCTTCCGCTTCTCACGGTGCTCGGGATCGGCCTCGCGATCGCCCTCACCTTTGGCCTCAAGTCGGGGAGTGCGGGTTCGCTTGCCTTCGGCGGCGTGGCGCTCCCGACGGGGATCGTGGCGTTGGCCGGAATCCTTGCCTTTGTCGGCGGGGGAGTCGCCCTCCTGGGCGGGGGCGCCATCGTGCTGATCGCTGCGACGGCCGAACGGCAGCGGCTCGGTGACCTCTGGGCCGGGACTTGGGTCGTGCGACGCGCGCCCGCGAAGCCGCCTACGGGGGCGTTCCGCCCGGCGCCGCCGGGGCCGTCGTCCCCGACACCGCCGCCGGGAGCGGGCCGATCCGGCTGAGCGGGATCGCGATCGACGAGACGTTCGCGTCCCGTCCCTCGCGGTTCACGAGGCGTTCCGTGTCGATCACGATCGCCCCGACGCTCACCTGACCTTCGAGGAACCTCCGGCGGACGACCTCGACCACGTCGACGGCCTTGCCGATCGCGTTCCCCCGGGCCTTCACCACGACCGGGCCGGCGCCCGAGTTGAGCTGGCTAACGACCTGGAAAACGTAGGTCATCGTCGGCTTCTGGCCGATGAAGACGGTCGCGCCCGTGACTCCAGGGTCGGTCATGGAAGGGGCCGGACCGCCTCCTCGTACAAGGCTTTTTGCGGCTACCCTTCGAACCGCCGCCGGCGCGCCCGGCGCTCGTAAAGGTTATCGCCAAAACCCATTACGCGGCGACGGCCCGTGCAGGGGTGGCCCAGCTTGGTCAAAGGCGCTAGGTTGAGGTCCTAGTCTCGTAGGAGTTCGTGAGTTCAAATCTCACCCCCTGCACTCTCCCCTCATCTCCGCCGATTCGCGCGTGCATTCGCCGCCTTACACAACGCTGTGCAAGCGACCGCATCGACGTAAAGGACGGGATATCTGGGTCGGGCAGGGTACAGCCAGTGGGGGTAGCCTCCTGTGTCTCCAGAACGCGAAGCGAAAGGTGACCGGGTATTCACAATCGAACTCCGATCCAAGCCGAGCATCGACAACCTCTCACTGGACTTTGGTCGGAATCAGGGAGTCACTTTCGAAGGCACGCTCGGTGCACTCCGGAGTGCGAGATTCGTCGACGGCATGCTGCTCGAGATTACGGGAACCGAGGGTGTGCTCCGGGTTGACCTGTCGGAAGAGGAGATCCAGCGGAAGGGCCCAGGGGCGATCTAGTCACCGGGCGCGGGGCCCCGCGCGTCGGTGAAGCCTAGGATTCGCTCCCCACTCGTTCGGGCCACGGCCTGGCTCTCAGCCACTCATAGGTGAACCAGTCCGAGGCCCATTTCTTGAACCCGCCGTCTTCTCCCACGAATGACTCATAGGTCATCTTGCCGTCGTTTCGTCGCAGCGCGAAGGCCCCACCGTTCTCGGTCAGGTAGATGTGTCCTCCAAGCTTCCGTATCGTCCTCACCTCGGGTGTCTTCTCCTTCCCTCGGAGCATCGTCCGAAGAGTCGGCAAGAAGCTCTCCTGGACCAGCCAACGAACTTTGACTCCCTCCGACAATCTTTCCAGCATGAGTCGCTGGTGCACGTCAAAACCCAGTTCGACGGTCCCGTCGATGAATTCGCGGGCGTTCCGGAGGAGTCCTGTCACGTAGTTGAGGGTCTCCATAGTGGAGGAAACGGCTCGAGCCTCCGACAGTTCCGAGAATCGGCTGCGGAACTCACAGGGAATGAGCGTCGCATCGTGCTCGAGAAAGTAGTCGCGAGAGCGGAAGATGAACTCGAGTGGGGATGTTGTGTTGAGGACCAGTTCTGCGTACGACGTGAGCGAGTACGCTCCGTCCGCCCCTTTGTCGAGCAGGCGAGCCTCGGTCAATCGGTGCACCTGACGGAACGCCTCGGTCGGGGTCATGTCCAGCCGTTTCGTGATCTCATTGAGTTTGAGACTCGATCTCCCCAGCTCGGCGAAGATTCGACGTCGATCAGAACTCGCCAGCTCGAGGAGGAGTTCGGCGACCGATGAGTCGGGTCCAGCAGGCCCCTTCGGCTTCATCCGGACACCCCGATGTGAAGGATTTCACACTGGCATCAACGCAGGACTATCTCGAACTATCGCAATCTGGCTCCACGAGGAGACCATGCGGAAAGAAGGCTTTTCGAAGGGAGAGGCTCGGGAGCCGCACTGCCCCACCGTCGAGACGATGGAGACCTTCCTATGACGGTGGGTTATCAGTCCCCCGCGACGGCGTTTCCCACCTCCCCCAATCGGTCACCCTCTGGGTCCAGCGCGAGCGCGATCGTGCTTGTCGGGATTGGCTTCCAGGTCCTCGGCGCGTTGCTGCTCTTTGCCTTGGTCAGCACGTATGTGGGTTGGTCGATCTTCAACCCGTACGCCTACAATTGGTTCGTGGCGACCGCTGTCTATAGCGTCGCAGCGGGCGTGATTCTGCTCATTCTCTTTGCGTTCTTCTTCGCGTACCTGCCCATTCAACGCGGGAACTACGTCAGTGCGCAGACGCCGGCTCTCGTTCTCGGGGTGCTGTCGATCCTGACTCTGAACATCATCTCCGGGGTCCTCTTTCTGGTCGGCTATGTCAAGATCGGCGATGCGATTCGGGAGCAACAGCGGTCGGCCGCTGGACCCGGCGCCCAGCCAACGGCCGTGGCCGCTGGTTCGCTGGTCGCATGCAAAGGATGCGGACGGGTCTTCCCGTTTGGCGCATTCGGCTTCTGCCCGAACTGTGGCCAGAAACTTGGCGGCTAAGCGCCGCCAAGCTTGCGGGAGTCTAGAGCGGCAATCCGGTGCCGAAACGAGGATTCGTAGGTCGGAGGGGAGATCATGGGGCTGAACCAAGAATCCTCACAGCACCTGTCCAAGCGAGACTCCGCCTGGCAGACCGAGTGGCGTGCTGCTGTCAGTGTCGGATCCGGGATCTTTCTGGCGGTCTTCCTGCTGGTCTACCTCGCCCCGTGTTCGTGTTCGTACGGCTGGGAGACTAGGTCGATCGTGCCCGTCGTTGTGCTCGTCATGTTCGTCGCTGCAAATTGGATGACGTGGGCATCCTGGGAGGCCGCCCGTACCCCACGGACTAGGGTCCCAGCCGCGTAATGGCACCGCACGTCAAGGGAGGGAAGGCCGTCATCTCGGTACAGCTAGTCACCCTGACCGAACGACATCCTCAAACCGCAGGTTCTACAACGGGCTAGCCGCGGTCGGGCATCTACGGCCAACCTGAACGGGCCGGGGTTCCGGACCCGTTCGCCCGGCCCCGGCTAGCGGTCAAGGGCAGGATACGAACCAATTCCTACTTCACACCCCCTGCATCCTCCATCCCGTTTCCCTACCCTCAGCTCGCTGAGGACTCCCATCAACGCCAATCTCGGCGTGCTCTGGTGTCGTTCGTTTTTTCGAAGCAACTGTGGACGATTGAGGGATGGTTCCGAGGTTACGGGGCCCCTCCGCGCAAGACACCCAGTGCGGCAAAGGGTCGAATGGGCGGAGGAACCTGGTCCACGCTCGGAACCGGCCCGATTTGGGGCTTCAGAATGCGGGGAGATAATCCGCCGAAGTATCGGCGAGGTTAGGGTGGCTTGGACGGCGGTCCCGCGACGTCCCTTGAAGCCGGATGCTTCCGGTCGTGATCAGGGTCGCGGGGAGTGAGGGTCCTTTGCCTCATGAGAAGGAGTATTCCGGAAACCAGGACCGCCGACCCAGCGGTCAGGAGGAGAGGGCCGGCCACGGTAAGACCGGTCGTCACGGAGTATGTGATGTTGACAGACGTTGGTGTAGTCGTCTGTTGTCCCCACGCAACCCAGATCGATCCTCCGTTCGGCTGGTTCAGGGAGATGCTACCTCCCGTGACCCCAACCAGAATGCCAATTTGGTTGGTGCCTGCTACCCGCTGGCCCTGCTGGAGTTGCGTGAAGTTGTGGCATACGTCGGTACACGTGGCAAATTCCACGTCAACAAGAGCGCTCGAAGTGAAGGAGACGAGAACGGGTACGACCCCAGTGATCGAGTACCCGGAAACGTTCTCGAGGAGGAAGTACCAACCCCGGTTCTGCGATTGAAGCGAGACCGTCTGAGTGCTGGTGAACTGAGGAACAACGGGAACGTATAGTAATGCCACCCCGACAAGGAGAATGACGACACCGAGCGCAGCCCATACTATACTCCACGAGCGCTTCACAGGGTGTCCCTAGAGACCCGTTTTCCGTCTATCTGACCCGATAGTCAAACGCGGTTAAAGATTTGATAGGTGCGCCTTCGATTCATGCACGGAGCGCGGACGAGCGACCGTGCGGCTCCGCTGGGCAAAATCGACCCGTTTGGAACGCCTTTCGATCTGTGCACGGAGTGCGTGGCCGTGATTGCCTTTGCATCGCGAGTGCAACAACTCCCACGCCTCAGCCGGCCAGTGGGCTCGTCCCACATGCCACTACTCGCGAACTGAACAGAAGCGGAAGTCACACCCCCTGCACTTTCCCTTCTTCTTCCCCCCACCGCACGCGTATCCCACCCCGCCCGCCGGTACCGCCGAGGTCAGGTTCACACCGCCCTTCGAACGGCCCGAATTGTCGTGAGGAGCCCTTAATCGCCCCTTTCTGCCTAACCACTTGGGAATGGTCCCAGAAACGGACCCATCTACGGTCGTGAGGCAGGGAGCGTTGACCTGCCCTCGATGCGGCGCGCCACTGCCGCTTGCCGAGGAAGACGGGTTCGTTACCTGTGGGTACTGTGGGGTTCGCACAAAGGTCTCCAAGATCATCCCACCCCAACGGATACCCTCCCCTGCCGAGGAGGCTGCCTACCTACCAGAGCCACCTCTCACATCGACCGAGGACGACTCCCTATGGGGGGACCGAGTCAACATCGTCCGAGCGGTGATTGCCATCGTGGTGATCGTAGCAGTCATTGCCGTTGCAGTGTTGGCAAGCTCGCCACCTCAGACGAATCCGGCCGGCGCCTCTGTCGCGCATTGTTCCGTCACGATCAATGCATCCGCCACCTCCGGGCCGGCCCCATTTACCGCGACTTTCGCGGCACAGGTAACTGCACCTCCGGGAGTGACTACAAATGAGCCGATGTGGCAGTTTGGTCCCTTCGGCCCGGGGATTGATGTCAACTTCACTTATGGGGTTACCGTCACTCACACGTGGAACACCAACGGGACCTACGGAGTCCACGTGACAGTGCCCGACAGCACCGGACAGGGATGCTGGACCACCATGAGCGTCGACGTGACCTGAGCTGAAGCTCTGGCTGCGCCGTGGGTCCCCCCGTTTGACCAATGCCCCTGCACTTTCCACTCTTCACCGATCCGTGCGCGAATCCGACCCCGACCGCTACCAGTAGAGAAGACCGCCCGGTCGTGATGGTTCGCGTGTGTGTGACGGTGAAGTCTAGTGTAAGAACCCGGGCGCGAGTGCCGGTTGGGGGATCCCCGTGGACGCCGTAGAGTACTTCGAGTTTGTGAGGGACATCCCGTTTCGGCTGCCTGTTTCAGTTGGCGATCCGGATCATAGCTGTCTCAGAAAGGCGGTGGTCCTGAGACCTCTGCTGGCTTCTCTCGGCCTGAAGACTAGATACGCCCTTTGCCGGTTCACCTGGAACAGCCTCAACATCCCGCCGTCTCTGAAGGCGATCCCGCACGAAGATGTGAATCACATCTATCTCGAAGTCTACAGCGAGGATCACGCGAGATGGATCGCGGTGGACCCCACCTGGGACAAGGGACTGGCCTCCAAGTTGCCCGTGTCGGAGTGGGACGGAAAGAACGACACGAC
>DASPQG010000056.1:0-37240 GCA_035625085.1 Thermoplasmata archaeon
TCTCCGACCAACTGTTCTCGGCGTACGCGACGGGGAAGGACCAGCGCTCGCTCTCCGCGATCGTGGGAGAGGAGGCGCTCACCGCCACCGACCGGCTCTACCTCAAGATGGCCGACCGGTTCGAGACGGAATTCGTGAACCAGCGGCCCGACGAGGACCGCTCGATCGACGAGAGCCTCGCGCTCGCCTGGGACATCCTCTCCGACTTCCCGGACTCCGAGCTCAAGCGGATCCGCCCCGAGTTCATCGAGCGGTACCGTCCGAAGAAGGGGACCGCGCCCCCGTAGACGACCCGGGACCGACGAGCGAGCGATGCCGACCGAAACCGTGCGACCAACCCGCCTCGAGCTCCTGCGGACGCGGCGCCGGATCGTCGTGGCGAAGAAGGGGCTCAACCTGCTCAAGCTGAAGCGCTCGGCGCTGATCGTCGAGTTCTTCGCGGAGTCGCGCGAGGCGATGAAGCTGCGCGGCGACCTCAAGGGCCGGGTCGAGCGCGGCTACGAGTCGATCCGGATGGCGGAGATGTTGGAGGGGCCCACTCGGCTCGAGAACATCTCGATGCTCCTGCCCGACCTCGCCCCGGTCGCGGTCACCACGAAGAACGTCATGGGCGTTCGCACCCCGCAGGTCGACACCGGGGGGTACCAGCCGATCCCGAGCGCCGAGCTCCTCGACCTTCCGATCTCCGTCCAGGAGTCCGTCCGTCGGTTCCAGCGGATCTACCAGATTGTTCTCGATATCGCGGAGAAGGAGAACTCGCTCCGCCGCCTCCTCAAGGAGATCGAGAAGACGAAGCGGCGGGCAAGCGCGATCGAGAACGTCCTCATCCCGCGGCTCGAGGGCGTCGTCCGGTACATCAAGTTCCGATTCGACGAGATGGAGCGGGACGCCTTCAGCATGCTGAAGACGGTGAAGCGGAAGCTCGAGCAGGAGGCCGGGAATGCGGTCGCCGCATAGCGCCCCGGTCGCGAACTCCGCCGTCCGGCGATTCGCGGCCGTCTGGACGCTCAGCCTCGCGGTGAAGGTCGCCGCGGTCGCCGTCCTCCTGTTCCTCGTGCTGAAGCTTTTCGGAGGGGTCTGACGATGGCGGTGACTCAATCGGGTGCGAGCGCCCCCGACTCAGTGGAGGCGCTGAAGCGGGTGAAGGCGACGGAGAACGAGTGGGACGCGCGGCTCAACGGGGCCCGCCGGAACGTCGACGAGACGCTCACCCGGCTGCGCTCCGAGGCGGCGGCGGCGGTCAAGGAGGCCCAGACCGAGGCCGGTCGCGATCGGGTCGAGCGGGTCGTCAGGGCCCGCGCCGAGACGGAGGCCGAAGCGGAGGCGATCTTGGCCGAAGGCAAGAAGGCGGCCGAGCAGGCGCGACTCGGCGAGGGCCGGCGCCCGGCCGACAAGAAGGACGCCCTCCTCGACATCGTGCTCGGCTCGTTCGGGAAGGACTAACCGGAGCGGTCGGAGGGGGAGCGGAGAGCCGTGGTGCTGCGTCCGGTCCGGATGGCCAAGATCGGGATCCTCGGCCTCAAGGACGACGAGGAGCACATTCTCACCGTCCTCCACGACCTTCGGGTCGCGCAGATCGAACCGCTTTCACCGGAGGCAGCCGCGGAGCTCGGACCCGAGCGGGGGCCCGAGACGCTCCGCCAGGTCGGCGATGAGACGCTCCGCTTCCGGGGGCTCCTGAGCGCCCTCCCTCCCGTCGTCGTCGGTCCCCCACGGCGGTTCGACTCGGTCGAGCAGATCCTCGCGGCGGCGAAGGCGGTCCCGATCGACGAGGAGGTCGGGGAACTGCGACGCGACGACGACCGGCTCGCCTCGGAAGAGAAGGCGAACGCCGCGACGAAGGAGCTGCTCGAGAAGATCTCCTTCTTCCCCGACCGACTCGAGTTCCTCGACTCGAAGTACTTCCTCACGTTCTACGGGACGTCAACCCACGAGAACTACGCCGAGCTCTCCTCCGCGTTCCCGCCCGAGACCGACGTGCAGCTCCTGCTCGGTCCCCCGGACGAGGTCGTCCGCTTCCTCATCCTCGTCCCCCCTTCGGGGGTGGACGCCCTATCGCGCCTCGCGCAGACCCGAGGGGTGCGGCTCACGGCAGTCCCGCGACTCCAAGGGTCGGCGCTGGAGGAGCTTTCGCGGCTCGCGGACCAGGAGGCGGACAACCGCCGTCGCCGCGCCGCCATCGCCGAGCGCCTCCACGAGCTCTCGCTCGAGTGGTACCCGCTCGTCAGCGCGATCGACGAGGCGCTCGAGATCGAGAACCGGAAGGCGGAGGTCGTGTCGAAGCTCGGCGCCAGCCGGACGGCGTTCGCCCTCGAGGCGTGGGTCCCCGAACGGGACGTCGACCGGCTCAAGACCGTCCTCGAGCGAGAGAGCGGGGGCCGGACGTTCCTCTACCGGATCCGCACCGACGAGGAGCCGCCGACGATCATGGCGAACCCGCGCGGGGTCCGCCGGTTCGAGTTCTTCGTCCGATTCTACTCGCTGCCGCAGGCGACCGAGTGGGATCCGACCCTCGTCTTCTCGATCGTGTTCCCGATCTTCTTCGGCTTCATGCTCGGCGACTGGGGCTACGGCCTCGTCATCCTGCTGATCTCCCTCTGGATGATCGGGGGGTTTCCCGGGGCCCGGTTCCTGCCGAAGTTCGGCCGCAACTTCGTCAAGATGATCATGGGCCCGAAAGGGATGCAGCAGCTCGCCTACGCGCTGCTTCCCGGCTGCGCGATCGCGATCGGCTGGGGGCTCTACGCGGACGCGTTCTTCGGCTACCCGCTCCTCCACCAGCTGTTCGGCTACGTCGGGGTCGATGATTCGCTCCGGACCAGCGTCCCGAAGCTCCTCCTGTTCGCCGGGTACGTCGGGCTCGCCATGGTCGTCCTCGGCTTCGTGATGGGGGCCCTCAAGGAGTACTTCCACCACCACCCGCGCGGCGTGATCGCGAAGTCGGGCGGCGTCCTCTTCGCCTTCGGGGTCGCCTTCTTCGGGCTCGCGGTCATCCACCAGGCGACCTCGGTCTCCGCGCACCCCGAGATCGTCGTCTGGTACGTCTGCCTCGCGGGCGGCCTGCTGATGCTGCTCCTCGGCGAGGGGCTCCAGATGGGGATGATGGGCCTGATCGAGGTCGTGAGCCACATCCTCTCCTACACGCGGCTCGTGGGGATCCTGCTCGCGAGCGCGATCCTCGCGCTCGTCATCAACACGATCGGAAGCGGGCTCGTCTTCGGCGGGGCGATCTTCGGGATCGTCGCCGGCCTCGTCATCATCGTGATCGGGCAGTCGTTCAACGTGATCCTCGGCGTGTTCGAGCCGGGGATCCAGGGGGCGCGGCTGATCTTCGTCGAGTACTTCTCGAAGTTCTACTCGGGGAACGGCCGGGTGTTCCGGCCGTTCGGGGCGCCGCGCCGCCGCACGGTGTCCCCGTTGGCGGAGGAACCGACCGCACCCGCCGCCCCGATCGTTCGGACCCCAGGGGAGTAAGGGAGGCCCGAGCCGGACGCCGGCCCGTCGACCGGGGTCCCGCGGGGCTCAGAGGCGCGGCGAAACGAGCAGCGGGGCGAGCCGCTCCGCTGGGACGCCGTACTTTCGCCCGAACACCGCGCGGCGGAGGTCGCTGCGTTCGATCTCGTTCCGGAGAAGGTAGGCGAAGATCACCCCGAGGGAGAGCGGGTACGTCCGTAGCCGCTTCAACTCGAGGGTCGCGCGCTCCCGTTCGATCGCCACCTCGTAGCCGGTGAGCGAGTCGGCCGAAGTGTACTCGCTCGTTCCCTCGGTGACCGCCGGGAACCGCACGGCGAGCCGCTCGGCGAGGTCGGGGACGCCGCGCACCGAGTACATGTCCGACGCCTGGGCGGAGGTGAGGGTCCCTCCCTCGAGCCACCGGGGAAGGACATTGTCGACGGGGAGGGCCCGGTCCTTTCCCTTGAGGAGCAGCAACGCGTTGCGGGCGTCGATCTCGCTCTGCACGAGCCCGCGGACGACCCACTCGTCCCCCTGGTAGAAGCGGGCCTGCGCCACGACGTTGCGGTAGTACTCCCGGTCGAGCGCGTGCACGATCGGGAAGATGTTGTGACTCCGTCCGAACTCCTCGAGGAACGGGAGGATCGTCGTCCCGTAGCCGTACTTGACGAGCGAGGTGACCATCGCCTCGAGCGTCGGCTGGGCGAGGAGGGTCCGGAAGTCGTCGAGGTTCATCGCGCCGGCGTAGAGACCGGCCGGGATCTCGCGACTCGAGACGAGATGGTCCTCCGTCTCCGTGACGTTCTTGCCCTGGGACTTCACCGTGAGGATCATCTCGATGTTCTGGATGTCCCAGCGGCCCAGGTACGCGCCGACCACCCCGCGCCCGGCGTACGGAGTCGACTCGAACGCCTGACGGTTCCGACGCACGAACGTCCGATTGATCGCGAGCTCGACGAGGGTGACGTCGGAGTGGGTCGAGCGGAGGCGCGCGACATCGTCGGCGTACGGGGTCGTCTCGAGGACCTTCGCGAACTCGTTCGGGTCCTTGGTCGCGATGAGCTGCGCGTAGAGCTCTTTCGAAAGGAACGCCGGGAACTCCGGGTTGAGCCGTCCGAGCGCGCTCGCGTACGGGGAGGACGCCATCGGTCGACCGCCGGGCTTAGGCGAGCAGCTCGCGGACCCGGTCCTCGCGCAGCCGCAGGAGTTCGTCGAACGAGAGGTTCAGCCGGCGCTCCCCGTCGGGGGTCTCGGCGATGAGGCCTCCCAGGATCGGCTGGGGGGTCGGGTCGAAGCCCTTTCCCGCCACTTTCGCGAGCAGGGAGGCGTCCTCGCTGCGCCCCGAGATGCGCAGCTGCTTGCCGAGCGACTCCGCCGCAGCGGCCATCATCCGCCGCAGGACGGCCGGGTACTGGGCCGAGCGGGTGTACTCCTGGAGGAGGGTCCGGGTCTCGTCGAGGGCGCCTTCGAGCCGCTGCTCCCGGGCCTCGTAGAGGAGCTTGCGCGCCTGGAGCTTCGCCGCCGCGACGCGCTGGGCCCGTTCGTGAGCGATCTCGACCTCGGTTGCGTGGGAGATCTCCGTGCGCGCCTCCTCGATCTGGCGGTCCCGGTCCGCGGCAATCTTCGCCACTTCGGCGTCCCGACCGCTCGTGAGGGCCGCGAGGTCGGCCTCGCCCTGTCGACGGATCTCCTCGACGAGGGTTTCGAGGCTCATGGGAGCGCGCGCGGCACGGACGGAAGCACCGTCCTAGTGGATGACCCCGAGCAGGAGGATGATCCCCAGCACGAACCCGATGATCCAGAGCGTTTCCGGAATGACGAAGAAGAACAGCACCTGCCCGAACTTCTCGGGCTTCTCGGCGATAATCCCCATGCCGGCCGCACCGATTCCCGACTGGGCCATCCCCGTGCCGATCAATCCGCCGGCGATGGCAATCCCGGCTGCGAGCGTCGCAATGTCGCCGCTGACCATACGCTGACCCGGGCGGCCGAGCAAGGTCGGGTATATAACCCGGAACCCACCGGGCGGGCCTTCTCCACCGGCGAGGAATTCACGACTTGGCCGCGGGTTTTGCCGGGGCCCCCGGAGCGCGGGTCCCGGACGCCTTTTCCGTCGCCCGGGCCCGGACCTTGGCGCGGGTCTTCCGGAACAGCACGATCGAAGCGCCCCACGCGATCCAGCCGAAGATCCAGGCGGTCAGGCAGACCGGGCAGAGCGCCTGAATCTCGACGAGCTCCACGTAGAGGAAGTACAGCGAGAAGCCGACACCGACGGTGGTGAGGAAGAGTAGCACCTCGGGCCAGAGGAGGTCGCGGCGGCGACGCTCGGCGAGCGCCGCAACGATCAGGATCAGCACGAACCCCCCGATTCCGATGAACGAGTCGGGGACCCCGAGGACCGTGGTCCGGCCGCTGTTGGCGACCGCCCCGCACGAGACGTACGAGTTGAGCGTGCAGTACTTCTGGAGGGACGCCTGGACCGTCTCGAGGTAGGTGTAGATCGCGACGATCAGCCCGAGTCCGCCGGCGAGGTAGATGACCGACCGGACATCCCGTGTGCGCATTCGCTCCGCGTCCTCACTTGATCTGGGCGAGGTCGTTCGCCACGGAGATCTGGGTCGAGGTGCTCCACGTATGGTAGTACGCCTGGCTCCCCAGATTGCTTGGGGTCGCTCCTAACGACTTCGCTAAGAACGCCATCATCCACCAAGTCTGTCCTTGGACGATCGACCACTCCGGCCCCTGCTCGTGGGTGACGTTGTTCTGGAGCGACCCGGTGCTGAACGACGAGACATCTCCCGGGGAGATGAGGGTCCCACCCCCGGCGCCGCTCCCGTGGACGTACTGGCCGTTGATGACGACGAACGGGATCGCGCTCGCAGAGTAGGCGCTGACGTACGCCTGCTCCACGCAGTTGGCCGTGGTCGGGAACGTCCCGGTCGACCCGGAGGTATCCTCGCTCACCACGAACGAGATGTTCGACGACGAGAGCTGGGCGTTCGCGAGGTCGACCTCGGGAATATTGTCCTCCGCCGAATACATGAACGAGACGCCGGAGACCGTACCGAACCCGCTCAGCGCTTTCCAGATCGCCCAACTGCTCGCCGAGCAGTACGGACACCACGTCGCCCCGTAGAAGTAGAGCGTCGGGAGCCCGTTCTCGTGCCACGGCGCGACATTGAAGGAGGTCCACCCCGGGCCCGGCTGGCTCGTTCCGGCCGCCGCGGGGGGAAGGAACGGGCAGCCGAACAGCACGCCGCCGAGGGCCACGATGCCGGAGAACATCAAGCCGAGGATGATCCCCTGGATCACCGTCGACCGGTAGACCTTCGTCCAGCGCTTCCCGGTCGAGCGGAACAGCCCGAAGAGGAGGAGGAACACGACGACCACGAGCACGAGGGCGAGGTACGGGATCGCGGGCAGGACGAGGCCGACCGGCGACGGAACGAGGTAGGCGAAGGTGAACCACAGCGCGACGATCGGCACGAAGAGGTAGCAGAGCCGAACGGGCGTCCACTTGCGCTCGGCCTCCTCGCGTTCCTGCTTGGTCGGAGCCCGCACCTTGGGCTCCTCGCCCTTGCGGGCCTGCCGCGAACGCTGCCGGTGATAGAGGCCCCGAAGGGCGCGGCCGGGCTCCTTTACGGAAGCGTCCGGGTGGAAGCCGACCTTCGCGTCATCCGCGATTTCGTCCCAATCCCATCCCTTCGCGCGGAGGTCCTCGACGCGATCCCAGTCAACCATCGCCCGACGAACCCGCCCACCCCTTTTCCGCTTTTGCCCCGACCGGAGAGCGCGGCCGGTGGCGGCCCCCGCCGGTCGACCTTATACCCGGAACAAGGTGCAGGGTCCGATGCGCCTCACCTTCCTCGGCACCGCCGGTTCTTGGCCGACCAAGGAGCGGTCCGCGAGTGCCATCGCCCTCGACATGGAGAGCGAGCTGATCCTGCTCGACTGCGGAGAGGGGACCCAGCGCCAGTTCTTCCAGTCGTCTGCCTCGTTCATGCGAGTGCGGCGGGTGTTCGTGACCCACTTCCACGGCGATCACTTCCTCGGGTTGCCCGGGCTGATCCAGAGCATGTGCCTCAATCACCGGACCGAGCCGCTCGACATCTACGGCCCTCCGGACGCCGAGGAGATGGTCGGTCGAGCGCTCCGGATGGGCTACTTCACGCTCCGGTTTCCCGTGACGGTCCACCCGCTCACCGCCGGTGCGACGGTAGAGCTCGAGGGGTACTCGGTGAAGACCTCCCCGGCGATCCACCCGGTCCCGTCGCTCGCCTATCGCATCGAGGAGGGGCCGAAGCGGGGTCGATTCGACGGGGAGAAAGCCCGGTCGCTCGGTATCCGGGGCCGGGACTTCGCTAAGCTCGAGGCCGGCGAATCCGTTCGGGTCGGCTCCTCGGTCGTCCATCCCTCCGACGTGATGGGACCGGCGCGGCCGGGGAGGACGGTCGTCTACTCGGGCGACACGGCCCCCTCGGACGACGTCCGTCGCCTCGCGCACCGGGCGACCGTCCTCATCCATGAGGCGACGGTCGCGCAGGAGCTCGAGGCGGAGGCGAATGAGTGGGGGCACTCCTCGGCCCGGCAGGCGGCCGAGCTCGCCAACGCCGCCGAGGTGGCGACCTTGTTCTTGACCCACTTCTCGGCCCGGTACAAGGAGCTCGAGCCGCTCGAATCCGAGGCGCGCATCCTCTTCCCGGGGTCGCTCGCCGCCCGGGACCTCGTCGACCATCTCATCCACCAACCATGAGCGGCCTCGGCGCGGACCTCGTGGTGAGCGACATCGGGGAGCTCGCGACCCTTCGCCGAGGGCCGGTGCCGCGGGTCGGGGCGGCGGCGGAGGATCTCTCGATCGTCCCGGACGCGGCGGTCGCCGTCGCCGACGGCCGGTTCGTCTGGGTCGGCCGGAACCGGGACATCGGTCGGAACGTCCGCTTGCGACCCGGCGGGCGGCGCCTTTCCGCCGAGGGCGGGGTCGCGGTTCCCGGCTTCGTCGACGCCCACACTCACGTGCTCTTCGCCGGCGATCGCGCGTTCGAGCTCCCCCTCAAGGTCCGCGGCGCCGGTTACACCGAGATCGCGCGCGCCGGTGGCGGGATCTACGCGACCGTGCGGGCCACCCGACGGGCCTCGGACGCGGAGCTGCTCAACGCCGCCGCCGCCCGTCTCGGCCGAATGGAGAGCTGGGGATCGACGGTGGTCGAGGTGAAGACCGGCTACGCCCTCACGCCGGCCGGGGAGCTGAGGCTCCTGCGCATCATCCCCCGACTCGCCCGACGCACCGGGCTACGGCTCGTCCCGACCTTCCTCGGAGCGCACGCGGTCGCGCCCGAGTACCGCGGCCGCCCGGACGCCTACCTCGATCTCCTCCTCCGCCGGGCGCTGCCCCGGGTCGCCGCGGAGGGGCTCGCCCGCTTCTGCGACGTCTTCTGCGAGCCCGGCTTCTTCTCGGTCCGCCAGTCCGAGCGGCTGCTCCGCGCCGCGATCGCCCTCGGCCTCGGCGTGAAGATCCACGCCGAGGAATTCGTCCTCTCGGGAGGGGCGCGGCTCGCCGCCCGCCTCAGGGCTGTCTCGGCCGATCACCTCCTCGCGTCCCGCGCCGAGGACCGGGCGCTTCTCGCGAAGAGCGGAGTCACGGCGGTGCTCCTTCCGCTCACCGCCCTCGCCGCGGCGCCGGGCGTTCGCAGTCCCGGCCGCGAGATGGTCGACGCGGGCGTCCCGGTCGCCCTCGGCACCGACTGCTCGCCGAACTCTTGGGTGGAGGCGATGCCACTCGTGCTCGCCCATGCGGTCCATGCCGCGCGGCTCTCACCGGCGGAAGCGCTGACGGCGGCCACCGTCAACGCGGCGCACGCGAGCGGGCTCGCTGACGCCGGAACGGTGGAGGTCGGCCGCCCCGCCGATCTCGTCGTCTTTCCGTTCCGCTCGGTCGACCAGCTCGGGTACCGTTTCGACGCGATTCCGGCCGTCGTTTTCCGTCAGGGAAACCGGATTTCTCCGCCGACACTCCGTCAGTACTTCTAAATAGGGGGGCTCTCCTCCTCGGCCTCGAGGTCGCCACAATGGCGGAGCGTGTTGGCAAGGAGCAAATCAAGCGAGAGAAGGGCTACCTGTACTACCTCGGCAAAGACGGGTACCTCTGGAAGACCCCGACGAAGCTGAACAAGTCCGGCAAGAAGGGCCGGGTCGGCACCGAGAAGATCACCCGCCAAGACGGCTACATGTACTTCCTCGACAAGAAGGGGTTCGTCTCGCGCGCCAAGATGAAGAACGCCTAAACCGGCGTCACCCTTTCTCGGGGACCTTCCTTCGGGAAGGTTCCCCTCTTCCTTTTTTTTCTTCCGAGACCCAGCGGCGACGTCGCCGCCCCCGATCTGCGTGCGTCCGCCGTTCGGTTCCAAATAGGGGGAGGCCGTCGGGTTACTAGGGGCGGGGGCGATGGTCTGCCGCAACGACCCGGACGACCCCCGCCGATGCGAGCGGTGCGGCGCCTTCCTCTGGGTCGCCGAGGAGGGCCTCTACTGCGGCGACTGTGGTGCGGTGATGCCGTGCACGATGCGGGTGGTGCCGCCGCCGATGGTGTCGGCGGAACGTTCCGCTCGGCCGGCGTAGTTCCGCCGGCTAGGTCGCTCCGAGCGGCGGTCGAATCGGCCCGGGACGATAGCGGACCCAGAGGGCGTAGAAGAACAACCCGAACAGGACGTCGGCCACAATGACGATCGGCAGGACGAGCTGGAAGAGGAAGCCGAGCACGACGAGCGGAGCGATCGCCCCGAGGGCGACCATCGTGAGCGCCGCCTCGTTCGCCTGGCGACCGACCTCGCGCCGGATGTAGAGGAACAGGGCGCCGAGGAAGAGGAGCTCGACCACCATCGTGACCGGTGGCCAGACGGCGTAGTGCATGCCGAGTCCCGGCACGAGGACCACGACCGGGTAGAAGGCAAGCCCGAGGAGGAAGAACCACCGCGGACCGAGCCGAGGATGCCACGCGGTCGGTTCGAGCGCGCCGCGGGGGAGCGCGCGCGTGACGGCATAGAGGATCCCGGCGAGCACCGCGGCCGCGACGAGGAGCCCCGGAGCGGTTCGCCAGTACCCCACGATTCCGGCGAGGGCGACGATGTCGAGGGCGTACACCACGAGGGCGATCCCGATCTGCCGCCGCGAGAGGAGGGATCGTCCCCGGGTCTCGGGTAACGCGAGACCGAGGAGGAGGATCGGGAGTCCGACGCTATAGACGACGTGGATGCCGATGACGCCGACCGTCCAGACCCAGTTGACGCCGGCGAAATGCCCGTAGGACCCCTGGCTTCCGACCACGGAGGCGTTCGGGTTGAACATCGTGCTGAGCGCCGTTCCCTCCTCGAGGAGGGCGTAGGCGCTACCGAGGAGGATGATCCCGGCCCATCCCGGCCGCCATCGGACGAACGCTTCGCGGGCGAGGAGCACGCCCGGACCGTAGAGGCCGAGGTTGAGTCCGAGGAAGATCAGGAAGACCACCGGGTTCCGGCCGAGGAGAGCGAACGGGGAGGATCCCGAGAGGTACTCCGGAATCCCCGGCGTGAAGCAGAGGAAGAGTAGGATCGGATGTCGGCGGAAGAACGCCACCGCCCGCGGGAACGGCGAGGCGGCGCTCGCAGCCATCGCAGACAGTGCGGCGGTTCGCGTACTTAGAACCGGGGCGTGGTAGGAAATGCGCAACGCGTCTTACCAAGTAACGGCCCGTGCGCTTCGGACGACGCGCAATCGACCGCACCGGAGTTTTGTGCGACCAAGCAAACTTATAGCGGGTCGCGCTTGGCTCGCACCCGGAGGGTTTTCACGGTGTCCCGAGCGACACCACCTGCGTCCTCAATCGCTGACGAACGGCACGGAACAGCCTCTCGACAGGGGCGTTTCAGCGGCCGACCGTCGGTGGAATAGGCTCCCGCGCGGTGGTAGTACCAGTCGATCCGGGATGCTCCATCGACCCTCGAGGAGTGAGCCGTTATGGCAGTTGCCAAAAAGCGTGCGGTGCCCGCGTCGGAGGAGGCGGCCGGTCGGCCGTCGGCCCGCCTCGGGCGCGAACCGATTCCCGTGCCTCGCCTCGTCCCCCGGGGAAAGACCGCCTTCGACACGGTCCAGTGGCGGACCCACGACGCGCTGATCAAGAACGCCGAGGGGAAGGTGATCTTCGAGCAGAAGGGGATCCGGGCCCCGACGTCCTGGTCGGAGACGAGCGTCAACATCGCCGCGTCGAAGTACTTCCGCGTCCTTCAGGGCCGCCGCGAGAGCTCGATCGACGGGATGATCCGTCGCGTCTGCCACTTCATGGCGGAGCGCGGCCTCGATCTCGGCTACCTCGACACGCCCGAGGAAGCGACAACGTTCGAGGAGAGCCTCTCCTACCTCATGGTCCAGCAGATGGCGGCGTTCAACAGCCCCGTCTGGTTCAACGTCGGCGTCCGCGACCCGCCGCAATGCTCGGCGTGCTTCATCCAGTCGATCTCGGACGACATGGACTCGATCCTCGCACTCGCGACGAGCGAGGGCCGTCTCTTCAAGGGCGGTAGTGGCACCGGCACCAACCTCTCCCCGCTGCGCGGAAGCCACGAGAAGCTCGCGGGCGGCGGGATCGCCTCGGGCCCCGTCTCGTTCATGCGGGCGTTCGATGCCCTCGCGGGCGTCATCAAGAGCGGCGGGACGACCCGCCGAGCCGCCAAGATGGTGATCCTCAACATGGACCACCCCGACATCGTCGACTTCATCGACTGCAAGGTCCGCGAAGAGGACAAGGCGGCCGCCCTGATCCGGGAGGGATACTCCTCGAACTTCGACGGTACCGATCCCGACTCCGCGTACGCCTCGATTGCCTACCAGAACGCGAACCACTCGGTCCGCGTGCCGGACGCCTTCATGGAGGCGGTCGTGCGCGACAAGGAGTGGAAGACGTTCAACCGGACCGACCACTCGGTCGCTGGTACCTACCCGGCCCGAGAGCTGTGGCGCAAGCTCGCCTACGCCGCCTGGCGATGCGGCGACCCCGGCGTCCAGTTCGACGACGTCACGAACGACTGGCACACCTGCCCGAACTCCGGGCGCATCAACGCCTCCAACCCGTGCAGCGAGTACCTGTTCCTCGACGACTCGGCGTGCAACCTCGCGTCGCTCAACCTGATGAAGTTCCTGGACGCGAAGGGGCAGCTCGACATCGAGCTGTTCCGCCAGGCCGTCCGAACGATGATCCTCGCGATGGAGATCATCGTGGACGCTTCGAGCTACCCGACCGCGGCGATCGCTCAGGACTCCCACGACTACCGGCCGCTCGGGCTCGGCTACGCGAACCTCGGGGCCCTCCTCATGCACTACGGGCTCGCCTACGACTCGGACGCGGGCCGAACTCTATCGGCCTGCGTCTCGGCGTTCCTCTCGGCGGAGGGGTACCACATGTCGAGCGAGATCGCGAAGCGCGTCGGCCCGTTCGCCGGGTTCGAGCGCAACCGCGCCCCGATGCTCCGCGTGATGGGCAAGCACGCGAAGGCTGCGGAGGAGATCCCGCACAACGACCCCCGGCTCACCGCCTTCGCGCAGGCGGCGGTCGACCGCTGGCACGACACGGTGAAGGCGGGCGAGCTGTGGGGATACCGCAACGCCCAGATCTCCGTCATCGCCCCGACCGGCACGATCGGCCTCCTGATGGGCTGCGACACGCTCGGGCTCGAGCCCGAGCTCTCGCTCGTGAAGGTGAAGAACCTGGTGGGGGGCGGGATGCTCCGCATGATCAACCGCACCGTGCCGGACGGCCTCCTCGCGCTCGGCTACTCGACGGACGAGATCCGGGCGATCACCGACCACGTCGAGAAGACCGGCTCGATCGAGGGCGCCCCGGGCCTCGACCCGGAGGACCTCCCGGTGTTCGACTGCGCGCTGGCGCCCGCCGGCAGCGTCCGGACGATCCCGCCGATGGGGCACTTGAAGATGCTCGGCGCGGTCCAGCCGTTCCTCTCGGGCGGAGCGTCGAAGACGATCAACCTCCCGAACGACGCGACCGTCGAGGACATCGAGAAGATCTACCTCGAGGCGTGGAAGTTCGGCATCAAGTCGGTCGCGCTCTACCGCGACGGCTGCAAGGCGTCCCAGCCGTTCGAGACCGGCAAGGGGAAGGCCGGAGCGCCGGTCGGACCTCGGGGACCGGCCCGCGAGCGGCTCCCGAACGAGCGGAAGGCGATCACCCACCACTTCGAGGTCGGAGGCCACGACGGCTACGTGACGGTCGGCCTCTACCCCGACGGCCGGCCCGGCGAGATCTTCTTCCGGGTCACGAAGGAAGGCTCCACCGTCAACGGGCTCATGGATTCGCTCGGGCTCGCGATGTCGATGGCGCTCCAGCACGGGGTGCCGCTCAAGGACCTCGTCCGGAAGCTCGCCCACCTCCGTTTCGAGCCGGCCGGCGCGACCAACAACCCGAAGATCCGGTTCGCGAAGTCGATCCCCGACTACGTCGCCCGCTGGCTCGCGCTCGAGTTCCTCACCGAGGACGAGCGACGCGCGATCGGCCTCGAGGCGGCGCCGGAGGGGAACGGCAACGGCCACGCGCCGGTCGCCTCGGGCGGAGCGAAACCGTCGGCCTCCCGGCCGACCACGGTGAAGTTCGAGACCCGAGCGCTCGACGCGTTTTCTCTCGAGGCGAGCGGCGGGGGCGTGAGCGACGACGCGCCCGCGTGCGCCCTCTGCGGCGGGATCATGGTGCGATCGGGCACGTGCTACGCGTGCACCGTCTGCGGGTCGACGAGCGGCTGCTCGTAGACCCCCCGGGCGCGACTACACCGAATCGGAGACGCTCGCCGAGACCGCGGGCGCGGGCTCGCCGCCGGGCATCGGGGCCAGCCCCTCGGGCCGGGCCGTCGGCGCCTCGAGGCGGCTCCCGTCCGCGTGGAACCGGTAGTTCCGTAGGCCGAGCGAGAGGATGAGCCCGAGGAGCGCCACGCTCGCGGTGATCGCGAACAGCACGACGAACCCGTCGATTCCGGGGACGCTCCCGTAGATCGGAATGCCGGTCGGGGTGTAGGTGACGACCGCCTGGGTCGTGAAGCTCGCGGTGATCGCGGCCGCGAGCACCGGCCCGATGGCGCTCCCGAGGTTCCGGAACGTCTGGTTCATCCCGGTCTGGATGCCGAGCTCCTTCGGCGAGACGGAGAGGACGATGATGTTCGACATCGCGATCAGCACCGCGACGTTCCCGACGAGCGCCGGGATGGTGAACAGCATGAGCTCGAGGATCGTCGAGTGGAAGAGGGCGAGCCCGAGCGCGCCCATTCCCATCACGGCGAACCCGAGGAGCATCACGGGCTTCGGGCCCCGCGCGGCCACCAGGCGGCCCCAGAGGGGCCCAAAGGCGAGCATCCCGAGCGCCGAGGGGAGCGCGACGAGGCCGAACTGGAACTCCGAGTAGTTGAACCCCGGCGCGAACTTGTCCTCGACGAGGATCGTGAGCGTGACGAAGATCAGGAACATCCCGATCCCGACGATCGCGCCGTTGACGTTCGAAATCCAGATGTTCCGCTGCTTGAGGGCCCGGAACGAGACGACCGGCGTCTCGGTCCGCGGCTCCCAGAACAGGAAGAACGCTATGCTGGCGAACGCGAGGAGGAAGAACTCCGGGACGCCCCACGGAATGCCGGCGAACGAGACCGCCGAGAAGTTCGTCCAGCCCCAGTAGACCCCCTCGGTGATGCCGAACAACGCCATCGCGAGGGCGATCCCGAGGCTCCCGATGCCGGGAAGGTCGATCGGCTTCGGGGAAAGGTGGGGCGACTCGTGGAGCTGGAAGTAGGCGAGCACGACCAGGACGATGGCGATCGGGGTGACGGTGTGGTAGGTGAGCTGCCAGCCGAACTGGGACGCGATGTACCCCCCGCCCACGAGGCCGAGCGCCGCACCCGCGGCGAACATGCCCGAGACGATTCCTTGGGCCTGGCCGACCCGGGCCGCGGGGAACACTTCGGGGAGCATGGCGAATGCGAGCGGGAACATCCCCATCCCGAGCCCCTGGAACGCCCGCGCCCCGATCAGGAGGTAGATCTGGTTCGCCCGGGAGACCCCGAGCGCGGTACCGATGTCGGGCGTGAACCCCGCGATGCTGACGGCGACCGCGTAGAGCCCCATCACGAAGAGGAGCATCCGCTTCTTGCCGTACTTGTCGCCCAGCTTCCCGAAGATCGGGGTGGCGACGGTGCCGATGAGCAGGTAGGCCGAGACGATCCAGACGACGGTCGTCGCGGGAGCGTAGTTGAAGAACAGGATGAACGCCCGGAACGCGGGCAGCACCATCGTCTCGACGTAGGTGACCATCAACGCCATCACGGCGAGGACGAGGAGCGTCCCCCGGGCAGCGCGCGCGTTGTACGGGGTCCCGGCCGCGGTAAGGACCCGTCTGTCCGCGCTCACGAAACCCCCCGGTCGGCCGTCCCGTTCGATTCGAGCTCGTGAGCGATCTCCCGGAACACCCGCACGGCCGCGGCAAGGTCGTTGGGATCGAGGCCCCGTCCGGCTTCCGCCATCACCCGTCCGATCTCCCGCCAGACCCGCGTCTCCACCTTGCGGCCCTGAGGCGTGAGGGAGAGCTCGACCGTGCGGCGGTCCTGCTCGGAGCGCCGCCGGCGCACGAGCCCGGCCGCTTCGAGTTGGTCGATGTTCGCGCAGGCGGACGGGGAGGAGACCCCGAGGTAGCGCGCGACCGTGCTCAACGACGCGGCCTCGAGGCTCGAGACCGTGTGAATCGCCCAGAACTGGCCCATCGTGATCCCCTCCTTCGCGAGCGTCGGATGGACCTGGCGGAGGGAGCCTTGCAGCACGTCATGCACGAGATCGATGAGCGAGGCGACCTCGATGGCTTCCGGTCGGGTCGTCACCTTCGGGACCGAGGAAATCATGTTGCCCCCTAATGATTAGGAGGGTGAATCATTAGGAAATATAAGCAGTATGTCGTCAGGCGAGCGAATATCGGGCGAGATCGACGAGATCGCGGCCGGTCGGCTTCGAGTCCTCGGGCACGGCCTCCCCGTCCCAGGCGGCCACGATCGCCCCCGAGGGGAAGCGGGGTTCCCGGCCGGCTTCGCTCGCCCCGAGGCCGGTCGGCGGACCCCTTCGGTCGATCTCGAGGAGGAGGACGAGCGCGCCGAGCGGCCCGGAGTCGACGGTGAGCCGCACCTTCGCGCCGCGGCCCCCGAGCTCCACCCGGGCCTCTTCGTCGTTCAGGTGGGCGATTCGTGCCTTCGGCCCCGTCGCGCGTTTGGTCCCCACGGTCCGCCAGGCGATCTTCTCGCCGGCCGCCCGGAACCGGGCCAGTAGGCCGGGGTCGATCGCGAGAGGGGCCATCCCCGTGCTCATGCCGTCACCGTTCGACCCCGCCAGAGGCGGCAATCCGGCCGCACCGAGCAGGGACCGCAGACCGCGAGGTCGCGCTCCTTCGGGCAGTCGCCGGAGATGCCGGTATGGCAAAGCACGAAATCGTACTTGATAGGGTCGAGGGGGTCGATGCGGCGCAGCGCTTCGCTCACCTCCTCGACGGCGGTCCACGACCGGGTGCGATGGCTGGTGAGCCCGAGATGGTAGGCGATCCAGTGGACGTGCTGGTCGAGCGGGATGCGAAGCTCACCGGTCGGGACGTTCCGCCAGACGCCGAGGTCGGGGTAGCGGTCCCGCACCATCCACCGGACGAACAGCGTGAGCCGCTTGCACGGGCTCCGCCCTCCGCCCCGCGGCGTGGGGAATAGCGCCCGGTACCCCCGGGGGGCCGGGCCGAGGTGGCCCCGTATCGCGTCGCCCCGTAGGAGGTGCGAGAGCGCGTCCAGGCCACCCGCGAACCCGCCCAAATCAAGGCCGTCGAGGAACGCCGACTCGAGCGAATCGTGCGCCCCGTAGTACGCCACGAGGACCCGACAGAGGTAGTCGATCTGGTCGCCCCGGATCCACCGATGTCGGAACGAGCTCAGTCGGCGGCGGCGCTCTTCGTCCCGCCGCGGTCCCACCAGCCAGCCGATGTCCCCACCCGCCCGTCGCGCGAGATCGGCAATCGCCCCGCGGATCGCGGTCGTGTTGCCGATCGCGAGCGTGCTCCCGAGGAGACCGGCGACCTCGGCCCGGCGTCGGTCCCACGCGAGCGGTCGCACCTCGGAGATCGGGTCGTCCGCCAATGACCGCTCGAACGGGAACCGCGCGTAGAGCGTCTCGAGGTGACGCGGGAACTCGGGGGTTGGCCGGTGCGAGCGCACGACGCGTCCCGACCCGGGGCCGGGATTTACCGTTCTCGTTCGAGGAACGGCGACCGCACCTCTAACAAGCCCCGAGGGTTGACGGTTCGGGCGCGGTTCCATGGAGCTTCGGCCAACGATCGACCGGGAGTGGCTCGAGCGGAACGCCGCCCGGGACCCGTTCAGCCATGCGTACGGCCTCTGGGACCTTGACCATGCTCCGAACCGGGTCCGCTTCATCTCCGCCTTGGACGGGGAGGAGACCGTCGGCTACCTGCTGGTCTGGCTGGGGCACCCGACGCGGACGGTCGTCCACTGGGTGGGGGCCGACCCACGGGCCCGCATCCTCGCGGGGGCGCTCCCCCCGCGCCCGCTTGTCGCCATCGTTCCCGAGATGTTCCAGAACCTTGCCGTGGCCGCCCGTGGGCCGGCGCGACCGTTCACGCTCCTGCTTCTCGCGAGCGAGACGGGAGTGCCTCCGAGAGCGAACCCGAACCCCCCGGTATCGGCGAAAGTCCGCCGACTCGAACGGGCCGACCACTCGGCGCTCGCCGAGTTCGCCCAGCGCCAAACCGACCCGGTCGCCGCCGAGTACCCGACGCTCGACCCGGGGGAGGAGTGGATCTGGGGCGCGTTCGACCAGGGGCGGCTCCTCGGAGCCGTGCGCGCCGCGGTTCGACTGACCGACGTCTGGCTGGTCGGCGGAGTGTTCGTTGATCCACCGGCCCGGGGCCGGGGGATCGGCCGGGCCCTCGTCGAGGCGGCCCTCGAGAGCGCCCGGCAAGAGCGCGTGCGGGTCGGTCTCTACGTTCGGGAGGACCGGCTCGAGGCCCGCCGCCTGTACGAGCGGCTCGGGTTCCACGCGCTCGGACGGCGCACCTGGCTCGACCTCGGGGCCGGCTTCGCCCCGTAAGGAGCGGCAGGGGGCGGACGGCGGCCGTGACCTCGAACGCGGAGGCCGCGGAGATCTTCCGGACAATCGCCGACCTCCTCGACCTGCTCGGGGAGAGGTTCAAGCCGGAGGCCTACCGCCGCGCCGCCCGATCGATCGAGAGCCTCACCGAGGACCTCGCGACCGTCGCCGCGCGCGGAGAGCTGCGGACGATCCCGGGCGTGGGGGAAGCGATCGCGGACAAGATCGAGGAGTACCTCAAGACCGGAACGATTCCCTACTACGAGAAGCTCAAACGAGAGATCCCGCCCGGCCTCGTCGAGCTGATGCGGCTCCCCGGACTCGGGCCGAAAACCGCCCGCCGATTCTGGATCGAGCTCGCGGTCGAGGGGCCGGCCGAGCTCCGCGACGCGATCGCCGCGGGTCGCCTCAACGGCATGAAAGGGTTCGGCGAGAAGAAGATCGAGCTGTTGCGCTCGGCCCTCGCCCAGGCGGCGGCGGGGCCGGGACCCTCGCGGCGACCGATCGAGGAGGTCTACCCGATCGCCCTTGGCCTCCTCCAAGGAATCCGGGCCGGCGCGGTGGTCGACCGGGTGGAGATCGCCGGCAGCTTCCGGCGGGCTCGCGAGACCGTCGGGGACCTCGACATCCTCGTCACCTCGAAGGACCCGACGACGGTGTTCGAGACGTTCACCCACCTCCCCACCGTCGCGGAGGTGAAGATGCGAGGCGAGACGAAGGAGACCGTGGTCCTCTCGGGCGGCCTGCAGGTCGACCTTCGGGTGGTGCAGCCGGAGGAGTTCGGGGCCGCGCTCCAATACTTCACGGGGTCGAAGGACCACAACGTCCACCTCCGCTCCCTCGCGCGAGATCGCGGCCTCAAGGTGAACGAGTACGGCGTATTCCGCGGGGAGGACCGGGTCGCGGGCACCTCGGAGGAGGAGGTCTACGCCGCCCTCGGCCTCGCGTGGATTCCGCCCGAGCTCCGAGAGGACCGGGGCGAGATCGAGGCCGCCGCCCAAGGAGAGGTGCCGTCCCTCGTCGCTCAGGACGACCTCGTCGGGGACCTGCATGTTCACCTCGCACCGGACGCTCGTCCCGACGCGGCCGACCGGCTCGTGGCGGAGGGACGGGCCTGCGGGTACGCGTACCTCGGGTTCGTTGTGGGAGGGGTCGGGGCCGACGGGAAGACCTGGACGCTGCCGGCGGAGATACGGTCGCGGCTGAACGGACTCTCCTCCCCCAAGCTCCGCGTGCTGAGCGCGATCGAGGCCGGCTGGGGCCTCCCACCGACCGACCTCGCCTCCGTCCCGCACGATTACCGAATCGTTCGTCCCATTCCCGACGACTCCCCGGAGAAGGAGGATCGTCGCGCGACTCGCCGCCCGCTGATCGTCACGCATGTCGGCTCTTCCGTCGCGGCCGATGCGACCTCCCTCACGAGATGGCTAGCGGCGGCCCGCTCGTTGGGCACCGCCCTCGAGCTCGGCCCGGGCCCCGAACGGCTCGATTCGGTCGGCGGTCGGCAGGCCCGGGAAGCGGGCGTCGGGGTCCACCTTCCGACGGGACTCGGAGCGCCGTCCGAGGATCCGACCCGGCCCGTGGCGCTCGGGTTGGCCCGGCGGGCGGGCCTGTCGGCCCGGGAAGTGCGGAACACCCGGCCCTTCGCCGAGCTCAGTATCGGAGGAACCGAGGAGCCGCGGGGCCCGGCGAGGCGGTCGACCGGCCCCCCGAAAGCGCGTTCCGCGAAGCGGCCCCCTGCATGAGGCAGCTTGTACAGCGGTGCGCGGTCGGCGTGAGGCCGTGGCGCCAGTAACAGTCGGTACAGAGAGGGCGGCCGCAGCCCCAGCACCGCGGGTGGGAGTCCGGGATCGGGGCGGCACAGCTCGAGCAGGCTCGCGCTCCGAAGAGGGGGTTCGTCCGGAGCGCCGGCGGCTCGGGAAGCCCGCGGGGGCCCGAACGGCGCGCCGGCGACGGGGGCCGGACGAGGCTCGGTGGCACTCCGCGGCGCGGTGGGTTCTCGTTCACCGTCCGACCGAGGGTACAATCCCCTTTTTATTACTAGGTCCCACCCGAAGGGGGTTCCGTTGGAGGGTGGGGTTCATTTATGACCGCCCCACCCCTCCCTTCCGTGTCCAGCGCGCGGGCCTATCGCTCCGTCTACCACCGCCCCACGAACCCGCCACCGAGCCGGGCCGCGGAGACCGAGACGAAGCGCTCCCACGCGGCGATCCCCGTGGCGCTCTTCCTCCTCGTGGTGGGCCTCTACCTGAGCCAGTACACCGTCCTCGTCACCGCCTTCCTGGGGATTGTGCTGTTCCTCGCGGGCCTCTCGTTCCTCTCGACGCGCCTGAATCCGCTCAGCCCGCACTTCTACCTCACGCGCAAGCCGTCGTGGCTCTCGGTCGCGGTCGTCTTCCTCACCGGGCTCGCCTTGCTCGGGGCGTCGTTCGAGCTTTACGTCCACGGACTCGCGCCGATCGTCCCGAAGCTCTGAGACCCGAACGGTCAGGCGGCGACCATCCGCTCGAGGGCGACGCGCGCCTTCACGGCGACCTCGGTCGGCACCTCGATGCGGTACCGGTCGAGGGCGAGGGAGTCTCGGACGTCCTCGAGCGAGATCTCCTTCATGTACGGGCAGATCGCCTGGGCATCGAGCGGCGTGAACTGGGTCGACCGGTTCAACCGGGCCATCCGGTGGAGGATCCCAACCTCGGTCGCGACGAGCACCTCGGGGGCCCGCGTCTCCTCGGCGTAGCGCACCATCCCATCCGTGGAGAGGACGCGGTCGACGTGCTCCATCGCCTGCGTCGCGCATCCGCACTCCGGGTGGGCGATCACGGGCGCGCCCGGGTGCTCCGCGCGGGCTTTCGCGATCTCCTCCGGCCGGAGCTTCGCGTGCACGGGGCAGTCGCCGACCCACAGGTGCATCGCGCGGCCGGTCTTTCGGCGGACGTAGTCGCCCAGAAACATGTCAGGCAGGAACAGAATCTCCTGGTCGGGCGGGACCTGCTGGACGACCTTCACCGCGTTCGAGCTCGTGCAGCAGATGTCGGCCTCCGCCTTCACGTCCGCCGAGGTGTTGATGTACGCCACCACGACGGCCCCCGGATGGGCCTGCTTCCACGCCCGGAGCTGGTCCGCCGTGATCGAGTCGGCGAGGCCGCAGCCCGCCTTCAGGTCGGGGAGCAGCACCGTCCGGGCCGGGTTCAGGATCTTGGCGGTCTCCGCCATGAACCGGACCCCCGCGAAGACGATCACCGCGCGGTCGGACTCCATCGCCTTCCGGGAGAGATAGAGCGAGTCCCCGACGAAATCGGCGATGTCCTGGACCTCCGGCCGCTGATAGTTGTGCGCGAGCAGCACGGCATTGCGTTCCTCCTTGAGCCGGAGGATCTCCTCGGCCAGCGTCACCGGCGTCCGCGAGTTCTAGGCCGCGCGGCGCTTTAAGCGGTCGGTTCGCAGCCTGAGGTGAAACGGGAGCGCCGGCGCCGAATGCGTGATTCCCCCGAGGCTGACGGCGTCCGCGCCCACCGACCGGAAGCGGGCCACCCGTTCGGGTGTGATGCCGCCCGAGAGCTCGATGAAGCGACCTCGCCGAAGGCCGGATCGCTCGAGCGCGCGCACGATCGCCCGGGCCGGGCCCGGCGGAACGTTGTCGAGGAGGAGGGCGTCCGCCCCGGCGCGGGCCGCCGCGAGCGCCTCGGCGCGGGACCGCACCTCGACCTCGATGCGCTCCCCCGGGCGGGCGCGCACCCGGGCCCGACGGACCGCGTCGGTGAGGGGCAGCAGCGCGAGATGGTTGTTCTTGATCAGCACGGCGTCGGAGAGGTCCCGACGGTGAGGGCGGCCGCCCCCATCGACCACGGCCGCCTTCTCGAGGTCCCGGAGGCCGGGGAGGGTCTTGCGAGTCGCCCACACCTCGAGCCGAGGGCGGGCCCCACGGGCGGCGTCGACCGCCCGCCGGGTCTCCGTGGCGACCCCGCTCGCATGCATCAGGAAGTTGAGGACGGTCCGCTCGCCGGCGAGGATCCGACGCGCGTCCCCCCGAAGGCGAAGGACCACGGTGCCGGGGACCACCCGCGTCCCGTCGCGGCGCGCCGCCAGGACCGTGAGTCCGAGGGTCCGGGCGGTCGCCCGCGCAGCCGACATTCCCGAGAGGATACCGCGGCGCTGCGCCGTGACCCAGCCCTCGGCCGTCACCGAGCGGTCGAAGAGGAGGCGGGTCGTGCGATCCCGCGCCGCCCGGTCCTCCCGAAGGGTACGACGGACGAGGCCATCGAAGCCGGCGGGTACGCGCTCAGCGGCCGGCACGATTCCTCTCCTCCGTTCCGAGCGACCGCTGGAGACGTTCGAACTCCGGCGCGAGATCCGGTCGAAGGGCCGAGAGCCGAAGGCGCTCGATTTCGCGGACGTACTCCTCCGTGCGGGCACGCTCGCCCCGGGCGAGGGACAGCTCGGCGAGCTGCAGGAGGACGTCGAGCTCCTCGAGCGTATGATGCAATCCCTTGAGGAGCCGGTGCGCCTCGAGAAGATGCCGCTCCGCGAGGTCGTGGTCCCCCTGGTCCATCGCGATCTGCCCGCGCACCTTGGTGGTCATGCTCAGGCCAACCTGGTCGCCGACCTCCTCGAAGATGGCGCTCGCGGTATCGAGCGCCTCGGTCGCTTCGTCGAACCGCCGCGCCTCGCGCAGGAGCTCCCCGGTCTTGTAGTTGGCCCAACCGACCCGCCGAGGGTCGTGCGCCCGCTCGGCGAACTCCACGGCCCGGGCGTACTCGGCCAGCGCCTCCTGGCGCTGCGCCGGGGTGCATCGGGCGTCCGCCAGCATGTCGCCGAGGAAGAGGTGCGCTTGCGCGGACTCGCGGAGCGAGTCGAGACCGTCCCGCGCGATCGTGAGGGCCCGAGCCTCGGCGACCGCTTCGTCCGTCGGTCCCATCATGGCGAGCGCCGCCACGCGCCAGATCTGGGCGCGCAGCGTGACGAGTGGGTTCCCCACCTTCCGCGCGAGCTCCAGCTCTTCGGTGTGGTGGTGGAGCGCCTCCGCATACTCCCCGGCGTAGTAGAGGGCCATTCCGAGCTGGTGATGCGCTCCGACTAAGAGCACCGGTTCGCTCTCGAGCCCGGGCGTCGTGAGAAGCTTCTGCGCGAGCTCGGACGCGGCGGGAAGTTTCCCCTGGTCGGTGAGGACGCGGGAGAGGAACACCTCGAGGCCCGCCCGACGCCGCAGGGAAAGGCGCGGGTCGTCCTGCTCCCGGTCGAGGAACGCCCGCAGCGTCCGCTCCGCGTCGGCGAGATGTCCAAGCTCCTCGGTGACCCGGACGAGGTCGAGCACCAGCTCCGACTCCGTCTCGATGTTCTCCGGCGTGACGTCCCGCTGGCTCTCGACCGCCCGCAGAAGATGGTCCCGAGCCGCCTCCGGGGCGAGCGCCCGGTCGGCGATCTCGGCGGCGAGGCGGTTGTACTTCACCGACTTCGCGCCCGACCGACCGAGGTAGAAGTGGCGCGCGAGGGAGTACACCGTGGCGACCCCGGCGCGCCCCGTGGCCTCGAGCGTCTCCCCGGCGCTCCAGTGAAGGAGCTGGCGCCGGCGCTCGGGAAGTCGGCTGTAGACCTGCTCCCGGAACTGGTCCCCCGGGAACGCGAGGACCTCACCCATCCGCTCCAAGAGCGCACCGGCGCCCACGAGACGGTCGACGATCTCGGTGAAATGCTCCTCGTCCTCCTCCCCGCTCACCCGGAGCAGGGTATCGAAACTGAACTCTGGTCCGAGCACGGCCGCGACGTCAATCGCGCGCTGCTCCTCGGGGCCGAGCGGGACGCCCTCGGCCGCCGGAACCCCGCCCGACGACGCGCGGTGGTCGAGCTGCTGGAGGAGGAGGGGGTTACCCCGGCTCTCCGAGTAGCGCCGCGCCACCTCCTCGGGAGCGTAGACCCGGGACGGATCGCTCCAATGGAGGTAGTCGGCCACCTCTCCGCTCGTCATCGGGCGCAGCACGACCTTGCGTGCCCGGCTCACCGTCTCGAACCGCTCGAGCCGGGCACGTCCCGAGGCCGATAGCGAGACGTACGGCCGGCAGGTCGCGAGGAGCCAGAACCGCTCGTGTTCCAGCTGCGCCACGAGGAACTCCACGGCGGCGAGGGACGACTCGTCCGCCCGGTGGAGGTCCTCCACGACCAGGACGAGCGGACCGTGTCGGGTCACTTCGAGGAACTGCTCGAGGAGTTCGGTCAGCACGCGGAGGCGCGCCTGTTCGCCCCGTTCGTCGGCGCCCCCGAGGGCGTCGAGCAAGCGCTGCTCGATGCTGACGAGGTTCGGGAGCGTCTCCTCCCCGAGCCGGGGGGCGAATCCGATCAGAACCGGGCTGACCGGGGCCATCGGGGCGCTGCCCGCCGAGGGGGACGAGTCGGCGTGGGCACTCTCGATCGCGGAACGGAGCAGGGAGAACGGCGGCGGGTCGTCGAGCGGCGGAGCTCGTCCCAGGAGCACCGAGACCCCGCGCCCCCGGATCTCCTCGACCAGATGGGTGACGAGGGCGGACTTCCCGACGCCGGTCTCCCCGACCAGCAGGGTCACCCCCGCGAAACCGGCCCGCGCGTCCTCGAACTGTCGACGGAGGGCCTCAACCGCCTCGACCCGCCCCACGAACGGCCGACCGGCCCCCTCCTCGGCCGCCATCGAGCTCGGGACCCGGGAGGATGTTGCTCGACTATCTACTTGCGCGTTCGGTCTCGGGGGTCGTTCACGCGATGTCGGCCTCGCCCTCGCGGGCCACGAGCGCCCGTCGCAGGCGCTCGAAGTCGTCCGCGATGTCGGGCCGGATCGCACGGAGGTTCCGGCGCTCGAGCTCGACCACGCGGCGCCGGGCGCTGGCTCGGTCCCCGCGCGCGTAGGAGAGCTGAGCGAGCCGGAGGACCACATCGACCTCGTCCGCCGGCGCGTTCAGCTCCCGGACGAGGCGATACGCCTCGAGGAGGTCCGCCTCGGCGAGGTCGTACTCCCCCCGGTCGATCGCGATCTTGCCCCGCGTGATGATCGACTGTACGAGCCCGAATTTGTCTCCGATCCGCGCGAGGATCTCCCGGGCCCGCTCCGCCTTCTCGACCGCTTCCTCGAACTGGCCGGCGTCCCTAAGGATGTCCGCGGTGTTGAACAGCGCCCAGCCGACACGGCGGGGGTCCTGCGCCTTCTCGGCGAGCCGGATCGCCTCCGCGAACTCGGCGATCGCCTCCTCGTGATGCGGGGGCGGGGACGGGAGGTTCGTGAGCAGTACTCCGAGGAAGAGATGGGCCTGCGCCGACTCGCGCGCCGGGCCGACCCGCTCGAGCGCGGTGGCGGCCTCCCGCGCTTCGGCGATGGCCGCCTCGGGCTGGTTCAGCATTCCGAGCACGCCCGAGCGCCGGGCCTGACCGAGCGCGATCGCGCGCTCGTTCCCCGCCTCCCGGGCGAGGCGGATCTCTTCCGTGTGCTCGGCGAGCGCCTCCGGGTAGCGCGCCTCGTAGAAGTACGCCTCCCCGAGCAGGCGGTGGGCACCGAGCTGGACGAGCTGCTGGCCCTCGAGCCCCGGCGAGGCGAGCACCTTCTGCGCCACCTCCCCGGCCGAGCGCCAGTCCCCGCGGTCGCTCAACACGCGCGCGAGGTAGATCTCGAGGGTGGCGCGGCTGCGGGGCGAGAGCCGGGGATCGTCCCGGCCCCGCTCGAGGAAGTCGCGGAGGATCCCTTCGGCCTCTTGGAGGCGGCCGAGCTCGTTCGTCGTACGGGCGAGCTCGAGGACCAGCTCCGACTCCGTGTCCCGGTCGTCGGGGTTGAGGGCGCGCTGGCTCTCGAGCGCCCGCGCGAGGTGGTCGCGGGCGACGTCGGGGGCGAGCGCCCGATTGGCGATCTCCGCGGCGATGCGATTGTACTGCACCGACTTCTCGCTGGCGCGCCCGAGGTAGAAGTGGCGGGCGAGCGCATAGATCGTCGTGAGGTCCGCGTTCCCCATCGCCTCGAGGGCTTCGCCCGCCCGGCGATGGAGAAGGCGACGCCGGCTCTCGGTGAGCCGGCCGTAGGCCTCCTCGCGGAGCCGGTCCTCGGGGAATGCCAAAAGCTCCCCCGGCCGCTCGTAGAGGAGACCGTGGGCGACCAGGCGGTCCACCGCCTCGGCGAGGCGTTCCTCGTCCTCGCCGCTCGCGCGCAGGAGGATCCCGAACGGGAACTCGGGGCCGAGCACCGCCGCGACGTCGAGCGTCCGGTGGGCCTCGGAGTCGAGCGGGGGCAGCGCCGCGCCGGGCCGGCCGGCCTCCTCGGAGACCGAGATGTGGCGATCGAGCTGCTGGAGGAGGAGCGGGTTGCCGCCCGTCTCGGAGTAGCGACGGGCGACCTCCTCGGGAGAGAACTCCCGGGACGGGTCGCTCATCCTAAGGTAGTCGGCGACCTCTCCGCTCGTCATGGGGCGGAGGATGATGCGCCGGGCGTGGGTGGCGCCCTCGAACGCCTCGAGCCGGGCCCGCCCCGATTCCGACAGCGAGGCGTACGGCCGACTGGTCGCCAGGATCCAGAGCGGACGGTTCTCGAGCTGGTTCGCGAGGAACTCGACGGCGGCCACCGACGACTCATCGGCCCGGTGAAGGTCCTCGAGGACCAGCACCATCGGGCCCCGCCGGGTGAACTCGAGGAACTGCTCGGCGATCCCCGACCAGACCCGCTCCCGGGACGTCTCCCCCCGCTCGTCGGTCTCCCCGAGCGCCTCGAGGAGGCGCTCTTCGAGACCGGAGGGGGCCGGGAACGACGTCTCCCCGACGCGCGGGGCGAAGCCGATCAGGAACGCGTCGCCTCCGAGGGTCGGAGTCTCATCGGAGCGGATCGTGGGATCGTCACGGGCGCTTTGGATGACGGAGCGGATCAGCGAGAACGGCGGCGGATCGTCGAGCGCGAGCGCCCGGCCGACCAGCACGCGGACCCCCCGGGCCCGGATGTCCCGGACGAGGTCGGCGATCAGCGCGGATTTGCCGACTCCGGTGCCCCCCACGAGGAGGGTGACTCCGCCCGCCCCCGCCCGGGCATCCTCGAACCGTCGGTGAAGCGCCTCGACCGTCTCCACCCGGCCGATGAACGGGCGACGGGACCCGGCTTCGGTCGCCATCGTTCCTGCCCGAATAGATGGGACGGTCCCTCTAATTATGTGCGCGGCCGAGGCGACTTGAGGAACGGGAGCGGGACAACCCGCCCGGGCGCCTCCCGGCCCCGGATGTCGAGGGTGAGGGCGGTCCCCGGTGCGGCAAGTTCCGGGGGCAAGTAGGCGAGCGCGATCCCCTTCCCGAGCGACGGGGAGAGGCCTCCGCTCGTTGCCTCGGTGACCGACGCACCCCCCGACCGGATCGGGGTGCCGTGACGCGGGATCGCTCCGGGCTCGGTGACCTCGATTCCGACCAGGCGACGCTTGACCCCCTCGGCACGTTCCTTGTCGAGTACCGGGCGGCCGACGAACACGTGGTCGAAGTCGACGAACCGCTCCTGGCCCGCTTCGAGCGGCGTGTGGTCCCGATGGAACTCCTGCCCAGAGAGGAGGTACCCTTTCTCGAGGCGCAGGGTGTCGCGGCAGCCGAGACCGCACGGGACGACACCGGCGGCGACGAGGCGCTCGGCGAACGCATCCGCTTCGGCCGCCGGGACGAACACCTCGTAGCCCAACTCGCCCGTGTAGCCGGTCCGGCTCACGAGCAGCCAGTCGGAGAGCGCCTCGGGGACGTGGAGCCCGAGCCGGCCGGTGCGCGGCCCCGTCCCTTCCTTCTTCGGGAAGAAGCGCAGGTGGTAGAACGGGAGCCCGGAAAGGTCCCAGGGGTAGAGCGACTCGAGGACGGCCCGGGACTTCGGCCCCTGGACGGCGAGCAGCGCGACGGGCCCGTTCCACCGCCCGATCGTGGTGTCGGGTCCCCGGTGCTGGCGGAGGATCTCCTCGATCTCGTCCGCCCGGCTCGCGTTCGGCACCGCCATGAACGCCCGGGCGAGCTCCTCGCCGGTATCGACCCGGCTGACGAGGAGGTCGTCGACGATGAACCCGGTCGACTCGAGGAGGAACGTGTAGCGGACCTGCTCCGGATCGAGCGCCGGGACGTTCGCGGTGGTGCGCCGGCCGAGGAGGTCCGCCGCGTGGGCCCCGTCGACCGTGAGGATCCCCATATGGGAGACGTCGAACACGCCCACCGTCTCCCGGACGGCCTTGTGCTCGGCGAGGATGCTCGTGTAGTAGAGCGGCATCTCCCACCCGGCGAACGGGACGAGGTGGCCGCCGTGGCGTCGGTGGAAATCGAAGAGCGCCGTGCGACGCAGCGCAGGGGTCGCCGGGGCGGGAGGGGTTGCGCTCACGTGACCACCTCCGCGAGCCGGCCCTCCTCGCTCGCGCGACGGATCTCGAGCGCGACCCGGCGGCCGCTGCTCATCGGTCCGCGGTAGAGCGCGTTCCCGTACGGGTGTCCCAGGGCCAGGTGGACGTTCGTGCCACCGCCGATCCGGGCCGCGACGTCAAAGACGACGGGGTGCCCGGCCCGGTCGATGCACGTCTGCAGGCAGAACGGGCCGAGGATCCCAGGCGGGTACTGGGCGCGGGCCGCGTCGACGAACTTCTCTCCCATGCGGAACACCTCCTCGAGGATCGACTCTCGGACGGTGAGCGTTCCGTGGCCGACCACGAGGTACTCGGGGATCCGATCGGACTCGTTCAGCTCGAGCTGCTGGGCGGCGGGGAGGCGGACGAGCCCGTCCAGGTTGCTCTCCCGCCGTTCGTCGACGCCGAGCAGCTCGAGCCCTTCCGCGCGCGGGACGAGCGGCGAGAAGAAGAAGTTGAAATTGAACACGGGCCCGAGGACGTACTCCTCGATCCGGGCGGTCTCGAGGTCGGCGGGGGCGACCGTTCCGCGGGCCACGAGGCGCTCGACCTTGGCGCGGTACTCGGCCGGGCTCGTGACGGTGAAGAAGCCGCGTTCGAGCCGCCGGGTCGCGTGCGGGAGCTTAACGATCGATAGGCCATCGATCGCCTCCGCGCCCTCGATCTTGCGGGGCGAGCGGATCCCGGCCTTCTCGAGCAAGGTGTAGTAGTTCTCCCGCTCGCTCCGCTCCTCGATCCGAAGGAGCGCGCGGGACCCGGCGATCGGCACGCGGAACTCATCCTCGATCGCCGAGAGAGGGACGTAGGAGCTGAACGCGCGATTCGGGACGAGGACGACACCGGCCGCGCGGAGCCGCTCCTGCACCGCCGGCGTGACGATGTCGGCGAACTTCGGGAACGTCCAGACGTCGTCAACGCATCCCCGCATGCGGGTACCGTCCGAGGCTCGCACCGTTCGGAAGTAGCGGGTGTACGTCGCGTCCCGCCCAGCCTCGGCGAGGATGAGGCTCGTGAGGCCCTCGGTCACGGCGCCGTCGGCGACGTCAATCGCCGAGTGAGAGCCGACCGTTCCGACGACCGGCGGAGAGGGGTAGTTGGCGACCAACGCCCGGACTTCCGCGAGCGGGAGCGTCATGGCGGACGGCACCGTCACAGGAGCTTTAGCGCTCGCGCCACCCGCTCGGACGAGAGCGGCAGCTCCGTGACGTGAGCTCCCGTCGCATCGCGAACGGCGAGGGCGACCGCGGCGGCGACCGGGATGATCGGTGGCTCGCCGAGGCCCTTCGCCCCGAACGGACCCGCTCCCGCGAAGCCGTCGACGAACGTCGCCTCGATCGGGGGGACCGATCCGAGGGTCGGGATTCGGTAGTCGAGGAGGCCGGCGTTCAGGAGCCGGCCGTCCTCCGACCAGAGCGCCTCCTCGGTGAGCGCCGTGCCGAGGCCCATCGCGACCCCGCCCTCGATCTGCGGGAGGGCGGTCGCCGGGTCGATGAGCGTGCCGACGTCGTGGACCGCCGCGTACCGGACGACCCGCACCGTGCCGGTCCCCCGGTCGACGGCCACCTCGACCGCGTGCGCCGCGCCCGTGAAGTCGGTGTACGGGTAGAACGCGCCGACCTCCACCCGGCGCTCGTCGATCGCGCCCCCCTTCCCGTAATGCCGGCCGGTCGTGACGATGCCGCCGGCCGCTCGCTCGCTCTCGGTGAGGAGCTCGCGCACCGGTCGCCATCGGGTGCCCGAGACCGCGACGATCTCTCCGTCCGCCACCCGCAGACTCACTGGCTCGCTGGTGCCGAGGCGTTGAGCAATCTCGGCGAAGAGGGCGCGGGCCGCCTCCTCCACGGCGCGGCCGAGCGCGGCGGTCGTGCGGCTCCCGTACACTCCCGAGTCGAAGGGGGCGTGAGCGGTGTCCTCGTACGTCACCGTGACCCGCTCGCGCGGGACGCCCGTGCACCGGGCGGCGACCGCCGCGACACCGCCGAGCACGCTCCCGCTCCCGATCTCGCGCTCTCCCTGCACGACGGTGACACCGGACGGGGCGAGCAAGAGGCGCACTTCCCCGCCCGCCCCGGAGTTGGTCGACCAGAAACCCGCGGCGACCCCGACCCCGTGGTCGGGTCCGGCCTCCGCACGCCACCGGGCGGCGATCGTCCGGGCCCGCTCGAACACCGACGCGAGCCCGAACGCCCCGACCGGTTGGCCGAGCGGTGTCGAATCACCGTCCTTCCACAGGTGGGCGGCGCGGAACTCGATCGGGTCGAGCCCGGCTTCCCGGGCGACGTGATCGAGATGCGACTCGACGACGAAGGCGCACTGAGGAGCAAACGGGGCCCGGTGCGGACCGAACGGCGGCTTGTTCGTGCGGACCGCGTACCCCTCGACTTCGAACGCCGGGGTCCGGTAGGGGCCGAGCAGGAATCCGATCGAGTACCCGGTCGCGAAATCCCGGCCCGGGAGCGAGTTCCCGACATCGAGGAGCAGGCGTACGCGTCGGGCCACGATCCGGCCCCCCGAGACCGCCGTCTCCATCCGGATCACCGAAGGAAGCGTCGTCCGGCCCAGCAGGAACTCCTCCCGGTAGCTCAAGGCCAGCTTCACCGGGCGGCCCGACGCCTTCGCGAGCACGAGGGCGTACGGCTCGAGGAGCGCGGAGCCCTTGCCTCCGAACCCGCCCCCGACCCAGGTCCCGTCGACCACCACCGACTCCTCGGGCACTCCCAGGAGCGACGCGGTGTCCTCCCGGGCCCCGAACGGCGATTGCGTCGACGTGCGGACGCGCCATTGGCCGTCCCGCACCTCGGCGAGGCAGGCGTGCGGCTCGAGGGCCACCTGGTGGACGCTCGAGGTGCGGTACGTCTCCCGGACGACCGTCTCGGCCCGATGGAAGATCGCCTCGACGTCCCCCTCGCGGGCGCGCACGTGGGCCGCGACGTGAGGGGAGGAGTCCGCGGCCGGGCCCGGCCACTCGGGGAACACCGTCTCGAGGTCGCTCACCACGGGCAGGGGATCGATCTCCACCCGAACGGTCCGGGCCGCCTGACGCGCGAGCTCGCGCGTCGGCGCCGCGACCGCGGCGAGCGGCTGGTTCCGATAGAAGACGGTCTCCGTTGGGAAGAGCGGCCGGTCGGGGTCACCCGTGGCCCCCGGCAGCAACGCCGGAAGATCGGCCGCGCCGACTGCCACCACGCCTTCGAGGGAGCGGGCGGGTCCGAGGTCGACGGAGCGGATATGCCCGTGCGCGATCGGCGCGGGGACGAGGGCCGCCCACAGCATTCCCGGGGCCTCGAGATCGGTACCGAAGACGGCGGAGCCGTCGAGCTTGGGCTGCGTGTCCGGCCGCCGCGCGCCGATCATGGACCCTCCGCCGAGAGCTTCGCCACGGCCCGCGCGATCGAGAGGTATCCGGTGCACCGGCAGAGGTTCCCTCCGAGGTCCTCGAGGAGCTCCTGCGACGGCGTCGCCGGTCCGCGTTCCTTGAGGAGTCCCACCAAGGCGAGCACGAACCCCGGCGTGCAGTACCCGCACTGGAGCGCCCCGGCCTCGGCGAACGCGTTCACCACGGCGCGTCCGACCGGGTCGTTGGCGACACCCTCGATCGTCGTGAGCGACGTTCCGTCGACCTCGTGCGCTAGGGTGAGGCAGGAGAGGGTCGAGATGCCGTCCACGAGGACGGTGCACGCCCCGCACTCGCCGCTGCGGCACCCCTCCTTCGTTCCCTTGAGACCGAGCCGCCAGCGGATCGTGTCGAGAAGGCGCTCCGAATCCGGGACGTCCGCGAGCGATCGTCGCTGGCCGTTCACGGTGAGGGCGAGGGGAGGCGCGGTCATCGGGCTCCGCTCGGGAGGTCGAGGACGGCCCGCACGGCCCGCTCGAGCAGGGTCGCAACGAGGTGCCGTCGGTACTGCTCCGATGCTCGCCGGTCGGTGGCGATCGGGAGCTTCTCGGCGGCATGCTCGGCGGCCGTCCGCAGTTCGACCGCGGTCGGGGTTCGCGAGGGAAGCATCGCCTCCGATTCGGGGAGGCGAACCGCCCGGGGCGGGATTCCCCCGATCGCGAGCCGCCATCGATCGTCGGCGGGGGAGCGGGCGGCGGCGACCGAGATTTGCGAGATGTCGTGCTCCGGTCGCACGCGCTGCCAAAGGTACGCGGACGGCCTCGGCTCCGGGAACCGGACGGAACGGATCAGCTCCCCCGAGGCGAGCGCCGTCCGGCGCGATCCGAGGAGAAAGCGATCGACGGGGAGCCACCGCGCCCCCTTCGGACCGACCAGATCGATCTCGGCGTCGAGGGCGAGCAGCACGGGAAGAAGATCGGAGGCGGGCGCCGCCCGGCCGAGGTTCCCGCCGAGGGTCGCCCGATGCCGGAGGGGAACGCCGCCGACGGCCCGGACCGCCTGAAGGAGCCCGGGGTGTTTCGCGGCGACGTCCGGATCCTGCTCGAGGGTGCGAAGCGGAAGGGTGCTGCCCACGGTGAGGACCGGCCCGTTCCAGTCGAGGGTCCTCCAGGGGAGGTGGCGAAGCGAGAGCACCCGGCGGGGCGCGACCCGAGGGCTGTCGAGGTCGAAGAGGAGGTCCGTGCCCCCCGCGAGGACCAAAACCTCGCCCGGAGCCCCGGTCGCGAGCTCGGCGATTGCCGCTTCGACGCTCGACGGGCTCACGAGGGTGAACGGAGGGGCCATCGCCGGCCCGAACGCTCGCGGGAGCTAACGGTTTCGCGTCGTGCGGTGGGGCCTCACGCCTTCTTTTTTATGCAATGAGCGGCTTTGGCAACCGGTCGGCATGCCATTCGAACTTGCGTTGCGTTACAGCACTCCTCTCACCCCGATCGCCGACCTCGATGAAGTCCTGCGCGAATTCCTGCGTCTGGTGGGGTATCTCCCCGAGGGAGAGGAGGGCCGCGGCTCCGAGGGACCCGTGGCGCAGAGCCTCGCCTACCGCCTCGTGCGCAACTGCCTTCTCAAGGACCCGACCCGAGCCTGGTACGTCGACGAGTTGAGCGCGGTGCTCAAAACGTCGAAGCCGACCGTCTACCGCCATGTCAACAAGCTCAAGGCGCTCGACCTGCTGGAGGAGGTGGGGGGAGCGACCGACGGGAAGGGTCGGAAAGGGTACCGGCTGCGCTACGGGAACCTCGCCCGGGCGTGGGATTTCACGGAAGCGAACGCCCAGAACGCGCTCCGCCGGTACCGGGAGACGGTGAACCACTTGCAGACACTGGTCGAGAAGCAGGCGCTCGAGATCCCGCCGAAGGCCGTTCCCGTGCCGCGTTCCGGGGGACGCGAGCGCGGAGGGAGCCGATGAGCGACCTGGCCCCCTCGAAACGCTCTACGCCGGCCCTCACGCCGGGATCGAAGGTGCGGGTCCGGTCCGCCGGCTCCGAGACGGAGGCGATCGTCTCGACCGGCACGTTCCGTGGGCTCGTCTCGATCAGCGGTGACAACGCCCTCGCGATCGAGCTCGACGGTTCGGGCGGGGAGGAGCGGGGCCTCGTGCGCATCGTGCCGGTCCCGGCGATCCTCGCGATCGACATCCTCGAGGCGGCCAAGCCCGACGAGGAGAAGCGAAGCGAGCCGCCGCAGTCCCCGGGGTACTTCCGCTAGCGAAGCGGGGGACGGGCTTGCTGGGAGTTCCGCCGCGGAGCGACTCCGCGATTTCGAACCCAGGTCGCTGGCTCCGAAGGCCAGCAGGATAGTCCAGACTACCCCACAAGCCCGCCGTCCTTCCACGGGACGCCGGCTATTTGGACGTTCCGGAGTCGGGCTCCGCCGCGACCGAAAGGTCCCCTTCGTCCGGGGATGCGGGGCCGCCGGCGGGAGCCGCCCACCCTTCCCGTCGGAACCGGTCGAGCGTGGTCTGGGCGGTAGCGCCCGGGAAGAGCGTCGCGATCGAGTCCGCCAGGAGCTGGATCCGCTGGCGGACGTACGGGGTGATCCCTTCCATCGCTCCGAGCCGCTGCGCGAGCAGGAGGTACTTGCGCACCGACGCCTCGTAGACCGTCGAAAGGAGCTCTCCCTCGCACCGTCCTCCGGGCCGCTGCGCCTCGCACCGGCCGGAGAGCGGCGGCCTCCGGTAGGAGGTGTCGCACACCTTGCAGCGAAACTTCTGGGTACCGTAGCTCCGTAGGTTGCCCATCACGTCGGGGAGGAAGTGCGCGTTCAGCACGAGCGTCACCGCCTCGGCGAGATCGACCGCCCGGATCTGGGACGCCAGCACGATCGACCGCTCCACGAGCTCGGCCATCGGCCGGCCCTCCCGGTAGGCGGAGCGCGGCGGACCGCCCGCGATCCGGTGGGTATCGTGGGTGAACCCGTACGCCGAGAGGGAGCGGGCCGATCCCAGCCGGTGACCGACCAGGTCGAGCAGCGGCTCGATCTCCTTCGGGTCCTTTCGCTCCGCGGCGGCTCGGTAGAACGCGAGCGGGTAGTGGCTCGAGACGTCGACGTTGTGGGCCTCCTTGTCGACCTCGGTCGTCTCGAGGCGGGTCGTCAGGACGAGGGGCTTGTCCATGAGCGCCCCTCGGCTTTCGGGCAGGAACGACCGGGAGAAGTTGAGGAGCGCGTCGAGGAGCAGCGTCACCGAGTCCTCGTCCCCGTCGCAATTCCGCCGCTTCGCGGCGTGGAACACCGGGTGGGCGAAGCACGCCTCGGCGTTCGTGAACCCGATAAGGCGTCCCGCGACCCCGCCCGACGTGTGCGGGGCGAGCGCGACCACGAGCTGACCGACCAGCGCCTCCGGCCCGTCGGCCCGGTAGAACGGATCGACCTCGTAGAGACGGACCAGCTCGTCGTCCACGAACTGCGCGAGCCGGGTGAGGTACGCCCCGCACGACCGGGAGACGATCAGGTCCTGCGGCAGCAGCTCGACGAGCTGGTCGTCGTGGGTGAGCGGCGCTCCGCTCCAGTCCCGGGTGTAGCCGAGGTGGTGGAGGGTGGCGACGTCCGTGCCGATCTCTGCAGGGCGGAAGTGGGTGAGGGGAAGGTCGGTGAGATCGAAGCGGGCCGTACCGTCCTGGTAGACGGAGATCGCGTGGGACGCCCGGAGGATGCCCTTCTCGATCGCCTCGGGCACCTTACCGGGGGAGGTGAGCCCCTTCACTCCCTTCACGACGGGGGGAGTGCTCAGGTGGAGCCGGTCGAGCGCATCGCTCCAGAGGCGCGCGACGGGAAGCGGCTCGGCGATAGTCCGGCCCGTCGGTTCCGTGTGGGCTCCGCAGGGACACCGCGTCCATACGGTCGATCGCCCGCACGCCGGGCACCCCCGAACCCCGAGGTCGACGCGCACCCCCTCGCGCATCGTGCGACGCGCGGCCTCGGGGAGCGACCGGGTGAGCCCACCGGCGGTCCCGACCGGGAACAGCCCGTGCACGTTTGGCTGCATGCTCCGGTGGTATGCCTTCTCCGGGCGCCCGACGCGGCCGCCGACGCGGGAGGGGGCCCGGGCGTGGACCGGCACGCCGGCGAGCCGACTCACGTAGACCAGCGCGTCCTCCTCGACCGGGTCGAGCGGCACGTGGCGCACGAGGAGCTCCCCATCGGGCACGAGGCCGAGCCCCCCGACGAGCGCGGCGGATGCGTCGGGCTCGCCACGAAGGTCGTTCCCTTCGACCGGGGAGAACAGGAAACCGAGCCGTACCAGGACCTCGCGCCACTGCGGGTCCGCCGGGAGCACGAGCCCGCCGGCGACCCATCGACCGGTCCGCTCGACGAACTCCCCGAGCGCCCGCACCTCGGCCGGCGTGAGGTCGTGCCAGAAGAGGAGCCAGCGCGGGTGGAGCGGAACGCGGTACGTCTGGGCGAACCGGATCGCCTCCTCGTAGGAGGCGACGGAGACCCCCTCCACCTCGGGGGCACCGGCCGCTCTCAGCTCCTCGAGATGCCAGTCGAGCGAATAGCCGGCGGGCACGAGCGGCTGGTTGTTCTCGAGGAACTCGCCCACCGACACGAGGATCTCGCCAAGGTCGACGATCCGTCGGACGCGGGAGCGTAACGCCTCGGCCCGGGCGAGGTCGTGGACCGCCGTCACGGTGCCGTCGTCGAGCTCGACGATCGGGCCTTCGATCGTGTCGCAGACGCCCATCGCCGCCGCCTTGCCCGGGTACTCGAGCTTCACCTGCGTCCCGATCGCGACGAAGTTCTGGAGGAGCACCATCGTCGCGGGGTTCACCGCGCAGGCCGCGAGGCCGGTCGTGCGGGCCCGGCCGTACACGAGCCGGAACCCGCCGGGGTGGTTCGGGTGGGCGAGCACCGGCCGCCCACCGACCGAATCCTGGAGGTACTTCGGCGTGCGGGACTCCTCGGGCTC
>DASPQG010000057.1:0-4380 GCA_035625085.1 Thermoplasmata archaeon
TCGATGCTCCGCAATACGGAGCACTTCCTCGCGCAGCCCCTCAGCGCGTTCTAGAGCCGCGCCGCGGAGCCGACGCGCCCGATTACTCGGTCGGTTGCCGAGCCAAGGTCGCCGCGAGCGCGCGGGGACGAACAACCCCCGCCGGCGTGACGAAGGCGGTCACGTACCGGGCCGGGGTCACGTCGAACGCCGGGTTGCGAGCGTGGCTCTTCGGCGGTGCGATGCGTCGGTCGGCAAGCCCGAGGACTTCTTCCTCGGCGCGTTCTTCCACGGGGATCGCGTGCCCGTCCGCCCGTCGGGCATCGAACGTGCTCCACGGGGCCGCGACGTAGAACGGGATCCCGTTCTCTCGGGCGACCACGGCCTTTTCGTACGTGCCGATCTTGTTCGCGAAGTCACCGTTGCGGGCGATGCGATCGGCGCCTACGATCACCGCATCGACGTCGCCGCTCCGCATGAACGCGCCGGCGGCGTTGTCGACGATCACCGCGTGGGGGATCCTCTCGCGGGCGAGCTCCCACGCCGTGAGGCGGGCGCCCTGGAGGAGCGGCCGGGTCTCGTCCACCCAGACGAAGAGGTCGGCTCCTCGTTCCCGCGCGACCCGGATCGGGGCGAGCGCGGTTCCCCATTCCACCGTGGCGAGCGCCCCCGCGTTGCAGTGCGTGAGCACCCGGTGAGCGTGCGCGAGCAGCGGAGCGCCGGCCACACCGATCCGATGGCATTCCTCCACGACCTTCTCCCGGTAGCGGTCGGCTGCCGTGAGCGGGTCTTCTCCCGCGACCCACGCCGATCGGACCGCCTCGATCCCGACCACGAGGTCGTGGGCGGTCGGGCGGGTCTCCCGAAGCAGCTCGGCGGCCCGGGCCGGCGTGTAGCTCCGCTCCCGGTGTGCGAGGACCATCCCGTAGGCGGCCGTCACGCCGATGGCGGGCGCGCCGCGCACGACCATCGTCCGGATCGCCTGGGCCACGTCCCGGACGCGGCGGAGCGACCGGATGACGGTGCGCGCCGGAAGCTCCCGCTGGTCGATGAGGTGGAGAGCCCCGTTGCGGTACCAGAGCGCGCGCACCCGCATCGAACCCTCTACGCGTCGAACGTGTGCAGGAGGTCGAGCCAATCGGGAGTGACCGTCTTCGGGTTCCCGACCGCTTCATCGAGGGGGATCCCCGTGACGATGGGTCCGCGCAGCACCGCCACCTCTCCGAACCGCCCGGCGAGCGCAAGGTCGACCGCGCCGGCGCCGAGTCGCGTGGCGAGGATACGGTCGAACAGTTCGGGCGGGCCCCCGCGCTGGATATGCCCGATCTGGGCGCTCCGGGTCTCGACCCCGGTCGACTCTTGAATGCGGCGCGCCAGCTCCGCACCGACCTCCCGCTCGCGCAGGAGCTCGTGGCCAAACTCGTCCTTCGCTCCCGCGCTTCCTCGCCGGGGGCCGAGGTCGATCCCTTCGCTCGTCACGACCAGGGCGTAGCCGCGGGCTTTCACGGCCGCGCGAACGTGGTCCATCAACGCCTCCTCGTCGAAGCGCTCCTCGGGGACGAGCGTCGCGTCCGCGCCGCCGGCGAGGCCGGTCGCGAGGGCGACCCAACCGGCATGCCGGCCCATCACCTCGAGAACGATCGCCCGGTGGTGGCTTCCCGCGGTGTCCCGCAGCCGCTCGAGGGCGTCCACCGCCACCGCGGTCGCGGAGTGGAAGCCGAACGTCCAGTCGGTGCCCGCCACGTCGTTGTCCATCGTCTTCGGCACCCCGACCACGTGCCCGCCCCGCCGGAAGAGCTCCCGCGCAGCGGAGAGTGTGTCGTCGCCTCCGATCGCGATCAGCGCGTCGATCCGCTGGCGCGCAAGGGTGTCGACTACTTTCGCTGCGTCCGCCTCCTTGGCGAACGGATTGGTGCGCGAGCTCCCTAGGATCGTGCCGCCCTTTCCCAGCAGGTCAGCGACGTCCGCCACGGCCAGGGGACGGCTCGCGTCGTCGCGGACGCCTTTCCACCCGTCGAGGAACCCGACGGTCTCGTGTCCGAACTTCGCCGCCCGTCGGACGACGGCGCGAATCGCCGGATTGAGGCCGGGACAGTCGCCGCCGCCGGTCAGGACGCCGAATCTCACGCCGGGACCTCGAGATAGCCCCGCGGGGCTGTCGTCAGGAACTCGAACCCCTTCTTCGTGACCACCACGTCGTCCTCGATCCGGACCCCACCCTTTCCGGGAAGGTAGATGCCGGGTTCGACCGTGAACGCCATCCCCTCTTCGAGGAGGTCCTCGGCCTTTGAGCCGTAGCCCCAGCCATCGTGGACCGCGAGGCCGATGGAATGTCCGACACCGTGGGTGAGGCGGCCCTTCCACGGAGACGCGTCGATGACGTTCGCCGCGGCGAGGTGGACCTCCCGTGCGGGCACGCCGGGGCGGATGGCCGCGAGGGCCGCTTTCTGCGCCTCCTCGACCTTCTCGTGGACCGCCTTCAGCTCGTCGTCTCGAGGCCCGAAGTGGAACGAGCGGGTGATGTCGCTGATGTAGCGCCGGTGGAGCGCCCCGAAGTCGCAGACGATCGACTGACCGGGCTTCAGTCGGGTCCCGGCCGGCTCATAATGCGGTTCGGCCCCGTGGGGACCGAACGCGACGATCGTGGCGAACGAGCGCCCGCTCGCGCCGTGCAGGTTCATCCGATGCTCCATCTCGGCCGCGAGCTCGAGCTCGGTGATCCCGGTCTTGAGGATCGACGGGATCTCCCGAGCGACCTCGGAGCCGATCTCCGCGGCCCTGCGCAATCGCTCGATCTCACCCGGCTCCTTCACGAGACGGGCCCGGCGGATCGCCTCGGAGGCGTCGGACCATCGGACTTCGGGGAGCGCCTTCTCGAGCTTGAGGAACGAGGCATGAGTGAGCTCCCGGTAGTTGAGGCCCACCGACCCGACCCCCTGCAAGAGCTGCTTGAGGACCGGGTCCGGCGAGTCCCGTTCGATTACGTGGACCTCGGAGTGTGGGTCTCCCTTCACCGCTTCCCGAGCCGTCTCTTCCTCGAGGCGCGCCGTGAGGACGTCGATCTTGCCGTCCGGGTGTCCGATCACGTAGGAGTCCTCGAAGAGCCCGTGCGGCACGTCGAACAGGTAGAAGAACGACTGATCGAGATGGGGCTCGGTCGAGTTCGCGAGGAGGATTGCTTCCGGCTTCGGGTCGAGCCGCTGGAACACCTTCTGGACGCGGGCCTTCATGGCCCCGCCTAATCCCTAGGGGGTTTCAGCTTTTGGGCCACTCGCGCGCAGGTCCTTCCACGAGAGGAGCGGCTCGCGGGCCGCACGCACCTCGTCGACCCGGCTCACCGAGGTCGAACGGGGGGCCGCGTGCAGGTGCTCCGGCGTGTCCGTGATCGCTCGTTCGAACGCGGCCACGTACCCATCGAGCTCCCGCTTGCTCTCGGTTTCGGGGAGCTCGACCATGAGGGACTCTTCCACCAACGCGGGGAAGTAGACGGTCGGCGCGTGGACGCCCTCGTCCAGCAGCCGCTTCGCGAGATCGAGCGTTCGGACCCCTCGTTCCTTGAGCGGCGCGCCCGAGAGGACGAACTCGTGCTTCACGAGCGGACGGAACGGCCGGGGAAGGTACTTCCCGAGCCGCGCGGCGACGTAGTTCGAGTTGAGGACCGCCCGACGGGCGACGTGCTTCAGGCCCTCTTCGCCGTGCGAGAGGATGTAGGCGTACGCGCGGAGATCGAGTCCGAAGTTGCCGTACGCGGTCTTGAGCTTCCCGATCGTCTTCGGACGGTCGTAGTCGAAACGGAACTTCCGGCCCTCCTTGACGATCCGGGGGACCGGGAGGTACGGCCCGAGCTTTCCGCCGGCCGCGAGCACTCCGGCCCCGGGGCCGCCTCCACCGTGCGGGGTGGAGAAGGTCTTGTGGAGGTTGAGGTGCGCGACGTCAAACCCCATCCGGCCCGGATGCGTGACGCCGAGGATCGCGTTCAGGTTCGCCCCGTCGTAATACAGCATCGCGCCGACACTGTGCACGGCCTCCGCGATCTCCAGGATCTCGCTTTCGAAGAGACCCGCCGTGTTGGGGTTCGTCAGCATGAAACAGGCGGTCTTCTTCGAGACGGCCCGGCGGAGTTCCTCGAGGTCGACGCTGCCGTCCTTGTCCCGGATCTCCCGCGTCGTGAATCCGGCCATGGCTGCCGACGCCGGGTTCGTGCCGTGGGCGGTGTCCGGGAGGAGCACCTCGGTCCTTTCGGCGAGTTCGCCCTGGTCCCGGAAGTACGCGCGGACCATCAGCATCGCCGCGTACTCGCCGTGGGCGCCCGCCGCGGGCTGGAGCGAAACCTCGGGGAGGCCGGTGATCTTGGAGAGAATGCGCTCGAGGCGCCAGAGCACCTCGAGCGATCCCTGCACG
>DASPQG010000058.1:0-6613 GCA_035625085.1 Thermoplasmata archaeon
GTCGTCCGTCCGGCGTGTAGACCTGTCGCCCCAAGAGCTCCGTCATCTCGACCAGCATGGCCCGTTCTCGCCGACCGCCGAGCGGGTCCGACCCTTTTATGTCTTTGGGCGGAAACGAACCCCGCGCCTCGACCCCTCGGACACTGTCCGTCAGGAGGAGTCGGCGGGCGCGGCCTCCTCAGAAACCGACGCCTGCCGGACTTGGGAGCGGTACATCTTGAGCAGCTCCGAAGAGGTGGTCGCGTCGGTCGGGGCGCGGTCATCGCGGATGCGGCCGGTGAATCGGGGGAAACGGAGTGCGAGCCCCGATTCGGGTCGCACGGACCCGTACGCCGCCCGGTGGATTGGGCTCAACGTGAGCTCGGCCCCTCGAACCTCGAGTACCAGCCCCGGGCGCATCCATCGGTCCGGAGTGAGTCCGGTCTCCACCTCGGGAGGGCGGGTGTCGGTCTCGAACTTCGCGAGCCGCCTCGGCATCTCCTCGAGGGCCGTATCGTCGAACCCGGTGCCGACCTTGGTGAAGGATTCGAACCGGTCTCGCCGAGGGTCGTAGACGGCGAGCAGGAACGCGCCGTAGCGGCCTGCCCGGCGGCCCCGCCCTTGGAAGGCGCCCACGATCACCCCATCGATCGAGTCGGAAAGCCCCGCGGTGTACTCCCGCTTGTACTTGATCCACCAGTACCCCCGGGCTCCGGCCCGGTAGGCGCTGCCCTCCTTGAGCGACTTCGCTACGACGCCCTCGCCGCCGGCCGCGATCGCTTCCTCGAAGAACCGGGTGGCGTCCTTGTCGTTATCCACGATTCGCTGGACGGCGAGTCGGACCCGTTCGGTCGGGCGAAGGATCTTCTCGAGCAGTGCCCGACGGGCCGGGAACGGTTGCTCATACACCGGATCTCCTTCCAAGAGAAGGATGTCGAACGCGAAGAGGCAAACCGGGACCTCTTCCGCGACGCGCTCGAGATCGTGCTTTCGCCCACGCCGGCGCGAGACCTCCTGGAACGGCTGGATTTCCTCCGTGTTCAGGTCGATCGGGACGCACTCCCCCTCGATGATCACCGGCCGGATCCGGACCGCGCTCGGGAGCTCCTCGATGAGCTCGGGGAACTGCGCGCTGATCTCTTCGAGCCGCCGTGAGAAGAGACGGACGGGTCCGTGTTTCGGGACGTGGGCCTGTACCCGAAGACCGTCGTACTTGTACTCTAGCGCAGCCGTGCCGCCCATCCGCTCGAGGACCGCGGTGAGATTCGGTTCTCGCTCGGCGAGCATCGGCCGAATCGGCCGTCCGACCTCGAGGCTGACGCTCGAGAGGCCGGCGACCCCCTTCTCGACGAGGGCGCCCGCGACGAGACCGAGATCGCTCGACAGGTTGAATGCGGACTCGATCTGCTTTCGGGTTTCCTTGGAACCGTCCCCGAACGCCTCGGCGAGCGCGTCCAGGATCGTCATCTCCCGGACCCCGACCCGGAGGGTGCCGAGAACGAACCGAACGAGGTACTTCCCCTCGAGCGGGCTCGCGCGGTTGAGAAGCTCCGCCAGGATCTTCACCTTCGTCTCTTGGGAACCCTCTCCTTTCGCCTCCGCGATGCGCGTCAGATCCCCGTAGACGCCCGCCACCGTGAGGGGCTCGGTTTCCTCGAGGCGTCGGATGCCCTGGAGGAGCTCCTGGGTCGTGGTCCCGAGGTCGCCGGACGTCTTCGCCCGCTTTCGAACCGACTCCTCCTCCAGGCCGGTCGCCAGCGCGACGGCGCGACGGGCCAGCGAGTCCGCCACGCCCAGCTCCACGCCCTCGTACTCGGGCCGAAGCATCCCCTGAGAGAGGTATAGGACCCGAGCGAGGTCCGGCGGACGGAGCGGCCGGATCAGTTCGACGAGGATCGAGCGCATCTCGAGGCGCTTCGCCGTCGCCTCAAGTCGTTCGTAGGCGTCGACGAGCTCAGCGAACCGCACGTCGCGCCCCCTCCTCCACGGAGGAACGCAATCGCCGGAGGTTGTCGGCGACTTCGCCTCCGTGGAACACCGAGTTCCCGCAGACGAAGAACGTCGCCCCGGCGGCGGCCGCTTCGACGGCGGTGGCCGGGTCGATCCCCCCGTCGATCGAGAGGGGCACCGGCGAGCCGAGGGTGTCGAGCCGTTCCCGGGCCGCCCTCAGCTTCGGGAGCACGTCCGGAATGAACTTCTGCCCGGAGAACCCAGGGTGCACGCTCATCACGAGCACCTCGTCGATCCGTTCGACCATCGCGTCGATCCGTTCGTAGAGCGTGTCCGGTCGGATCGCCGCACCCACCTGAGCGCCAAGGCGATGGACCGTGCGGATCACCTCCTCCGGGTCCGAGCGGGACTCGACGTGGAACACCAGCGTGTCCCCGCCGGCCCTTTGGAACGGCTCAACGTACTTGAGCGGGTCATCGATCATCAGGTGAATGTCGAGCGGGAGCCGGGTCCGCGCGCGCACGGCCGCGACGAGCGCCGGACCGAAAGAGATGTTGGGCACGAAATGTCCATCCATGACATCGAGGTGGAAAGCGTCCGCCCCGCCCGCCTCGGCGGTCCGGATCGCATCGCCCAGCGCGCCAAAATCCGCGCTCAAGAGTGACGGCGCGAGTACGAGCCGGCGCGGATGACCCATCACGAGCGCGTTCACGATGTCCCCGTATTTAGGCACGCTTGGCGAACACCGGCCCGGTCGCCCGATTCGCGACACGCTCCCAAACTCTACGAGGTCCGCCCCCGGCAGCGTCCGACCCCCCGTCCGGTCACCGAGGCGCTGCCTCCCGAAGCCCCGGAAGGTGGCCCGAAGCGGCCCGATCGAGAGCCGACGTGGCGCTTCCGGTCCGGGTCCGAGCCGCTCCTTGGGCGCGGCCCATGGGGATAAGCCGACCGCGGTGTTGGACCTCGGCGCTCATGCGACCTCTGGTCCCACCCTCCGCGGCCGCGCGGCGACCGGGCCGGCGCACCGCTCCCCTCAGGTCTGCGGAACAGATTTCGCTGCCCGTGGGCCAGAACGTGCGAGCTCCTATCTGCCCTGAGGGAGGACTCGACAGTGCGATCCGGGACGTGGTGATTTCGGGCGGGTTTCATGTGGTCCAATCGACGATGGCAGCTCCCGGTGTGTCCACCGGCGGGCCGAGCCAACCCGCGGCGGGCACACTGATCGCAGAGCGCAAGGTCCGCCGGGTGGCAACGAGTCGCTCGATGAGGTTCTCCATGGCCGTCTTAGTCTCCGCCGGGGTGGGTCTGGGCGCGCTCGACGTACTCGTGGCTGGTTCGTGGACGTTCGCGGTCCCGTGGGTCGTGGTCGCCGGTATCGGCTCGTTCCTGCTCTGGCTGCGGTATGGCCGGAGCTACGAAAGCGAGGTGGTCGCGATCTCGCTGCGTCCGCTCCCGGCGGAAGCGTCTCGACCAGCGGAGGGGGAGTCCCGGCCCGGGGAGTCGCTGGTCCTTTGGAGCGCCGGGCGCATTCGCTCGGTGGCCTTTGCGGGCGTACGGGCTGCGGTGGATGTCAAGGATTGTCCGGTCACGCTTATGGAGACGCTTGCGCAGATGGTCCGGCAGTTTCAGGACGCGGTGCGTTGAGTGTAGTTGCCGGGTTCGGCCGCTTGAACACATCCGGGCCCCGTGGGGTCGGTCGGCAGACAAGAGAATAGGATGCGGGGAACCGAGGCCCCTCTATCGGCCGGCAATCACCGACAGATGGGTTTGGCGCGAAGTTTAAGTAGCCAGAATCCTGCAGGGTCTCCATGGACCGACCCTCTCGAATAAACGCACGACGCGTCGGAATCCTGGTGATCGTTTTCGGGTTGATCATCGGAGCTGGATTGTCAGGTCCGATCGCCGGTGCGCCGGCCCGGGCGGACCTCGGCCACAGCGGGATCGCGACAGCTACCCACTCCGCAATCTCACGAGGTGCTGTCCCCGCGCCACTCGCCACGACCACCTCGGCCACTCTCAACGTTCTCTCCACGCTTACCACGTACACGGCGCTGCCATCCGAGATCATCCTCGACCTAACGGTGAACAATTCCGCGCTCACCGTGAACGGGACCACCGGCATCGCGAACAACGCTGTGCTCTGGCTGAACGTCACTAACTTGACCGGGACGCCGTGCGGGTTCAACAACATCACGTCGCTGATCAGCGCCGCCGCTCCCACGTTTGGCTCGACCGCGACGACGGAGATCATCACGTTCCCGTTGACCACCGCGTACTTCGTGAATGATTCGAAAAAGTGCTCGAACATCGCGGTCGACCCCGTGGCCTTTTACGTCAACCTTACCGTGAACGGCGGAGTGAATGGTATCGCCAAGGCGACGGGATTCCAGTACGGGTCGCCCTCCCCGGGCGTTTTCTGCTACTGCATCCTGCCGACCACCGCGGTCGTTTTCACTCATCCGACCAGCTTGCTCCACGTCGCGCCCGTGCCGAATTCGCCTAGCACGTACGCGTTCTACGCCAACTATACCGGTCAGTATGTAGGTAGGGTGCAGCTGTCCGTCTACAACCCCACCGCGACGGCGGTCATCCTTTCCAAGAACCTCGCCTGGAACGGCACTACTCCGACCGTCTACGACTGGGTGCAGACCATATCGGCGGTCTATCCGTACACACTTTCGGTGGAAACCGGTTACGGGTTGTTCAACTCATCGGGCTCCATCTTCGTTCCTATCGCGAACTACGTCTACACGAACGAGACGAGTTGGACGAACTCCACGCTCATCACCGGACTCAGCTCGGGGGCTTCGGGGACGCTCCTCCTCGTGGTCGGCCTCATCGTGGGAATGATCGTGGCGATTGTCGTGGGACGGCGTGTGTGGGGAGGCCCCAAGCCAGTCGGCCCGGCCCAGCCGTGGACCCCGAAGACGGAAGGTGCGACGAACCAGTGCAGCGTCTGCGGTCAGTCGTTTGCGACGCCCGAGGAGCTCGCGGCGCACAGCAAGAGCGAACACGGGATGCAGTAGGGGGTCATGAGGGGGGGACGTAGCGTTCCCCCCCCGACCCTCAGAAGATTAACCCATTCTATTTCCTGTTTTTCGGTTATAGTTGGGAGGACCCAGCCGATCGACGCGTTCGAGGCATCGACTAGCTCCCCTCGTTCCCGCGCACTTGCGACCTGACCAACGGGGGGAATCGGGGGCTTTTGCGCGACCTCGCCGGGGGCTTCCAGTGCGTCGAGCGGCCCCGCGGCGGCCCCGGGGGTAGGTGACGAATCTCCCGGATCGACGGCCTTCCCAGCGACGGAATCGGGCGACGCGACAGGGCTCGAACACGAGGCCCCGGGAGCGGGTGCGGGCGGGTCTCCATCGCCGCCCGGAGAACGTGAGGTGAGCTCCGCGAGCTACTGACGGCGCGGCCGTCGTCACAGTATATATAGGAGCTCCCGATTTGGTCTCTTGTTCCCGAATTGGGGACGGAGAACCGATGCAGAGCGGTGAACAATCGGCTGGGTCGTCTATCGTTACGAATCGGCGCGGAATGTCGAGCACGACAGCGCTAATCGTCATGGTGGTCGTGATCATCATCGCCGGGGCGGGGGCCTACGGAGGTCTCAGCTCGGTGCCGAGCACGACCAAGCAGGTGAAGTCGTGCGAGCCGATCAATTCTCCGGCGTGCGTTAGCACAATATCGCCCACCAGCGATGTAACCTTGTTCATCCCGTATACGGTCGGCTACGGTCAAACATATTCGAAACTTGCTGTTGGAACCTCGCTGCAGGCGAGCATCGGGGTCACTGGCTCTGAAAAGATCAAGACCTATGCCATTACTTGGGGCCCGGGAATCACGGCGAGCGGCACCACGGGCTCCCTCACGTATATCTACGGAACGCCCGGCCTGTATACCCTGGTCGCCAACGCGACCGATACGTCCGGCACGCTCCACACCGGCCCCACTCAGCTGGGGTCGCTCTATGTGAACCCATCCCAGATCAGCATTTCCAAGGGAATCTTCCCGGTCATCTCCACTTCCTTGGTCAACACTACCGGGGGCCCGTACGGTTGGATTTCTCCGGGGGGATCCGTGACGGTGAACGGTACGTACACGGCGCTCCCCACGAATACCACTTGGGCGGCGAGTGCTCCGACGCTTACGGCGACCGGAGGCACTCAGTCGGCGCTGAAGAGCGGGGCGATCTACGTCCAGGCGACGTACACCTTCGATAACCCCGGATACTACGGAATCACTCTGATCGGAGCCACGGTCCACGGTACGGCGACTGAGTACCAGAACTTCACCTGGGGCATCTTTGTCGGACCGGCGGGCGTGGCGTTGGGCTGCGCCTTGTGTAAAGTGCCGAGCGTGCGGACTCCGCACCCAAATGAGATCTATAACTACGAAGTGATTCCGGGCGGCGCGCTGGACCTTGACCCCGCGGCGGACTACTACTCCGTCGGATACGAGGTCGGAGAAGCGTTCGACGAATCACTCATCACGTTCAACGGCACCGACTCCGGACCGACATGGAACAACTTCGTCCCCCAGGTGGCCACCTGCGTGCCGGGCAGCCCGCTCTGCACGAAGCTCTACGGCAACACGCTCGTGAGCGGGTCCAACTATACGTTCGTCATCGACAAGGCGGCGCACTTCTGGGACCCGTACACCAGCGTGGGCCGTGAGGTCT
>DASPQG010000059.1:0-6623 GCA_035625085.1 Thermoplasmata archaeon
CGGAACCCACCGTGGACCCCTATCTCGGTTACGAGATCGCCCTCATCGTAGTACTGCTGTACGCGGGAGTCGTCTACGCTCTGTATCGGAGCGGTCGCCTCGGTCCCGACCGGCCGCTCTCGCTGTTCGGCCCCGCCCTGATGATCAAGACGCAGCGGGGTCGCTCCGCACTCGACCGATGGGCGCGGTTCCGTCGGTTCTGGACCGTAATCAGTGACCTCGGCATCGGGCTCGCCGCCATCGCGATGGCCGTGATCGTGGGACTGCTCGTCTTCGGAGCGATCGCCTCGTTCCGTATTTCGGCGGCCCAGGCCCCGACGGCCCAGGAGGCCGTGGGACTGCCCGGGATCAATCCGTTCATTCCGGTCAGCTACGGGATCATCGCGCTCGTGATCGGCATTGTCCTCCACGAGCTCAGCCACGGCGTCGTCGCCCGGTCCCAGGGAATCGGGGTGAAGAGCCTTGGGATTCTTTGGTGCGTCGTGCCGATCGGCGCGTTCGTCGAACAGGACGACGCGCAGATGATGGCCGCGTCGCGCCGAAAGCGCGACCGGGTCGCAGCGGCCGGCGTTCTCGCGAACTTCGGTCTCGCGATCCTGTTCTTCTTCGTCCTCTCGGGCCTCGTCGCGTCGTCCGTGGCCCCGAACGCGAACGGGGTGGGCGTGGCGAAGGTCCAGAGCGACACGCCGGCCGCGAACCTCACCGTCGCCCTCGCTCCCGGCGACATCATCACGTCGATCAACGGGACGGCAACCCCGACGGTCTCGCAGTTCGAGTCGGCGCTCTCGCACACGACGCCTGGAGAGACCGTACCGCTCGTCTACTACGCGTCGAGCCTCGGGCACACCGTGACCACGAGCGTGGTGCTCGCGACCAACCCGAACAACAAGACGCGGGGCTTCCTCGGGGTGGAGCCGTCGCTCCTTTCCCCGACGGAGCTCAAGCAGACGCTCGTCTGGCCGCTCGGCAGCGACCAGGGCCCCCTCGTGGGGACCATCTACTGGCTCATCCTCCCGCTCGGAGGTCTTGAGCCGGTCTCGGGTCCGTCCGCGGACTACTTCCACCTCACCGGTCCGTTCGCGGGGACCAACCCGACCGTCTTCTGGATCGGCGCGAACACCCTGTATTGGCTCGCGTGGATGAACCTCCTGCTCGGCCTCTCGAACGCGCTTCCGCTCGTGCCGCTCGACGGAGGGCTTCTGTTCCGCGATTTCGCGGCGTCCGTGGCCGCTCGGGTACGCCGCGGCTGGGACGAGGCCCATCTCGAGCTGTTCGCGGGCCGCGCCGTCGCCGTCTCGTCGTTCCTCGTGCTGGTGCTTCTCGTATGGCAGTTCATCGTGCCTCGGCTCCTCTAGACGAGCGTTCGCTCTTCGCGGAGTACCCGTTCCTACCGGGGGCGGAGACGCTCCTCGGCGCCGAGGCGGTGTCGGTGCGGGCGCTCCTCGCCGACCCGGCGTTCGCTTCCGCCCGCGCTCTGGGACGCGCCCGGATTCTCGCGGCCGCGGACGACCCGCGCGGCGCCCGCGACCTCGAAGAGCTCGCCCGGGCCGACCCGAGTGTCCGCTTCCTCTCGTTCCTGTTCGCGCGGCTGGTGCTCTCCTCGTCGACGGCCCCGGCCGCGATCCGACGATGGGCGGTCGCGGAGGCGAAGCGCAACCATGCGCGACTCACCGCCGTCCCCGTGGAGGAGCTCTCCGAAGTCGCACGTCGTCTCGGCTTCTCGCTCACCCCGGGTCCGGACGGTGTCGAGGTTCCGCTCGTCGACTACCTTCGCCTTTCGGTCCCGATCCGCGAGGCCGAGTTCCGCCTTCCCCGTCAGGCCGTGCGCCGCGGCTCGGTCGTGGTCCGGCCGGCCCGGGCCGCCCGGCTGCTGCAGGAGGCGGTCCGTCTCCGCCTCGCCGAGCCGCTGCCGCTCGCCGACGACGTAGTGGCGGACGTCCGGAGCCGCGAGACGGAGCTTCTTACCGAGCTCGCCGAGCGGATGCCTTCGCCGGTGGCCCGCGCGGAGCTGCGCGGGGGTCCGCTGCGACCGGAGCTGTTCCCCCCCTGCATCCGCCGGATGCAACGGACGCTTCAGAAGGGAGAGAACCTCTCCCACTCCGGTCGGTTCGCCCTCGCGGCGTTCCTCCATCGCGCCGGCGCCGACTTCGAGACGATCGTCGACGCGTACCGGGGGGCCCCCGACTTCGATGAATCCGTGACAGGCTACCAGGTCGAACACATCACCTTGCGCGACGGCGGCCGCGGGTACGAACCGCCCGAATGCGAGACCCTGCGCAGCCACGGCCTTTGTGCGCGCGACGGGGATCCCACGGCGAGCGATCCCCGGGACCGGTCCCGGGACGAGCGGTGCTTCGACCCGTCCCTTCGGCACCCGCTTCAGTACTACCGGCGCCGGGGCGGCGCGGTGGTCGGCGGCGACCGGGACGACGCGGCTACGCCGGGCCCCCCGGGGGAAGCGCCCGGTACACGCGGAGCGCCCGGGCGATCGCTGTCCACTGGCCGGCGATGACGAAGTAGGCGAGCGCCACGTCGATCACGGTGAACTCGACCCCGCCCACGTGGAATCGCGACCACGGGAGGGAGGTCGCCCACGGCCACGGGAGCGACCAATCGAACTCGAGGAACGTGGCGACCGCAATCACGACGAGCCGATCCGCCCGGGAGAGGAGACCACCGTAGAGCCGACCCTGGCCGACCGCCTGGGCCTGGGTCCCCATGTAGCTCACGAGCAAGAGGCTGACCAGCGCGAGCAGGGCGAGGAAGGGATTGGCGTACGAAGAGACCGCGATCCCGAGCAAGATCGCGACGTCGGCGTACCGGTCGTAGACGTGGTCCACGAAATCTCCTCGGACCGAGGAGCGACCGGTGGTCCGGGCCACCTCCCCATCGAGTACGTCGAACAGCCCCGCGAAGAACACGAGGAGCGCGACCCCGAGGAAGAGGTACGGCGTGGTGTACCGGACCAGGAACGCCACGACTCCGGCCCCGACCGCGAGCAGGAGGGCGAGCAGGCTCAAAGTTCCGGGCGACCAGCCGAGGTACGGTCGCGCGAGGCGGGCGATGTACGGCTGGAACCGGCCACGCAGCGACTCGAGGACCATCCGGACCCGCCTACCCTCTCGGCTCCAAAAGGTGCGCGGTCACCCGGCGGTCGGCGAGCCAGTCGACCCGGCCATAGCTCGACGGCGGCCGGAGACGCAGCAGTCGACCGACTTCGCGCGCGACCGCCGCGGGGGATCGATCGGTCGTATCGAGCTCCCAGACCCGACGGCCCGGACGGACCGCCTCGGCCAGCACGACGTCGAGCGCCTCCGCAACGTAGTTCTCGTGCCGGTCCCGCGCGGAGCCTCGGCCCGAACGGACGAGACGCGCCGCCAGAACCTCCGGGTGACAGCGAAGGACGATCACGTCCCGCAGCGGAAGCAGATGGGCGAGGTGACCGACCACGAGCTCGACGCGCGGGGGACTCCGTCGGAAGCGGGTGCGCATCCTCGCAAGGTCGACCGTCAGCGATCCCCTCGCGCGCCGGGCGAGGCCCCACCCGACCGCGAGGTCGCCCACCTCGACGGATCGCACCCGGGGAGCGAGGGCGGAGGCGGCCGTGGACTTGCCGGTTCCGGGCACTCCGGTGAGGGCGACAGGAGCGACCATCGGAAACGGCTCAGGAGAAGCGGAGCGTCCGGAACGTGCGTCGCCACTCCCGGACCTCGCGGCCGACGGATTCTCCTCGGAGGCCTCCGCGGACGAGGAGCTCGGCCAGCCGGGGCATATCCTCGGGCACGAGCCCGAGACGACTTGCCTCGGCGGTCCCGATCCGCCCCACGAGGTCGAGGAGGAGGCGCTGCTTCTCGAGCCGACGGGAGAACGTGCCGGCCCCGAGGCCGTATTGGGACCTGAGGTGCGGTCGGTCGATGAGGAGCTGGTGCGACTCGGTGAACCCGTCGACCTCTGCGACCAGAGGCAATCCCCGGTCGACGAGCGCCCGTCCGAGGGACTTCGAGTTCGCGACCACGGTTCGCGCATACTCGGCGCCGAACCGTTCGAACTCTAGGAGCGTCTGGCCGAGCGCGGCGATCCGGTTCCAGTGGGCGTTGTCGAAGATCCGCCAGACGAGGGCGGGGTCGAGTTGCCCGAAGAGGTCCTCCCGGTCGGTGACGAGGAGTCCGCCCTGGGGTCCGAAGAACGACTTGTGCGTGCTCCCGTAGAGGATGTCCGCACCCTCCCGCAGCGGATCCTGGAAGGCGCCCCCGGCGATCAGCCCGAGAACGTGGGACCCGTCGTAGAAGACGAGCGCGTCGTGGGCGTGGGCCTCCTCGGCGATCGCCCGTAGAGGGTACGGGAACAGGAAGAAACTCTGGCCCAGGATCACGGCGTTCGGACGTTCTCGGCGGATTGTGTCGATGGCCTCCTCGGCCCGGACCTGGTGGCCGGGACCCGTGGCCGGCAGAGGCCGCACCGTGTAGCCGAAAACCGCCGGAATGTACCCCGGGGCGTAGCCGTCGTAGCCGCCTTCGGACGGCTGGATGGCGAGCAGGCGTGACTTCGGGGGCAGGAGCGGCACGAGGGCCGATAGGGCGGCGATGTGGCCTGAGAGCGGTCGAGTGGTCGCGCACCGGGCCCGGAAGACCCGGGCCGCCGCCGCGTTCGCGAGCTTCTCGACCTCGTCCGTGTAGCGGGTGCCCGCGTAACTGTTGTCGAGCTTCTCGCCCTCGAACTCGCTGGTCATCGGGAGCGTATAGCGCCCGGCGAGGTCGCTCGCGAGGTACCGCCTCGCCGTCGGCGAGATCGCGTTCTCGCTCGGCAGAAGGTTGAACACTTCCCGGCCGCGCCAGCGGTCGTGCGCCCGGACGAGCGCCGCGAGACGCCGCTCCTCGTCAGCGGGCATTCGCGCTGTCCGACGCGCCGGTCGGGAACGCGGGTCCGTGGGCGAGCTTGCGCTGCTCCCGGTGGCCGCACCGCGGGCACTCGAGACCCTTTGCGCGCCGAGTCAGGAGGTTGTGACAGACCTGGCAGCGAGCCGAAACCACCCCGAGAGAGGACGGGGCGGTCGTCAGCTTCACGGAGGGATGGGACTGGAGGACTTTCGCGAGGAGGATGTCGCCCACCGCGAACTCGTTCGCGAGCGATTCCGTGTACCCTTCCTTCGCCTTCGAGACGTGGACGGTCCCTTCCGGTTCGCCGGGGACCGGCCGGCGGCTCGCGGACGTGCTCAGGATCGTGCAGATGGCCATCGCGGTCTTGATCTCGTCGACCCGCGCGTAGACAATCTCGCCCTCTTGGATCTCGGGCACCGCGTTGCGGGCCTCGACCCGCACCGTCCGGTCCCTCGGGTCGACGTGGGACGTACCGAGCACCGAGGCGTAGATCCGTCCGCGGTTCTCGTAGGTACCGCGGCCGGGCAGGAACTCCTCCGCGGTGCCGAGGTAGTCGCCGGGCAGGACAAGCTTCGACTCTTCGTTCGGGGGGGTCATGGTTTCGGTTCCGTTGCGAGCACCCAGCGATCGACGGCGAGCCGGACCTTCGCCGCACGGTGGTGCGGGAACGTCCGCGGCAGGTTCCAGGGAACCGGTTCGACCTCGATTATCTGAGCGCCGCGGTCGAGCGCGGTACGCGCTATAAAGGTTCGGGACGCGGCGGAGGCGAACGCGCCCACCGCCGTTCTCGCGAGGGTGAGTGCCCGATCCCAGAACGGCCGGTCGGCGTGCCGCCGTTGCGCACCGAACGGCGCGTTCATGACGACGAAGTCCGCCGGTTGGTTCCATTCCGCGACATCCGACCCTTGGAACTCGACCGAAATGCCCGCGGCGCGCGCGGCGGCCCGAGCCAGGGGAATCAGTCGGGCATCGACCTCGACCCCGGTCACCGGCCCGGCGCCGAGCAGGGCCGCGCCAATCGCGAGGCGCCCCGTGCCGCAGCCGAGGTCCGTCACCGAGCGGCCGGCGAGCCCGAACCGGCGATCGAGGATCCCCAGAAGGTCCGCGGCCGCCTCCGCCGGGGTGCCGACCTGCTCGAGCGGGGCGGAAGGATCCGGCGGCAGCGGGACCGCCTCGATGCGGCGAACGAGCTCCTCTCGACGCACGGCCGAGAATCCGGTCGGGTCAGATGACCCCTGCGGGCCGGGGCGAGGGCGAAGCGGGGAGCCGGATTTGAACCGGCGAACGCCTGCGCGGCAGGATCTCTTCGGCGGTGACCGCCCTTTAAGTCCTGCGCCGTTAACCAAGCTTGGCTATCCCCGCAGCGCTACCGCGCGGGGGCGGCGGGGGCCTCTTCCTTCGGCGCCCGCGCCGAGGTCTTCTTGACGGACACCCGGCGAGGGAAGTACTTCAGGAGGACCACGTCGTTGACCGCCGACACCCACCGGTACGGGATGCTCGTGGGCCGGGAGTCCTCGACTAACATCGGGCTGGTCTCGTCGATGTAGAGGCCATCGACCTTGGCGGCTTCGACGTCCACGACCACGTTGTCCACGTCGCCGAGCAGTCGTCCGTCCGGCGTGTAGACCTGTCGCCCCAAGAGCTCCGTCATCTCGACCAGCATGGCCCGTTCTCGCCGACCGCCGAGCGGGTCCGACCCTTTTATGTCTTTGGGCGGAAACGAACCCCGCGCCTCGACCCCTCGGA
>DASPQG010000060.1:0-26092 GCA_035625085.1 Thermoplasmata archaeon
GGGCCGCTACGGCAACCTGTCGAAGTCGACCGAGGCGATCGCCGAGGTCAACCAGACGCTCGACATGAGCCAGCAGGAGTTCGAGAGCGAGCGCCGGTCGTTCGGCGGCGGCGGCTACCGTGACCGCGGTGGCGGCGGCGGCGGATACGGCGGCGGGCGCTACGGTGGCGGCGGCGGTGGCGGCGGTGGGGGCGGAGGGCGCGAGCGCTCTGACTCCTACAAGCGCTACTAACTGGCCCCCGGCTAGCGAGCGCGGCCGACCGGTTTCGACCGGAACCGACCGAACCTCTTCCCCCGCCCTCTGGGCGGGGGCCCTTCTCGGGTTTTGATTAAATAGGCCCACCGGCTCTTAGCTCGACCACCATGCCCGATGACAGTCGCGAGCTGACGCTCTACGTCCAGTCGAAGAAAGCCGTCACGTCGTTCTACCGACCCGCTCAACCGCTGGCGGAAGGGTTTCTCGTGGGCGGGAGCCAGCCGGCGCCCTCCCCCGGGGGCGAGGCAGTCGCCGAGCAGACGGTCCTCTTCCTGTCGGACGACCAGGCCCGGTGCCAGGCGCTCACCGAAGACGTCGCCGCACAGCGCGGCTATCACGTCCGGGTTGTCGACATCGAGCGGGTCGGGCGGCTCGAGCGGCTCGTCGCCGAGCACCTCCGCGGGGTCCAGAAGTTCCCGGTGTTGATCTCGCCCCTCGGCCGCCGTCTCGAGGGGATCGAGGCGTTCACCGAGGACGAGCTCGCCGCGATCATGCCGGCCGACCTCAAGAGCGTCCGGGCGTTCTCCTACCTCAAGGTGCGCGGCGGGGACCTCGACAAGATCCGCCGTCTCCTCGAGACCCTGCCCGAGGTGAAGGAGCTCCACTTCCTGACCGGCGACTGGGACATCCTGGTCGTGCTCGACTTCCAGCCGACGACGGCGAACAAGCGGCGGGTCCTCGACTTCGTGACGGAGAAGATCCGGGGGATCCCTGAGGTGATCGACACCTCGACGATCATTCCGGAGTACTCGCTGACGAAGTTCCCCCTGTAACGGGGCACGGACGGATCGGCTCAGGTCCGTCGCCGCGCGCGGCGCGGCCGCGGGCGTTTGCGCCGGGGCACGACGGGGATCCCCGCCGGCCGTTCCCCCGGCGCGGACCCGGGCTCGGGCGTCCCGTAGAGCGGGTCGCTCGTGAGCGGGTGCTCTTCCAGCCAGGCGACCCCCTCGACGTAGGCGGCGAACGCCTCCAAGCTCGTGAAGAGCGGGATCCCGAGCTCGACCGCCCGCCGGCGGAGGACGTACTCGTCCTCGAGCATCCGCTCGAACTTCTCCTGGGTGAGCGAGAGCGGAACGTTGAGGAGCAGGTCGATCCCGCCGCCGTCGAGCGCCTCGAGGACGTTCGGATGCCGGTCCGGCTCGGAGACCTTGTGGAGGACGTGCACCCCCCGGACCCCTCGCGTCGCGAGGAACGCCTGGGTGTCCTCGGTCGCGCTGATCCCGAGGCCGAGGGCGCGGAGGCGCTCGGCGGTCGGAAGGAGCTGCTCCTTGAGGGCCGGCCCGCCGACGGAGAGGAATGCGTTCCCACGGCGGGGGACCAGCTTCACCCCGGTCGCCACGAGCGCCTTCACGAGCGCGTCCGAGAACGTCGGCCCGAAGCAGGCGACCTCGCCCGTCGACTGCATCTCGACCCCGAGGAGCGGATCGGAGCCGGTCAGCTGGAGGAACGAGAACTGCGGGACCTTCACGCCCCAGCGGCCCGCGGGGACCGGGGCCACCCCCTCCTGGGAGAGCGGCGTACCGAGCATTGCCCGCGCCGCCTCCCGAAGGAGCGGCACCCCGGTCGCCTTCGTCAGGAACGGCAGCGATCGGCTCGCCCGGAGGTTGAGCTCGATCACCTGGTACGCTCGGTCTTTCACGAGGAACTGGACGTTGAACGGGCCGCGGATGCGCAGCGTACGGGCGAGCGCCCGGGCCGCATCGAGGAGCTCCTCCTGGACCTCCCGCGGGGTGTGCCGCGGTGGCAGGCAGAAGATCGCGTCCCCCGAGTGGACCCCGGCGCGCTCGACGTGTTCCAGGATCCCCCCGACCAGCACCCGCTCCCCGTCCGAAATCCCATCGAGCTCGAGCTCGTCGGCTCCTTCGATGAACTTCGTGATCACGACGGGGTGTTCCGGCGAGACCCGCGCCGCCTCGGAAAGGAAACGGCCGAGATCGTTGCGACCCGCGATCACCCGCATCGCCTGGCCGCTCAGGACGTACGACGGTCGCACGAGAACGGGGTACCCGACGTCGTCCGCGAACGCGCTCGCTTCCTCGACGGTCGTGAACGCCCGCCACGCGGGCTGCGGGATCTTCAGCTTCTCGAGGAGGCGCGCGAACTCGGCCCGGTTCTCGGCCGTGTCGATCGACGCGGAAGCGGTGCCGAGGATCGGCACCCCGCACATGTCGAGGAGGGGAGTCAGGTTCTGGGCGAGTTGGCTTCCGACGCAGGTGACGACCCCGTCGAACGATTCGAAGTCCTGGATGTCCCGGACGCGTTCGAGCGTGATCTCCTCGAAGTAGAGCCGGTCCGACCGGTCGTAGTCGGTCGAAACGGTCTCGGGGTTCGAGTTGAGCACCGCGACGCCCGGGACCCCTTCCGCCTTGAGGCCGTCGACGAGGTTCATCGTCGACCAGTCGAACTCGACGCTCGAGCCGATGCGGTACGGCCCGGCCCCGATGACGAGCGCCGAGCCGGCTGGCATCGGGCGCACGTCGTCGGCCTCGGCCCGGTACGTGAGGTAGAGGTAGTTGGTCCGCGCGGGCCACTCCCCGGCGAGCGTGTCGATCATTCGGACGCGCGGCCGGATCCCGGCGGCCAGCCGGCGACGGCGGACCTCCTCCTCGTCGAGATGGGCGACACGAGCGACCGCCCGGTCCGATAGGCCGAGCTCCTTCGCGCGCTTGAGGAGGCGGGGGGAGAGCTCGGCCCCCCCAGCGTCCGTGATCGTCCGTTCGGTCGACTCGATCTCCGCGAGCGCGTCGACGAACCAGCGGTCGATGACCGCGAGGCGGCTCACTTCCTCCGGCGGGATCCCGGCGCGCAGCGCCTCGAGGACGCGAAACAGAATCTCGGGGGTGGGCGAAACGAGGTCCCGGACGATCTCCTCGCGCGATCGCACCGGGACGGGCGGAAGGAGATCCGCCCGGGGGTCACCCATCCGGACCGCCTTCGATACAGCCTCGGGGAACGAGGCCCCGATGCCCATCACCTCGCCGACCGACTTCATCGCCGGGCCGAGGCGCCGATCGGCGCGCTCGAACTTGTCGAGGTCCCAGCGCGGGAGCTTCACCACCACGTAGTCGAGGGCGGGCTCGAACGCGGCCGTCGTGACCCCCGTGATGCGGTTCTTCAACTCGGGGAGCGTATAGCCGAGCGCGAGCTTCGCCGCGACGTAGGCGAGCGGGTACCCCGTCGCCTTGCTCGCGAGCGCGCTCGAGCGAGAGAGCCGGGCGTTCACCTCGATCGCGTAGTACTCCTCGCTCCCGGGGTCGAGGCAGAACTGGATATTGCACTCGCCGACGATCCCGCACGCTTCCGCGGCCCGCAAGGCGGCCTGGCGGAGCATCTGGTACTCGAAGTCGGTGAGCGTCTGGCTCGGGGCGATGACGACGTTGTCCCCGGTGTGGACGCGCATCCCGAGTACGTTCTCCATGTTGCAGACGGTGAGCGTATTCCCCCGGGCATCCCGGACGACCTCGTACTCGAGCTGCTTGAACTCCCCCACGTACCGCTCGAGGAGGACCTGCCCCACCGGGCTCTGGCGGATCCCGCGGGCGACCACGTCGCGCAGCTCCTCCTTCGTCCGTGCCACCCCGCCCCCACGGCCCCCGAGCGTGAAGGCGACCCGGACCATCACCGGAAAACCGAGCGTCTCGGCGGCGGAGAGCGCTTCCTCGACCGAGTAGACAGCCTTGCTCGGGAGGGTCGGGACACGGGCCTTCCCCATCACCTGGACGAACTTCGCCCGGTCCTCGGTCGCCCGGATCCCCGCGAGCGGGGTCCCGAGCACTCGGGTCGACGTTCGTCGGAGGATTCCCTGGTCGGAGAGTTGGACACCGCAGTTGAGCGCCGTCTGTCCCCCAAAGGAGAGGAGGATCCCGTCCGGGCGTTCGGACGCCAGGATCGGGGCCACGAACTCCGGGGTGAGCGGCTGGAAGTAGACCCGGCCTCGCTTCGGCGGATCAGTCTGCAGCGTGGCGATGTTGGGATTGATGACGACCGAGTAGACCCCTTCCTCCTCGAGGGCCTTCAAGCACTGGCTTCCCGAGTAGTCGAACTCCCCCGCCTCGCCGATCTTGAGCGCCCCACTGCCGAGCAGGACGACCTTCGCGGGGAGCGAGGGGGTCATGGGCGCCGCTTCACCTTCCCGACGAACCGGTCGAAGACGAATCCGGCCTCTTGCGGGCCGGGGTGCCCTTCGGGGTGGCCCTGCAACGCGAGGACCCGCCCCGTTCGGTCCCGGAACCCCTCGAGCGTCCCGTCGTCCGGGTTCGTCGCCCAGAGGTCGAGACCGCTTCCGTGAAGCGAGTGCGCGTCGACCGCGTATCCGTGGTTCTCGCTCATGATGAACGCGCGGCCGTCGTTGAAGCAGATCGTCTTGTTCTGCCCCCGGTGCCCGTACTTCAGCTTGAACGTCGTGGCGCCCCGCGCGAGGGCCAACAGCTGGTGCCCAAGGCAGATCCCGAGCGTGGGCAGCGAACGGGTCGACGGTCGGCGGAGCTCCTCGATCGTCGCGGCCAGCTCGGCCGGGTCACCGGGTCCGTTCCCGACCAGTAGACCGACGACGCGGCGGCCGTCCCAGCGGGTCGGCACCGGCTGGTCGTAGGGGAGCCGCAACACGGCGAGCCCCCGGTCGAGCAGCGCCCGGAGGATGCTCGCCTTGATGCCGCAGTCGAGCACCGCCACGAGCGGCGCCTTCGGCGGACCGAGGAGCTTCGGGCGCTCGGGAGCGACCTCGGCCATGTAGTTCTCCTCGGCGTACCCTGGCGCTTTCGCGATCGTCCGCCGGAGCTCCTCATCGCTCGGCACGTCGTCCGCGCTCCGCACGTCGAGGACCCCTCGAAGGACCCCACCGGACCGAAGGTGCTGGGTGAGGAGTCGGGTGTCGACCCCTCGGATCCCCGGAATGCCCTCTTCCGTGAGCCACGCTTCGAGGGAGCGGTCACTCGACCAGTGGCTCGGGGCGGTGGTGCCCCGCAGCACCACCCCTCGGACCTGGATCTCCTCGCTCTCGAGGACCGGGAGGCCCCAACCGTCCCGCGACTGGGCCCGGGGAACCCCGTAGTTCCCGATGAGCGGATAGGTGAACGTCAGGATCTGGCCACGGAACGAGGGGTCGGTGAGCGACTCTGGATAACCGACCATTCCGGTCGTGAAGACGACCTCGCCGACGCGCCGGGTCGGAGCACCCAGCCCCTCCCCCTCGAACCGGGTCCCATCCTCAAGAAAAAGGGTCCCCCGGAGGCCTTCCTGTCCGGGGCGATTCGGCACGGGCGTTAACAACCCGAGGGCCCTCGACAAAAGGATTGGGCCTTAACGCTTGCCGTCGGGCGCCCAGGGGATGGGCGGTCGACCGGCGGATTCGCCCCTCCCGGCGAGGCATCAAATCCCTCCGCCGGCTGCGCGCGAGCGGCGATGCCGGGGTTCCCCCGCCTCAAGGAGCGGTACGACTTCGTCGTCGTGGGCGGCGGGCATGCCGGCCTCCAGGCGGCGGTGAAGGCCGCGCTCTTCCAGCATTCGGTCGCCCTGCTCGATCGGGGACCGAAGTACTCCCGGTCGTACTACGCTCCTCACATGGCCAACATCCCCGGCTTCCCGGATGGAGTGTCGGGACACCATCTCTTGGACCAACAGATCGCGGCGGTGCGCAAGCACGACGCACAGATTGGCTACTTCACCCCGGCCAAGGTCACTGCGGTCGCGAAGGAAGCGGACGGCTTCGCCGTCACGTTCGAGTGGCTGAAGCAAACCCAGGTCGCGCGGGGCCGGGCGGTCATCCTCGCGATGGGGGTCGTCGACCGGATTCCCGAGGTCGGGGGGAAGATCGATCCGATCTTCCCGTGGGCGAACCAGGCGATCGTCGACTTCTGTCTCTTCTGCGACGGGTGGGATCTCGTCGAAAAGACCGTGGCCGTGATCGGCCACGACGCGTTCGCGGCGCGCACCGCGCTCGACATCCTCCTCTTCCATCCGAAGTCGGTCGAGCTTCTCACCCACGGCAAGCCCCTCCTCGACGGCGTGCCCGAGCCGGATCGCTCGGCGCTCCTCGCGGCGCTCGCGGAGCACGGGATCGCGCATGTCGAGCCCGAGATGGTCGGGTTCGACGGGATTCGGGAGAAGCAGTTCGGGGTCCGGTTCGCGGACGGGACCCACCGAACGTACGACCGGGGATTCAGCGGCCTCGGCTGGTACGACATGCACCAGGCGATCCCGCGCTCGCTCGGCTGCCGGTTCGATGACGATGGGTACGTCGTGACAGACGAGGACTGCCGGGCGATCGCGGAGGCGACGGGCGAGCCGATCCCCGGCCTCTACTGCGTCGGAGACCAGCGGAACGGCTGGAATCAGATCCCCGAGGCGTGGGCGACCGCCGAGCGGGCCGTCATCCACGCGTGGGCGTCGCATCTGTGAACTGGTGGTGCTCGCCCGAGGGCTGGGTGCTCTATCCCAGGAGCGGCGGCGGGGTGGCGATTGTCAGGTGGCGGGTGAGCTCGGGAAGGTCCTTCGCGATCGCGGAGGCGCCGGCGGCGAGGAACCGGTCCTCGCTCATCGTCGAGTGGGTCGCCTCGGCCTCGGTCGGGTCGGGCATCACCGCGTAGAAGCGGACCCGCGCGCGTCGGGCACACTCCGCGTCGAGCAGGTGATCTCCCACGTAGAGCGCCCGGTCGATCGGGATCTCCATGTCCTTGAGGAGCAGAAGGAGCGCCTCGGGCGACGGCTTCGCCGGGCCCGCGGTGCTGCGGCTCCTCAGGTAGCCGAAGTACGGGGCGAGCTCGGAGCGGACGAGCGCCTGGCGGGCGAACGTCTCCGAGCTGCGGGTGAGCAACCCGAGCCGGAACCCCCGGTCGGAGAGGGTCTTGAGGAGCGCCGTGGCGCCGGGCCGGGCGACCGTCCTCGGAAGCGCCTCGAGCTCGATCGCGTCGATGCTCTTCTGGTAGTCCGCTTCGAACCGGTACAGGACCCCGTCGGGTGCGCTCGAGTTCCGCATCTCCTCCCGCGCCGCCTCGACGATTCGGTGGATCGGATCCTGGACGGAGAGATGGCCGGGGGCCACGCCGTACCGCTCGGCGATGCGGATCACTTCCGAGCGCATCCTTCCGAAGTCGTGGTGCGAAAGGACGAGCGTTCCGTCTAGGTCGAAGACGATTCCGAGCAACGGCTCCAGGAACTTCGGCGGGGACCCTGGGGGCGGCATTTCCCCTCTTTTGGCTAGCTGACCACGCGCATCGCCCCCCGTTAAGGGTTTGCCTCGAGCGGAACCGACGGCGTCCCGGTCACGGGGTCAAGTGGTAGGCGAGCCCGTACCACGTCCCCTGTTCCTTGTCGAAGGTCGTGCCGCACTGGAAGCAGAAGAAGACCCGGAACGGCGGCTCCTTCGGCTCGACTTCCATGACCCCACCGCAGATCGGGCAGCAGAGCCGGTCCCGGACCTCGGGGAGACCGTGCCAGGCGTCGCGCCGCCGGTCGTAGACGACACCATCGTGCCCGCAGACGTACATCGGATACGGCACGTTCGGCGAGGTCGGGCCGCTCATCACCCGGCCGCAGATGGGGCAGAACATCCGGAGTTGGTAGCGCGGCCCCGACCGAAAAAGGCTCGCGCGATCGAACTAGCCCGCGGAGCGCGGCCGCTCGAGCGTGACGATCGACTCCCGGAGCTCGAAGCTGCGGCGCTGGCCGCTCCGGCGGCGTCGCGCCACCTCGACCGACACGATGCGGAAGCCTCGGGCGGCGGCAAGACGGGCGAAGAGGAGGTCCCCGGGCACGTACGTGCCCACGAGCAGAGAGTCCCCGACGACCACGACGAACCGCCCACCGGGAACCAGGGCGCGGTAGACCCCGTCGAGCACCGGGCGAAGGTCGGCGAAGTAGCGGTGAACGATCGCGTGCATGTCGTTGCGTCGGTACGTTCCCTTCCGCAAGAGGTTCTCCCGGATCCGGCCCAGGATTTCCGCGAGCCACGCATCGTCCACGGCACTCGTGTCGAGATACGGGGCCGCCTCGCGACGGGGCAAGTTGTCGCAGGCGACCTGGGCCCGGCGGATCGCCGCGAGGTCCGCGTAGGAACGGGCGTAGCCGAGCCAGGCGAGGTCAACCTTGTAGTTCATCACGTAGTCCATCCCGTTGACGTAGGGCGGGCTCGTAACCGCGAGCGCGACCGAGCGGGAACGCCAGCCCCCGGTGCGCGCGTCGCGGGCCGAGACCTCCGCCGGAGGACCCCAGCGGCCCCGGTCGACCGCGAGGGTGGCGAGGTCGTCCGCCATCTCCTCCACGGCGGTTTGGAACCGGTCGAACGGGTCGGACGATGCGTCCTCGGTCCGCTTCCCGTACCCGAGGCACGGCGAGCGATGGAGGCGGCTCGCCGGGATTAAGATTCGGCCAAACGCGAGCCGGAGGGCGTTCGCGAGAGGCGTCCCCTCCGGTGGCAGAGCGTCCCTCAGGCGGGTGAGGTCGCGCAGGGTCTTCGGTGCGAACTGGCGCCGGGTCTCTCGCAGGAACGGGAGCGCTCCCGGCGGCCGCGCCTTCGCCCGAGCGAGCGTCCGCGTCGCGGCCCGGAGTAGGGCCGTCGGGTCGAGCTCGAACGTCGTCTTCACCCGGGCCGCCAGCACGGCGGGTGCGAGCAGCTCCGTGCCGACCGCGTGGGCCCCCGCACGACGTGCCTCGACGAGCGTGGTGCCGCTTCCCGAGAACGGGTCGAGCACCGTGGCCCGCCGGGGGAGATCGGCGGCACCGAGGACTCCCGCAACGAACTCCGCCGAGTACCCCTGAACGTACGGCCACCATCGGTGCACCGGGAGCGACTCGTTCGAACGGAAGGTGATCGCGCCGGCGTACCTCCCGAGCGTCACGCCGTTCTCGCGCGAGAGCCGCTCGACGAACGCGGCGGGGTCGACGAAGTCGTCCCGTTCCGCGAGTCGTTCGAAGTCCCGGAGGACGAAGAGTCCCCGCCCCATCCGCAGCACATCCCCCTGACGTCGAAGGGCGTCCAGGACTGCGGCGACCCGTTCGGGCGCCCCATCGATCTGGGTCGCGATCTGGCGTACGGTCGCACCGATCGGACCGGTCTCCCCGAGGGCGGCGCGGACCGCACTAGAGAGGTCGCTCGTCTCCGCGTCGGGCATCGTCCCATCCGAGCGTGGTGCGGTCATAACGCGACGAAGGCCCGTCAGCGGCGAGGGATAGGGGCCGCGTTGGGCTTCGGCGGCAGCCGGAATGCCGACTCGAGCTGCTTCAGGATCGCCCGTCGACGTCGGCGCCGCTCTTGCCGGAGGGCCTTCGCCCACGCGGTCCTCGCGACGTCCTTCTCGAGCCCCACGAGGATCATGTCCAGATCGTGGAGGTCCCCGAGATCCTTCTGCAGCCGGACCATCGAGGACGAGAACCGGCGTTCGTGCCGGGGATCGAGCGCGACCGCGAGGTCGGAGAACTGACGGGCGCGGCGGATCCGGATCCGGAGGCGATGCAACCGCTCCATCGAGGGGCGTCGCACTGCCTTGCGGTGGGCGCGGCGCAGGTTGTCGTCGGTCCGGGTGTGGGCGAGCACGACCGCCCGATGGGGGTCGCGGAACGACCCGGCCCGTGGCAGACTGCGCAGTCGCTCCCCCACATCGTCCAGAAGCCGGGCCTGGCGCTCCGACCGGAGGAAGGCCCGCAGCAGCTCCCGGCCGGTGTGCGCGTCGTCCTGGACCCGTTTTCGGTACCGCTCCACCCGGGCGATGTCACGACGGCGGGCGGCCCCCCGGTCGAACCGCTCGAGCAGCGAGAGGGCGATGTCCCGGTCGCGAATGCGGCCGACGAGCCTCGAGAGGCGCTTGATCCGCACGTTGAGCGGGTGCAGGAGATCGCGTTCGGCGCTCGGGAGCAGTGCCTCCCAGAGGGCGAGCCCGGTGCGCAACTTCCGCATCTGGCGGTGCAGACGATGCAGGCTCTCCGGCGAGGGTTGATGGGAGGCGATCACCACGTCGGTCGAGTTCGTCACCTCATCGAGAATACGCGCGATCTCCCGAGCGACACGCTCGGGTCGCACTCCGGAGACGGTGTCCGATGGGGCCATCCGACCTCCTTACCGACCTCACCGGGTCCTTCACGTAAACTATTCGGAGGAATCGTTCGTCGGCCCGGGTTTACCCGAGGCCTCTTAGCGAGGAGCGGTTGTGGGTAGGCCATGCATCGGATCCGTCTCGCCGACCTCGAGCGGGACGGTCCGTCCAGCCGGACGAAATCCGCCGTCGGCGTGATGGACGTCGGGTCGAACACGGCCCGCTGTGTCGTCTTCGAGACCTCGAACTCGGGCTCGGTGCGGGCGATCTACGAGACCAAGGACTCGACCCGCCTCGGCTCGGGCACGTCGGCGGACGGCAGCCTCTCGCCCGAAGCGATGGTGCGGGGCATCGCGACCGTGCGTCGGTTCGCCCGGACGATTCGGTCTCTCAAGGTGCCGAAGACCCTCGCGGTGGCGACGAGCGCCATCCGCGACGCGCCGAACGGCTCGGAGTTCGTCCGGGATGTCGCCCGCGCGACCGGTGTCACCCTCCGCACGATCTCGGGGACCGAGGAGGCCCGGTACGCCTACCTCGGGATCGCGAGTGCGTGGCAGCTCTCGAACGACCTCGTGTGCGACCTGGGCGGGGGATCGCTCCAGCTCGCCGAGGTCCGGGACGGCCGGCTCCGCAATTCGGTGAGCCTCCCGCTCGGGGTGCTCCGCCTCTCCCAGCGGTTCTTCGACCACGATCCCCCGAAGCGTCGGGAGTACGACGCGCTCCGGGAACACGTCCGGGAGACCCTCGGTTCGGTCCTCGAGGCGTTTGGGGGGGCCCAGTACCGGATCTTCGGCATCGGCGGCACGGTCCGTTCGCTCGCCCGGGCGGCGATCGAGTTCCGGGACTACCCGGTGCGGCGCGTGCACGGCTATCCCCTCTACGAGGCGGACATCGAGGCGCTCGAGGAGCTTCTCGGGGAGATGCCGAGCGCCCGGCGCCGGTCGATTCCCGGGATCGGCAGCGACCGGGCGGACGTCGTGCTCGCGGGGATTGTCGTCTTCTCCGAGCTGATCCGGGCCGTGGAGGCCGACCGGATCATCGTGTCGGGAACCGGGATCCGCGAGGGGATCGCCCTCGAGTCGATCGGGGCCGAGCTCCCCGCTCCGGCGGAGATCCTCGCCCAACGCTCCGCGACCGCCGCCTCGGAGTCGTTCGCCTTCGACCTCCAGCACGGGCGGGAGGTCGCCGAGGCGGCCACGGGACTCTTCCGGGTCCTCGCGGGTCGCTTCAAGGGTGGGGCGAGCGAGGCGCTCGCCCTCCGCGTCGCCGCGTGGATGCACGATTCCGGGGTCGCCGTCGATCTGTGGAACCACGCTCGTCACTCCGCCTACCTGATCCAGAACTACCCGATCTGGGGGCTCGACCAGCGGGAGGTGATCCTTGCCTCGATGGCCGCCTACCTGCACGAGGGGAACCCGGCGCCCTCCGAGTGGAAGAAGCAGTATCTCCCGATCATCGAGGCGCCGGACCTCGAGAACGCGGTCCGGCTCGGGGCGATCCTCGGGGTCGCGGAACTCCTCGCGCCCGCCCGGCCGAAGTTCGCTCTCACGGGGGACGGAAGCGCGCTGGCGGTGAGCTTTTCTACGCCCGGTAATACGACGCTTCCCCCCCGGTGGGCCGAGAAGGTTCGCAAACCGATGGAACGGGTCTTCGAGCTCGAGGTGCGATATCGCGATGCCTGAGACGCCGGCGGTCCCGTCCCCGAACCACGGCTACCCCGGCCGCCTCCTGGTCTTCGAAGGGCTCGACGGGAGCGGAAAGTCGACCCAGGCGGCGCTTCTCGGGAAGTGGCTCCAGTCGAACGGTTACCGGGTCTTCTTCACGGAGTGGAACTCCTCCGAGCTGGTCTCTAGCACCATCCGCCGGGGCAAGAAGAAGGGCCTGCTCACCCCGACGACGTTCTCCCTCCTCCACGCGGTCGACTTCGCGGACCGGTTCGAGCGGAAGATCCTGCCACCGCTGCGGGCGGGGTACCTCGTCGTCTGCGATCGGTACGCCTACACCGCATTCGTTCGGGACGCGGCGCGCGGATGCGACCCGGCCTGGGTCCGGATGATCTACTCGTTCGCGCCCCGACCGGACCGGGTCTTCTACTTCCGGGTGCCGGTCGTGGTGACCCTGAAGCGGAAGCTCGCCTCCCGGCTGAAGATGAACTACTACGAGGCGGGCATGGACCTCGGGCTCTCGGACGACCTCGTCGAGAGCTATCAGCGGTTCCAGGGCCGCTTGAAACGGGAGTACGACCGGATCGCGGCGACGGACGAGTTCCGCGTGGTCGACTCTACCCGCCCGGTCGAGGCGATCCAGGCGGAGCTGCGCGCCGATCTCAAGCCCCTGCTCGCGAAGTTCCCCACGGGGACCCGGTTGATGCATGACGGATAGGACGTACGGGACCCGGCTCCCCGGGATGACCGACGACGCGCTCGTCGGGAGGCTGATCGTCGTGGAGGGGGCGGACGGCTCCGGCCGGACGACGGAGGTCGCGCTCCTCCGGGATTGGCTCGAGGTGGCGGGCCATGCGGTCGTCGACACGGGGCTTCGCCGTTCCGACCTGGTAAGCGGCGAGATCGACCGGGCGAAGCAGGGCCACACGCTCGCCTCGACGACGATGGCGCTCCTGTACGCCGCCGACTTCGCGGACCAGCTCGAGAACAAGATCATCCCGGCGCTCGCCGCCGGTAGCACGGTCCTCGCTGACCGGTACATCTACACGTTGATGGCGCGGGCGATCGCGCGGGGCGCGTCGCGCGAGTACGCCCGGCAGCTCTACGGATTCGCCGTGCGCCCGGACCTCATCATCTTCCTGGACGCGCGGCCGGAGATCCTGCTCCACCGCGCGATCGGAAAGTACGGCTCGCTCGACTACTGGGAGTCCGGGATGGACCTCTGTCTCTCCCGGGACCTCTTCGAGAGTTTCTTCCTGTACCAGGACCTCCTCTCGAAGGAGTTCGAGTGGATGGCCTCGAAGTACGGCTTCCGGACCGTCGACGCGAGCCGGATGCCCGAACAGGTCCACGCGGACGTCCAGCGCCTCGTCACACCGCTCTACGGGACCCCGCGGGTCCCGTTCCGTCGTTCGATCCAATAGACGCTGCGGCGCGCCGGACGCGTCTAGTTCCGCTTCGCGGCGAGCTGCTTACGGGTCAAGCACCAGACGAGTCGGCCCGCGCCCGGCCGCACCGAGTTCGTGAACTCGAGGCAGACGGCGCCGCCCTTCGTGAGGTGAACCACAGAGAGCCCCTCGCCCGTCAATGCTTCCCCGACGAACTCGGCGAGCGTCGGTTCGTGCCCGACGAGGACCACCGTCTCCTTCGGTCGGGCCGCTCGGCGGATCCGGTCGAAGATGGGGGTCGGAAGGTTCCCGGGCGCGAGCTCCTCCCAGGTTTCGGGGGACGGCGCCTCCTCGAGCTCTCGCTGGATGAGGAGCGCCGTGCGCATCGCCCGATCGGCCGAGCTGGAGGCCACATGGTCGGCTCGGCCGACCACGTGGGCAAGGCCCTTCGCGGCCTTCCGGGTCTCCTGTTCTCCCTTGCGGGTGAGCGGGCGCATGTCATCGTCCGGCCACCGGGCCGGGTCGCGGACCTCGGCCGGTCCATGGCGCACCGCGACGACGCGGATGCTCCTCGACTCCGTCTGCTTGCGAGCCACAGGTCCCAAGGGGGACTGAGGTGCAGGCGATGGGATAGAAAATCCCTGCGGTCCCTATGGAGACATGGGCGGAAGGGGGGTTATCCGTCGTCCGGAGGCCTTCCCCTCGGGTGCCGGGAGGGGCGCCCGGCGGTCGAGGGTCACCTGCGCGATGTCCTGCGCGTAGGCGATCGTCCGCCCGATCGACTCGAGGATGCGACTGACCGCCGCCGCCGTGGCCGGCGGCATCGTTCCATCACCCACTGCCGGAAGCAGGCGATCCGCGAGCGCACGTCCCGACGACTGGAGGGCATCCCCCAGATCCAGAAGGTCGTTGGCGGCCGCCCCGTCCGGCGCCTGCAGGGCGCCCTCGAGGTGCTCCATCGCCTGACGGTGGAACTGGCGCAGCGAGGTAACCGGGCCGGCGCCGCTCGGGAGGTCGACCAGTCGCCGACCGACCTCACCGATCACGACCGCGTGGTCGGCGATCCGCTCAAGGCTCCGGGCCGTAGTCCAGAGGCCGAGCCACTCCGAGCCTCGGCCGGCGGCCGAGAGCCGAATCGCGGCGACGCGCTCGACGTACCAAGCCTCTCGATCGATTTCGTCGTCCCGCCGCTCCCAATACCCGTCCTCGAGGAACGGCAGGTGGGACCAGCTCTCGACCGCCTCCCGATGGAAGTCGACGACGAGCCGCCCCATCCGCACAATCCGCTGGTCGAGAGGGATCGGGCTCTCGAACGCGAGGTCACGGAGATGGAGGGCGCTCGCTTCATCCGAGATGATCTCGGGCTGGCGGGTCCGACGGCAGAAGGTGCGCACCACGTCCCGCGTGCCCGCCGATATGGTCGGGCGCTCCTTGATCACGAACTCGCGGGCCCCCGCGAGGTAGGCCCCAAGCAGACGCCGGAAGACGTGCTCCGACGGTTCGCCTCGGCCGACCGATAAGACGGCCTCTTCGTCGGCGGGTCCGTCGGGGGTCGGTCCGGTTCGGCGAGGGAGGTGCGTTCGGGATCGGGAAGCGGGCGGTGCCCGCTCCGCCCTGGCGAGTGCGATCGGCCCGGTGGGGGCGTCGGAAAGTCCCCCACTCACCCCGGGATCGGCCTCCGGGAAGTTCTTCGTCGTCATCGTCCCCTCCAGCGCCCGCACTGCATATATAGAGTTCGAATTTAGACTATAGTTTATACAATAGCTATTGTTAGCGCGCTCCCACCCGATCGAGGGGGCTCTCCGCCGCACGCGCGAGCCCATCGGCGAAGCCTCCGGGGCAACGAGGGAACCGAGGCAGAGTCCATAAGCGAGGGCCGCATTCGCTCACCTCACGAGCATGGCGACTCCCCGCCGGTTCGCGCGGTACCGTCCGACCGAAGGCGAGGTCGCCGGACGCCGGGTCTGGGCGGTCCCGCGGGCCGGCCTCTGTCTCTCGGTCTTCGTCCTCGTCGGGGACCCGAAGAACCCGAACCTCGTGGTGCTCGGTCGTCCCTCCGCCTCCGCCCCTTGGGCCGAGCTCGGGAATCTGGAACCGGCCTCTCTCGAGGCCCTCCACGAACACTGGATCCTGCCCGCGTGCCACCTCGTCGAGTTCGAGGGCCCTCGTGCGGCCGCGGAACGAATCGTCCGTGAGCAGCTGGGGCTCGAGCACCTCGAGCTCCGGGGACCCGAGGTCTACTCCGAGGCGTACCCGTCCCCGTTGTCTCCGGAGAGCGGCCATCACTGGGACCTCGTCTTCCTGTTCCGGGCGGACTGGCCGCATGGCCGGGAGCTGCACTCCCCGGCGTTCAAGGAGCTCCGTCTCATCGACACGCGGACGATCGGCGCCTCCAACCTCGGACGTTCCCACGGGGACATCCTGATCCTCGCCGGCTACCCCCTCGGCGCCCGGATGAGCTGACTTCGGGAGGCCGATTCGGCGTCCCCCGATCCCCCCCAAGCGAGCCTCGACCCTTATCCCCGCCACCGCCGTGGGCGAGGCATGGAATTCCGACGCGAATGCGGGCGGTGCCACGTCTCCCTCCGCGACCAGGACGCGGCGTACCTGTGTGCTCACGAATGCACGTTCTGTGCGACCTGCTACCGGCGACTCCGTTACGTTTGTCCGAACTGCGCGGGGGAGCTCGTTCGACGCCCACGCGCCGGTCCGGCCCCTCGTGCCGTACCAGCGGCGGAGCCACCGGCCGGCGCGGGGATCCACGTCCGGAGGGCCGGTCCCGACGACCTCCGAACCCTCGTCCCTCTCTTCGATGCCTATCGGGTCTTCTACGAACAGGCCCCCGATGCTCCCGCGGCGGAACGGTTTCTTCGTGACCGGCTCACTCGGAACGAATCGATCGTGTTCGTAGCCGAGGAGGGCGGCATCGTCCTCGGCTTCACCCAGCTGTACCCACTGTTCTCGTCGATTTCTCTCGGCCGAATCTACATGTTGAACGACCTCTTCGTCGTCCCCTCGGCCCGCCGCAAAGGGGTGGGAGGAGTACTTCTCGAGGCGGCCCGGCGGTGGGCGGAGGGCGAAGGGGCGCACTACCTCGAGCTCTCCACCGCCGTGGATAATCCCGCCCAGAGGGTCTACGAAGCGCACGGTTGGATCCTCGACCGTGAGTTCCTCTACTACGAGCGTCCCCTCCAGACCAGATCCGGCGATACGTGAACGGGTCGAAGATTGGCGACCGGTTCGAGAACCACCGTGGGCTACGGGTGCAGATGGAGTACCCGTCCGCCCCGGATGGTGGCCCGCACCTGGGTGAACGCCAGCGGATTCTCGAACGGGTCCGCGTCGAGCACCACGAGGTCGGCCCGAGCCCCGGACACGACCGACCCGACGGACTCTCCTACTCCGAATCGTTCGGCGGGCGCGGTCGTCATCGACCGGAGGATCTCCCGGGGGCCGAACCCGCAGCCCGATAGAGCTTGGATCTCCTCCTCGATCGAGTAGTCCTTCATGTAGCCGACATCGGTCCCGAAAAGGATCTCTCCACCGCGCGCGTGGAACCGGCGGACCACCTCGTAGATCGGGGCGAGGTAGTCTCGGCTTGCGCTCCCGGTCTGCTCGAACATCTTGAGGGTCGGAATCATCGCCATCTTCCGGTCGACCATCTCTTGAAGGAGCGCGTCGTCCACCCCGTCGGTCGCATCCGGAGGATGCGCGAGCACGTCGACCCCGGCGCGGAGGGCGATACGGGTCCCTTCCAGGTTCGACGGGTGGCTGTAGACGAGTCGGTCCTGGGCATGGGCCGCCTCGACCGCGGCCCGGGCGACCGCCTCCGGCATCGGCCGGACGACCCCTCGCTCGACGTACGACCCGGTGAACAGCTTGATGAGGTCGGCGCCCCGGAAGACGTTCCGCCGAACGGCCCACCGTGCGCTCCTCGGCGACGTCGGTTGCGGGATGAGCGGGCGGAGGTAGAACGGGATCGTTCCCCGAAGGTAGTACGGGATCCCGCGGGGAGGGTAAATCCCGGGGCCGGCGGTCAGGATCTTGGGTCCGAGCAGCCCACCTTCGTCAATTCGCCGGCGTAATCGGAGCGTGATGCGGGGGTCCGACCCCGTATCGACCACGGTCGTGAACCCCCGGCTCGTGAACATGTCGTGAAACTGCGCCTCAAGAAGCGTGGAGAACTTCCGGCGGACGCGTCGCCACTTCGGCTCGGTGAAGTGGACATGCGCATTCCAGAACCCCGCGGTGACGACGCGACCGTCCCCGGGGATGACCGTCGCCGTCGGGGGCACGGCCACGTCCGGCCCCACCCGGGCGATCTTGCCGTTCTTGATGAGCACGGTCCCGCGGTCGATGGGCGGGACGTCGGGAGACGGCAGAATCCGGGCGTTCCGGATCGCGAGCACGGTCCCCTCGGCCCGGCCGCTTTCGGGCCGACCGGCGGGGCTCCCGGAAGGGGAGTAGGGCGAAGAGGAGGAACGCACGCGTCGAGATGTCGGGCCCCCGACTAAAGCCCTTCCCGCAAGCCGACGGAGCCGGGACGGACGGATCCCGGACGGAAGGCCTCCCTTTTCGATTGCCCAAGCGCTCGTCGTTTCCGCGAACGGCATCCTACGAGTGGCGGATAGGACATGGCCAGAACTACGGAAGGATTATCTCGGAGAACCATCCCGCCCCACCGGCGATGGTGGTCGAGGATCCCATCGCCATTTTCCCCTACGACCCCGCGTGGCCCGAGGTCTTCCGCCGGATCGGCGGCCGCCTGCGATCGGTTCTCGGCACGATGGCCCTTCGGATCGACCACATCGGCTCGACCTCCGTCCCGGGCTTGGACGCAAAGCCGGTGATCGATGTCCAGCTCTCCGTCGCGGCGCTGGTCCCGGAGCTCCCCTACCTCAGGCCGCTTGAGTCCCTCGGATACCGCTGGTACCGAGAGAACCCGGATCGGTCCAAGCGGTTCTTCCGAGAGCCCGAGGGAGAGCCCCGCACGCACCTGCACGTCCGTGAAGTCGGCAGCTTCGATGAACAGCTCAACCTGCTCCTGAGGGATTATCTGCGGACCCATCCCGACGCGGCCGCCGAATACGCCCGCGTCAAGTGGAGCCTCGCGGAGAAGTTCCAGAACGACCGGGACGGGTACGTCCGGGCGAAGGAACCAACGGTGTGGCTCCTCCTTAGCCGAGCGCACGATTGGGCCCAGGCCACGGGCTGGCGTCCGGGTCCGACGGACGCGTAGAACTCCCGGGCGCGCGGTTCCTACCGGTCCCCCGACGCTACTCCGACGTCCGTACCGCTTCGGCCGGAGGAAGTCGGGCCGCGCGGAGCGAGGGGCCCGCGATGGCGACGAGCACGAGGAGGTAGGCGATCACGCCGACTTCGATCACGGTGAGCCACGGCGCGACGAAGTGCTGGACCCCATCACTCACCGCCTCCGGGCTCACCGAGAGGTTGTAGATGATGAGCAGGCCGAGGCCCGCACCGATCACGACCCCAAGCACCGTGACGAACGAGTACTCGAGGATCAGCGAGCGGAGCACCATCCCCTGCGTGAAGCCGGTCGCGCGGAGCATCCCGATCTGGCGCCGGCGCTCCACCACCGCCCGGAGCGCGAAGATCCCCATCGCGGCGATCCCGACCGCGAGACCGAGGCCGACGAAGATCTCGAGGAGGCCGATGAACCCCTCCGTCGTGGAGATCGACTGGGCCATGAGGCTGGGGAGGTTGTAGAGGACGAGGCCCGTGGAGAAGAACGCCCGCTTCGCGTCCTGCGACGCGAGGTTGGCCGAGTGGCCGGGCGCGACCGTCAAGAAGTAGGCGCTTTGCGTAGTGTACCCGAGCGACCCCGCCGTGGTCGGGTTCAGCCAGATCCCGGTAATGATGGACTCCGTGAGGATCCCTACCACCGTCACGTTCGTCGACCGGGCCCCGTTCGGGGTCGCGATCCGGACCTGATCGCCCACGCCCACCTTCGGATGGGCCGTGGTCCCCGTGGAGAACGGGTTCGGGACCGTGGAGTAGGTCTCGTCAAGGATGGCAGCGGAGGCGTTCGTCGCGACATCCTGGAAAGTGGCCGCGGCGTTCATGCCGTGGAGCGTCGACTGGAAAGTGAACCCGTTGGTCGCGTAGAAGTTCGCTGGACCCGTCACGTTCGTCGGCGCCGAGTAAAGGCCGTCCCGATACGGCTTCCCCGCCCATCCGGACGCATTGAGTTCCATGACGCCCGTCACGAGGGGGACCGCGTTGCTGAATTGCGGGGCGAGCGTGGCGTTCGCTTGGATCTGGTTCCAGAGATTCGGCATCGCGACTTGGGATTGCCCGAAGAACGTGTACCCGCCGGTCTCGGTCGCGATCGAGTCGTTCAGGCTGCCTTGAAGGGTCGACCCCGCGCCCGCGGTGGCGATCATCGTGAACACGACGAGCGCGAAGATCGTGAGGCTGACCGCCGTGCGACCGGGCTGGCGAGTCGGATAGTCGGTCCCGATTCGGATGACCGGATTCGATTGCGCGCGCTCTCCGAGCAGCCGCCGAAATAGGCCCATGAGGACGTCGGCGTTGAGCAGGAGTGCCATCAGCACTCCGCCGACCAGGATGATTCCTTCAACGAAGAGGTTGAAGATCGTACTCGAATGCGACGAGCCGAACAAGTAGACGTGGAGAGGCTCGAAACCGGCCCAGACGACCAGGGCGATGCCGACGGGAGTGAACGCCACCCGATTCTTGAGGAACCGAGCCGCGACCATCCCGACGCCAAGGATGACCAACGAGCCCGTGATGATCGGGTACGAGAGGTCGCCGGTGCCGCGGTAGGAGGCGAAGAACCCGAGGAGCCCGAGAACGATCATGGCGCCGCCCAGGTACGCGAGGAAGGTGTACGTCCGCACCGGGGGCTTCGGCTCCGGGACATCGTGAATCGCCCGTACGATGTTGAGCTGGCTCGCGCGCCGGCACGCGACAACGACCGTGACGAGCGTCAGAAGGAACCCCGCGACGTACGCGATGACGAGGCTCTGGTCCGACACGGTGAACGACTGGAGGATGGCGCTCTGGGGGATTCCCTCGGACTGGAGGATCGACCCGGCGAGGAGCACGAGGAAATACCCGACCCCGACCCCGACGACGGTCCCCGCGAGCGCGCTACCGGCCGCGTAGGCGACCCCCTCGAAGTAGTACGCGTAGACGAGCTCCCGTCGACGCATCCCAATCGCCCGGAGCATACCCATCTCGCCCTTGCGCTCCTCGGCGAGCATCACGAAGATGCCGACAATCAGCATCGCCCCGGCGAGGATCGAGAAGAGACCCAGGACCAGGAACAGCGTCATCAAGCTCTGGCCGCTCGTGGCCGCTGTGCTGAGGCCGGTCGAGAGTGGGGTCTTGACGGTGAGTCCGTTCGCCGAGAGGACGCTCTCCAGGGTCGTATTCAGGTAGGCGCTAACCGTCGAGGAGATCGAAGCGCCGGAGGACTGCGACCCGGCGTTTGTGATCGCGATATAGTTGATCATCCCGGGCGCCTTCTCGAGCGCCTGGGCGGTGGGGAGGGTCACGAACACGTTCCCCGGGCTGAGCCCACCGGTGATGAACGCCCCTCGGATGTTCTCCTGAACGACCGCCTGCACCGTGAGCTGGACCGCCGAGAGCCCGTAGACCACGACCGTGTCGCCGGCGCTCGCGTTGAGGGTACTCGCCGTCTGGTCGTCGATGAGGACCTCCCCCGGTAGCGGCCCCGCGATTACGGTGCCGTTGTCGGCGACAAAGGAACCAAGGGCGGCGCTCTGGTTCGCGTTGACCCCGATGAGATTGAGCGCCGTCTCGGGGGTCCCTGTGGAACGATCGTACACCGCCGCCGCGTCGATGATTTCGGGGGTGATTCCGACGATTGAGCTGTATCCAGAAACGGCGGTAGCGACCTCGGAGTAGACCGAGTACGGGTAGTAGGCGAGCCCCCCGGTCGGGGAGTTCCCGGTGATTGACTCGTCGACGTATCCGGCGCCGATCCAAGTGTAGTGGTAGACGAGCTGCTGGACGGTGTCCCCGACGATCAAGCTCCCCGAGATGATCGTCGTGCCGACGAGCAGCCCCGCGATTAGCAGCACCGTACGGGACCGGCCGCGCCGTACGTTGCGCATCGCGATGCGAAACGCGAGACGGTGGCGAATCGCGAGGACGAGCGTGACCAGACCGACGACGATCAGAATCAGTCCGAGGAATGCGATGATCGAGTTCAGTGCCATGGGCAAAGAACTACCCGACGAACTGTCCGTCGCGCATGCGCAGGGTTCGGTCGCAGGCCTTCGCCACGTCCGCGTCGTGGGTGACGACGACCATTGTCTGTTGGTACCGACGGTTGAGCTCCCGCAGGAGATCGGTCACCTCCTTGGAACCCTCAGCGTCGAGGTTCCCGGTCGGTTCGTCGGCCCAGACGATCGCGGGGTGGGCCACAAGGGCCCGAGCGAGCGAGACGCGCTGCTGTTGCCCTCCCGACAACTCCGAGGGTCGGTGGCTCATCCGGTCCCCGAGGCCCATGTGCGTCAGGATTGCGCGCGCCTCCGAGCGTGCCTCCTTCGCCGAACGACCCGCGATGAGAAGTGGCATCTCGACGTTCTCCTCAGCCGAGAGGATGGGGAGGAGGTTGTAGGATTGGAAGACGAACCCGGTCCGCTTGGCGCGGTACTCGCTCTTCTTCGCGTCCGGCATCGTGTGGATATTCGTCCCTTCGACCGTGACCTCGCCTCGCGTGATATCGTCGAGCCCGCTGAAGCAGTTGAGGAACGTCGTCTTTCCACAGCCCGATGGGCCCATCACCGCGAGAATCTCCCCGCGCTGTATCTCGACGCTGATTCCACGGAGCGCCGGGACGGCGGTATCTCCGGAACCGTAGATCTTCCAGACACCCCGGCCGACGACGACCGCCTCTGCCATCGACCCCGCCAACCAACGGGGGTCTATTTGGCCTTGCAGCCGTCGTGCCGCCAGCCGTCCGTCACTCCGGAGTTTCCGAGGGTCAAGCCAGATTCCGTAGGCACCGGACGCGGAACGGCGAAGCCATGCCATCTCCAACTTGACCGACCGCGCCGGCTTCGGACGACCCGGCGGTGCGAATGGTCGCTGGCTTGAATAGAGCCGTCCCGCTCCTCGGGGAGCATGGGGGGTTACTACCGAGACCATCTGCTCGGCTCCGACCTCCAACGGGTGTACGAGATCGCCTCTCCAAGGATCCGCCAATACCTTCGGGCCGAGATTCAGCACGTCGTGGAGCGAGTTCGGGGGTCGGGCCGGGTCCTGGAACTGGGCTGTGGATACGGCCGGGTCCTTGGAGAGATCGCCCCGCACGTCGGACGGGCGATCGGAGTCGACATCGCTCGGGAGAATCTCCGTGCTGCCCAGTCGCATCTTCGGGCGCTTCCCAACTGCGACCTCGTGCTCATGGACGCAGTGGCTCTGGGCTTTCCCGACGCTGAGCTCGACGCCACGATCTGCGTGCAGAACGGGATCTCGGCGTTTCGAGTCGACCCCCTCCGCTTGGTGGCGGAAGCGATCCGGGTCACGAAGGAAGGAGGACGCATTCTGTTCTCGACCTACTCGTCACGGATTTGGGCGGACCGCCTCGAGTGGTTTCGATCGCAGGCGAACGCCGGACTCGTGGGAGCCATCGATGAATCGCAAACGAGAGAGGGAATCATCGTCTGTCGGGACGGCCTTCGATTGACCACGGCAAGCCCGGATGTCCTCCGCGCCTTGTTCGCCGACCTGGGCCAGTCTGCTCGGGTCTACGAGATTGACGACTCGTCGGTGTTCGTAGAGGTTACGAAGAGGGAACCGTCGGCGAGATCCCGTTGAGACGGGTCCCCCTTAGCAGGTCAAAGAGGCGTTTTCCACCGCCCCCGGCGAGCACTGGCGCTTGCGCTTACGATCCTAAGTCGCAGTGAGTCGGGACGGACTCGCATGCCGGGCGGTTCGAGTATCGTGAAACGTGCCGGTGACGGCGTTGGGACTTGCTGGTCGCATTCTCACACTGGTCGCGATTGGTCATAGAGCGGGCCGGTCCGAACCCAAGCCCGCGGTGGTTTGGCGGCTCAGGACCGCCTCCTTACACTCCTTACGGAAGGGAGCGTGCCCGAATAGGAATCCTCGCCACTTTCCTATTCAGTCCTTGGACGAGGACGAAGGAGAGGCAATGACGGAAGGGACGGCCGCGAACGATCCGAAGGAGAGAGATACGGTGGAGTCGCCCCGTGCGATGCGCGGTAACAAGGCGGCGATTAGTCGCAGCTACACCGCGGGGGTCCTCGCCGTGTTCGTGGTCATCGCGACGGTGGCCGGGCTTGCGGTCGGCCACTACGTGGCTCCTACCTCGCAGACGACCAACAGCACGAAGACGACGACGACGCCGTACCTCCTTAGCCTCGAAGAGGTCATGGACGTCAACTGGAACAGCTCGGTCGGCGCCCAGCCGGTGTTCTATGTGGTAACGCCTAGCGGGCTCTCCTCGTCCGCAACCATCACGATACCTTCGCACACCCTGATTGAGCTCCAGATTACCTCCTACGACATGGGGAGCTCCCCTCCCCCACCGCAGTTCGACAACGTAACCGGCGTCCTCGGAGACCGAATGATGGTGATCAACGGAACCGCTGGCTCGGGCACCAACGTCTCCCAGATGTGGGAAACGAACTACACGTCCGTGCCCGCAGCGATGATCATCCACACGTTCACGGTTCCGCAACTGAACCTGAACATCCCGGTTATTGGCCAAGACACGATGATCAGCTACTTCTACGCCAACACGACCGGAACGTTCCGCTGGCTGTGCGAGACGCCTTGCGGCGCCGGACCCGGGGCGATGGGAGGGGCGATGACCCAGCGGGGTTGGATGACCGGGTCTCTCACCGTGACCGGATGAGGGGGCGGGACCATGTCCGCTCCGAGCAGTGATTCGGACAAGGTGCTGAGCGCCGCGCGCATCGCCTTCGGGACCGCCTGGTTCGCCGACGGCCTCCTGAAGTGGCAGTTGATCGCGGGCGGCCAGATGAAGAGCGTGGTCTCGGGCTTCGGAATCGGAGCGTTCACCGCGAACTGGTATCTCATCGGGGTCGTGGTCGCCCTCGCCGAGACCGTCGGAGGGCTGGCGCTCGCCCTCGGGGTATTTCAGCGCGTTGCCGCAATTGGCAGCGCGACGCTGTCGTTCCTGTTCTGGGGCTTCACCGGAATGGGCGGACTTGGCTTGCCCGCCCAACTCGACCTCGGAGGCGACCTGATGCTCGCGCTGGCGTTCGCCGTCCTCGTCTTCGCGCCGAATCGCTTCGGTCTCTCTTCCCGTCTCGGACTATCCCGCTGGAACCTCTGGCCCCCCCTGGCCGTGAACTCGAAGCAAAGGTCCGAGATCGTGACTTCCTCGCCCACCGCGGCACTCGAAGTGGTCGGCCTTCGAGAGCTCTTCCGCCTCCGGCCTTCGCCCGATCGCGAGGTTTCGGACATGGCCCCGGTTCCCCGGGATCACCGAGTTCTCGGAGTGCGAGGCGTCGTCGGCCTATCGCCGGGCCGCCGGCGACCCACGGTCTACGGAAGCGCCCTCGTCGCAATGGTCGTCCTGCTGTCGCTCGCGTTCGTTGTTGTGCCGAAGGCGACGGGCGCCTCCTCACTGCCCACGAGCGACGCCAACACGTTCGTCACGGTCAACGCCCACGATTGGGCGTACACCGTCACGTACGCGAACGGTACCTCGTCGACGAACGTGTTCTGGATGCCTCAGAATGCGGTCGTCGAGCTCAACGTCACCTCGGCGGATACGGAACACACATTCAGCATTCCCTCCCTCGGCATCAACGTGGACGCGCAGCCCGGCGTGGTCAACCACTTCACTTTCCAACTCCCCTCGGGGACCGCTCCGGGAACGCGGTACCAGTTCCTCTGCGAGATCCCGTGCGGGTCCGGACACATGAGCATGAACGGATGGCTCGTGGTGACCTCCGCCGACCCGAATCTCCCCCAGTAGTCGGCGGGTCAGGAGGGAAGTGATGAACAGACCGCGATGGAAAAGCTGCGCCCACGAAAACAAGACTCGACGCGACGAAACGAAGGCGTACCAATTCCGGGCCCGGCGGCTTTGGGCTGCCTCTCCGCCGAAGCGCCGGGCCCTACCCCTTCGCGGCCAAAGGAGTGGTCGATGATCAACCGGGAACCAACGAACGGCGAAGCCGCCTCGGCCGAGAGTATTGACGCAACGAAGTATACCCCGGGCCCACCGGGGGAAGACATGTCCTCGGTCGCGGCTCGGCCGCCAACTCGGGCCCCTAGGAAGCACCGCCGGTTGCTAGTGATTGTCGTCGTCGCGGTGGTCGCCGTGGCGGGACTGCTCGCCGCGGTTCTAGTCCCGGTCAACTCCGAGTCCAAGGAGATCCAACTAACGTCGTCCTCTGGTGCGAGCGCGACGCTCTCTCTCCCTCAGTCGGCCTGGGTCACCGTCCATTTCAGTCACTCCGGCAACATGCCGATGATGTACTCGATGAACGGACCGGGTGGGGGCATGATGTTCAACCATCACGGGATGATGGGCGCGGACACGTACTCCTTCTGGTCGAATGGGGGCAATTACCAATGCTGGGCCGGTTACGAGGGTCAATGGCGGGGCATGTCCCCGGTCTGGGTTAACGCCACCTGGGGTGTCCTCTAGACGGCGCCATCGGCCCCTCACGAGAAGTCGAACCCGGCCCGATTCTCGATTCGCCCTCCGATGGTCGGCGCACGTTGGGCCGAAGCCGC
>DASPQG010000061.1:0-18738 GCA_035625085.1 Thermoplasmata archaeon
TCGCCGCTTGGGTCGCGACACGGAACCGTCGCGCCAGCCAGAGGCTCCCACCGCGGCCGGGCAGCCAGAACGTCTGAACGCCGAGCCACGTACCCGGGGCGACCCCGGCCGCGACACCGATGCGATCGACCGGTGCGGTTCCCTCGGGGACGAAAGGAGGACGGGTCGTGGGGGCCCGGATGAGCTCGCCCACGCACTCCACCGACCTTCCCGGCGGCGGAGCAGGCGCCGGACCGGGACCTGGCTCGACTCGGACAGAAGCGCCCACGAGACCGCGCCGGAGGAGCTCGACCAGCTCCGGTGGTCGAACGACCGTACGAACGAGCGGGCTGCCCGACGACCACTCGAAGAGCGCCCCGGCTGGCGAGGGGGCCGCGGCGAGGAGCCGGGCCAGCTCGCTGTACCACTGGCGGCGATGGGCCGGAGGGCCGTGGCACACGACGGGGATCGCGTCGAGTCGGCGTGCGGTCATCCCGTGCCAGCCTGTTCGACGAGGGCGTCGACTTCGGCCCGCAGGCGGGGTAGGCGATTGATGCGCGCGAATTCGCGCAGTACGTCGGTCGAGACCAGGTGGGAGACCGGGCGGTCGTACTCCCAGAGCCGGACGAGCCAGAGGAGTCGTCCGTCGGGGTACCGGTAGAGGCGCGCGCGGGGGCGGTACGGTCCAGCGATCGGGAGACGGAGTGCTCCGATTCGGCGGACCCGCTCGGGCGATCGGTTCGGAAGCGGTTGCCGAGGAACGGGTTCGGGTGGCGTTGGGGCGACGATGCGCTGTGCATCCAATTTCCCTCAAACTCCCCCGCCCGCCCGCGGGTCTCGGACGAAACGGAGTGGCGCGCGGTGGCCCTCGAATCGGAGGGCGTCGAACCGTTCCCTCCGGGACCCGCCCCGCGGCCGGAGCGCCGTGAGGCTGGAGGGAACGGGCTCCGGCAGGTGGCCGGGAAGAGGCTCAGCGGCGGCGCACCCTCGTGGAGTCAGGACACTCGACGCATCCGGCCGGGCGTCCGCTCACGGGTGGCGTCCTCGAACGGCCCCTCGTCCTTCGAGGCGACGCCGCGGGTCACTGGGCGGTTTGAGCCGGGACGACGACACGGAGGGAGAGTCCGATCGCTCGGGCTCGCAGCTCGGGGTCCCGTCCGGTTCGGGGGCGATGGTGGGGCACGTCAGGGTCCGCCAAGGTCTGTGGGAGCGACGATTGTCGGTCGACCACCGAGTGAGGCGGAGAGGGCGACGCGCAACACCTCATGGAATCGCCCGGACACCGGCCCTGGGCGAATAGATGGGTTCGCCGCCCAATGGAAACTGAACGATGGGAGACTGGCGGGACGGGCCGGCCGAGGAGTTTTCCCCCCGACCCCCTAGCCCGGGTGATGCGGGTCGTGGAGGCGAGGACCGAACGCGAGCTCCTCGTCGCGCGGAGCCTCATCGAGGAGTACGTCGCCTCGCTCCCTATCGACCTCGACTTCCAGGGCTACCGAGAGGAGATCGCCCGGTTCCCCGGTGAGTACGCCCCTCCCGAGGGGGCGGTCCTCCTCGCGTACGAAGGGGACGAACCGGTCGGGGTGGTCGCGCTGCGAAGGCAAGCCGCCTCCGTTTGCGAGATGAAGCGGCTCTACGTGCGACCCCCGTTCCGCGGGCGAGGGGCCGGGCAGGCCCTCTCCACGGAGATCGTGCGTCACGCCGTCCGGCTCGGCTACTCCCGGATGCGCCTCGACACGCTCCCGACGATGGACGCCGCCATCGGCCTATATCGGGCGCTCGGGTTCCGGGAGATCCCGCCGTATCGGTACAATCCGGTCCCCGGAGCCCAGTTCATGGAACTGGAGCTCCCGCGCGAGAAAGGAACGAAGAAGTAGGTTTTGGAAAGGTCCTTCGCACGCCTGGGACACGGTGCTGTCCCCTTGTGGCGATCTGGAAGGACCTTTCCGGGGTGGTTGCAGTACCTCGATGGGGGTCCCGGGTATTTGAGGCGGGAACCGGGGGGTCGTGAAACGGCCCGACAGCGGTCCGTTCCGTCGATTACCGGGCCCGGTGCGTCTCCGTCTCGCCGATGACGATCCGCGGAAGCTCGCCCTGGATCGTCGGGGGCCGGTGCGCCGCCGCCGTCGCCGCCCGGCTGGTCTGCGCGGCCCGCGGCAGGAGCCACCGCTCGCCCCACAGACGGAGCTCACGCGCCGCCGGCGCGAGGCCGAGCCCCATCTCGGTGAGCGAGTAGACGACGGAGAACGGCCGCGTGCTCACGACCGTCCGCTGCACCACGCCCTGGCCTTCGAGGAACTTGAGGGTCGCGCTGAGCGTCTTCGCGTTGAGCCGGGGGTTCGACTTCAGGATCTCACTGAACCGTTGCGGCCCCTCGAGCAGTCGGTGGACGATGGCGAGCCGCCACTCAGTCCCGATCACACCGACGGCGGCGAGGACCGGGCAGAGGTGCTTTCCGTCCGGGGAGTCGCAGATATCGGCGCCGGTCGGGTGCGTGGGATGGGGGCGCCGTGCGCGCTCCGTCTCCATCGGTCTTGCCTCCCCTCATCTAAGACCACGGACCCTTTTATAGTTACTGTGTGAAATCAACTGAAAAGTGGTAACTCACGAGAGGCCGCAGCACGTTTCCCCGGGCGGGCGTACCTTTTCTCCATGCTCGCCCGTCTCGCGCCGTGCCCGTCCGTCGTCGCGAGATCGAGCTCTCCGTAGAGCGGCCGCTCCGCGGCGACAACCCGTCCGGTGGCGTCGTCCGGCTCGCCGCCAAGTTCGAGGTCGGCGCGGACGGATCCGGCCCCGATCATTCGGAGCTCGCGCGCGCCCTCGATGACCTTCAGGCGGACCTCGACGGGATCGTCGGCCCCCTTCTCGCCGCGGCCCCCATAGGCCGCCCGGACCGGGACCTCACCGAGCTCGTCGAGACGTACCGGCCCCGTCAGCGCGAGCTGGTCGATCTGCTCCGCGACGAAGGCGAGCTCACCGCCGGCGAGCACGCGCGGCTCGTCGAGTACCTGAGCGCTCCTCCGGCCCCCTCCGAGGCACCGGCCCCGCTCCCGGAGCGTCGGGCCGAGACACCGATTGCCGCCGTGCCGATCGTGGCGGCGCGGACCGAGGAGCCGGGCCGGCCCGTGGCCGAGCTGCTTCGCACGTACCAGATCAGCTCGCTGAAACAGGCAGGGGCCGTGCGCGGTCGTCGGGAGATCTCGTTCGCGGAGTACATGGCCCTGAAGCGACATTTCCAAGAGGCCGAAGCCCGCGAGGCGCGCGGAGAGTCGGCGGAAGGCCGGTAGGCACCCCAAGGGTCACGGACCGGCTCAGGGGGCCGGGGATTACGGCCGTCCTTTTGCCTCCGGTGTCGGGGCCAGAGCGACCGCCAGCAACCCGACATCGGTGATCCCTCGCCGCATCGCGACGATCCGGGCGCGGTCCGGTCGTACCGACGCTTCCCGGTCGGTCGGGGCTCCGATCACCGCCCCGGCCGGGTAGTCGGGCGCGCCGATCGCCCCGGCGGTCCGGAAGAGACCGACGCTCATCTCGCGTCGCCGGAGGTCGGCCTTCGCCTGGACCAGGAACTCTCCGAGCGCCGGGCCCTCGTCGATTCCCTCGGGAAGCCCGAGGGTCGTCATCGCGAAGGCGCCGATCCCTTTCGTGCGACTTTCGCTCGTGAGCCCCTCGGCCGCGTAGAGCTCCTCCGCGCGCGCGACGAACCGGTCCGCCGCCAGCGTCGGTCGGTCCCGGAGCGTGAGGAACGCGAGTCGGCTCGTCCACCCCTTCTCGAACACCGCGTCGGCCGCGGACCGGAGCGCGTCTCCCGGGCTCGCTACTACCACGGGACGCGCGACCCGATCGGAGATCCCCATCGGGGTCCCGGCACCGGCGCTCAGTCCCTCGACGGCCGTCCGGGGAAGCGTCTCGGTGAGCCCGATCCGGGAAAGAACGGCCCGGCATTCCGTTCGCTCGGCGGGGGTCACGGGATGCATCGGACCGCCACCGACCCGGGCCGGCCCGTCTCCCCGATCGACAATCAGGGTCGCCACGTCCGTGCCGAGGATCGCGCGGGCGAGCCGCCCACCGACCGCCCCTTCGCCGAGCACGCGCACGAGCAAGCCCACCTCGGCGCCGGTGGCCCCCCGCTGATACGCCTCCTCAAGGAGGTTCCCGAACTCGTCCGGCGTCAATCCCGTGGGGGGCCGGGCGAGGGAGCGGGCGGCTCCCCCCGATAGGAGCACGAGCAGCAGGTCCTGGTCGGAAAGCCCGCCGGCGAGCTCGACCGCGGCGGCCACCGTACCCTCGGCCTCGGGCGCCCCGCCCCATCCGGGTGCAATCTGGACGCCCCGAAACGGGATCTCGGAGACGACGGGCTCAGGCCCCGCGAGGAACCCTTGAGTAAGACGGTCCCCGACGGCGTGCAAGGCGGCGAGCGCCATCGAGTTCGCCGCATTCCCGAAGGCGAGGAACGCCACCTGTCGGTACCGCCCGTCGGTGACGAACCGGTTCCCGACGCGCAGGGTGCCCGCTTCGCGTCGTAGAGCGAGCCGCACCGAGCGGTAGGCGTCCGCCGACGTGACCGCCGCCCGGAACGCGATCGCCTGGAGCGGGTCCGGCCCCTTCGGGTCGGGTTCCCCGGCCGGCGGGAACGGGTCCCACGGGAACTGGCCGATCACGAGCCCGGGAGCGAGGCAACCGCTCAAGAGCGTAGCGGGCGGCGGTCGTCTATCCCAGCTGCAGGCGCTCGGTGGTAGCCGGGCGAGTCGAGCCGAGGAACCGCGCGGGGGAGAACTGAGCCGGATCGAGGTCCGTCGATTGACCGAGTGCCGCGAGGGCGATCCGCTTCGAAGTGGCGGGAGCCAGCATGAACCCGTGACCGCCGAAGCCGTTCCCGTGCACGAAGCCGGGAAGGCGAGGGTCCTCCCCGATCACGGGGAACCCGTCCGGTGTATCGTCGTAGAACCCGGACCAAGCCCGCAGGACCTCGAGCGCGCCCAGCCTCGGGATGAGGCCCACAAGCGCTCGTGCCATCGCCGTGAGGAAGGCGGGCGAGCTCCCCTGCCCGGCGGCCGTCCCCGGGCGGTGGGGGAGGGAGAGGCCGCCGATGATCTCCCCGCGCATCGACTGGCTGAAATAGAGACCGTCCGAGACGCGGACGACCATCGGGTCGAGGAACGGCTTCGTCGACTCGGTGGCCAGGATCTCGTGGCGCGTGGCGACGTTCGGGACCTCGAGCCCCGAGCGGCGCGAGAAGTCGCCGGACCATCCCCCCGCGGCGTTCACGACCGTCGGGGTGGCTACGGGGCCCTTCGAGGTGACGAGGCCGGCGACCCGGCCGTTTTCGACGCTCACTCCGAGCGCGTCGACCCCGAACGCAATCTCGACGCCGAGCGACCGGGCCGCCTCGTAGACGCCCCAGACGGCCGGGAACGGGTACAGCGTGCCGTCGCTCGCGAGGTACGTGCCCCCGATGGCGGCACCGGGAGCGATCCCGTCGACGAGCCGAGCCACCCCGTCTGCGTCGAGCACCCTCGAGTCGAGTCCCTCCGAGGCGACCAGTTCGTGGACGCTTCTCAGCCGGGCGAGTTCCGCCTCGTTCTCGGCGAGGAAGAGGTAGCCGGTCTGTCGGAACCAGATGTTGAAGCCGAACTCCCGGCCGAAGTGGCGGTACGCCTGAACCGCCTCACGCGCGAGCCGGACCGTTGCGCGCGTCTCCCACTGTTGACGGACCCCGCCGCCGTTGCGCCCCGACGAGCCGCTCGAGAGGAACCCGCGGTCGACGACGAGAACCGGCCCGCCGCCAGCCCGCGCGAGATGATAGGCGGTGAACAGCCCCACGATTCCCGCGCCGACCACGACCGTGCGATAGGAGGCCCGGGCGAACGTCATGGAATCACCTCGGTGGCCGGCGATGTCGGGAGAGCGGCGAGGGCGGCGAGCGGGGTCGGCACGACCGGCGGTCGCTGGGTGATGTAGCCAACATCGGTCGGAGGTCGGCCTTCGAGGAGCGAGAGCACGAGGAGCGCGTCGGGGAGGCAGTATCGACCCTGGCAGATCCCGGTGCCGAGGCTCGTGTACCGCTTCATCACCTCGATGCCGCGGTACCCGGCGCGCGACGCCTTCTCGACCTCCGAAAGGAGCACGTCGACGCACGGGCACGCGATCCACCGACGGTGGCCCGGTGTACGAAGGAGCTCGCGGTAGTACCCGAGGAGCTCGGTGGGAGTCTCCTCGGGAGCGGCGTTCGGCACAGGTGCCGGAGCGCTGGTGCCCTGCAGGACCGCGTCGGCGACCGTCTCCGCATGGTCGGCCTCCGACGGGGTAGGTCCGGCGGCCGAGCCGACGGCGAACAGGCCGGGCACGCTCGTTGCGCCGTTCGGGGCCACGGTCGGACCGTACGCCGCGACGCCCACTCGCCAGCGCATGGCGGCGCCGGCCTGGAAGAACAGCTGGGCGTGAGGGATCCGGCGGTGCGCCAGCACGACCGCGTCGCAGGCGACATGGGTTTCGACGCCCCCGCCGCGCGCGCGCAGGCGCACCGAACGGACGTATCGCCGTCCTCGGGCGGCGAGCAGGAGCGAGCGTGGGTAGAGCAGCACCGCGTGTTCGTTCGCCACCCGGACGACCTCCGGTCGGATCTCCCCCGGGGCCACGACCGCTTCCACGTGGTCCCCGTAGGCCTCCAGGAACTGCGCGCTCCGGTGCCCGCCGCCGACCACGACCGCACGTCGGAACGGGGGCCGCCGCGGAGGAGGCGCGAGCGCGAACGCGGCGTCCGCCGTGAGGACACCGGGCCGGTCGTTCCCGTCAAAGAGGAGCGAGGCGTCGTAGCTCCCGGTCGCGATCACCACCGATCGGGCGAGCACTCGGATTCCTTGGGCGGGTTCACGGAACGCGAGGAGCGTGAACCGGCGATCCCCTATCGGCGCGGGGGACGGCAGGAAGATCGCTGAGGTCCCCGTCAAGAGGTCGGCCCCGGCGAGCGGCGGCGGTCGAGCGGCTCGTTCGAGAACGAGCGGCCGGACGCCGCGGGCAATCAGCGCCGCGACGACGGCACGACCCGCCGCGCCCGCACCGATCACCAGGACATCCGTGGTGTGTTCGAGGGCCGGTGCAACGAGTGCACGTGCGGCCGCCTCCGTCGGGGGCTTTCCCGTGCCGGCGAGGCGACGGACCATCCGCTGGAAGAGCGAGGTCGCGAACGCGGGCCGTCGCAACCCGTGCAGGCTGTCGACTCCGCCCGGCGTGAGGAAACCGATCGTCGCCCCCACGTCGAACCCGGCGGACGGCCAGGCGTTCTCCGTGGTGACGGAATCGCCGGCGGTGGGTTCGTAACGGCAGGCGCGCACGTTGGGGCGGCCGTTCACCCGGACGAGACAGCCCGTGCAGTGCCCGATCCCGCAGAACGGGCCCTGCGGACGGTGATACTGGATTGACCGGTGCAGGAGCGGGAGCCGCTCGCGGGCGAGAGCCGAGAGCACGGTTTCGCCGTCTCGGACCGGGTACGACCGACCTCGGAAGGAGAATCGACGGTCCGGCGTTCCCATGCTGATGCGACCGCTCGGCACCCGCCCTCGACGTATTTAGGGTCCCCCCGCGGGCCGCCCGAGGCCGCGAAGGCTCCGCTGTTGGGCCGTCGGCTCGGCATTGGCTATATAGAGAATGGTGAATCCGCCCCACTACTATCAATGCGTAGCAGCGGTGGGTTCCACGGTCGACGGATTCAGAAAACCGGGGGCTCGACCTTCATCATCTCGCTCCCGAAGAACTGGGTGACGGCACGCGGGCTCGGTCCCGGGGACGTGCTGTTCTTCACGCCTCGCGCCGACGGGTCGCTCACGCTCTTCGCGGAATCCGGGAGCGCGGCCGAGGCGGAGCGGCGCGTGGTCGAGGTCCGGAACGACATGAACGAGGAGCACCTCTTCCGCCGGTTGATCGGCGAGTACATCGCCGGGTACCCGCTCCTCGAGATTCGCACGTCCGGTCGGATGGGCGCGCGCACGCGCGAGGTGATCCGCAACTTCGCGCAGCGGATGATCGGACCCGAGATCCTCGAGGAGACCGCGGAGTCGGTGATCCTCCAGGACGTGGTGGGCCAGAACCCGCTCCCGATCCCGTCGATCATCCGTCGGATGCACCAGATGGTCCGCGCGATGCAGACGGACGCGATGGCCGCGTTCCGAACCCACGACAGCGCCATCGCCCGGGACGTGATCGAGCGCGATTGGGAGGTCGACCGTCTTCACTGGTTCCTCGAGAAACAGGTGACGAGCGCTCTCCGGGACGCTCGGATCCTCGCGACCGTCGACCTCACGCTCCCGGAGTGCTCCACGTACCTCCTTGCCTCCCGGGTCCTCGAGCGGATCGCGGACCACGCCGTCCGGATCGCCGAGACCGTCACGATCCTGGGCCGCGAGCGGACCCCTGAGAAGCTGGGCGGTGAGCTCGACCGGATGGCAACGGCCGCGGCGAGCGCGCTCTCGGACGCCCTCGACTGCCTCGACACGCGGGACATCGCGAAGGCGAACCAGGTGATCGACTCCGCCCACACGATCACCGAGGAACGCGACGCGGTCCTCCACGAGCTCACGTCGAAGCGCGGCCGGCTCGCCGTCGGGCTCGCCTACATCCTCGAGAGCCTCGAGCGGAGCGCCTTCTACGCGAGCGACCTCGCCGAAATCGCGATCAACCGCGCCGTCGAGTCGCCTCCGTCGGAGGCCGCCGCCGCGCCCGCGGGCCGGGGCGTCGCCGCTCAGGCCCCCGGGGCGTAGCGGACCTCGAGGTCCTGGAAGACGTCGGTGACGTCCTCGCACCGGTCGGTGATGACCTCGAGCCGCTCGTAGAAATCCTTCCACTTCAGAATCTCGATCGGGTCCCGTTCGCGGAACAGCTTCTCGAGGAGGTCGCGGAGCAGGTCATCCGCCTCGTTCTCGAGCCGGTTCACCTCGACGATCGCCCGGTTGAGGCTCGCCGGGGCGCCCCGGTAGAGCTCGTCGAGGCCCAGGATGCCGTTGGTGACATCGTCGACGGATTCCACGACGATGTCCGCGAACCGACAGAGCTCGGGGCGGCTCTGGGAGAGCTCGTAGGTCTTCACCCGGTTCGCCACCGCCTCGATGCCGTCGACGATATCGTCGAGCGCGCTCGCCAGATGCCCGACGTCCGCCCGGACGTCCGCGCTCAGGCGGCGGTTGTTGAGCTCCACGAAGATCCGGTGCACCTCCTCGTCCGCCGCGTGCTCGATCGCCTGGACCTGGGCGACCTTCGCGTTTCGATCGGGCACGGGGTCGCGCAGGAGGTCCCGGAGCGCGAGGGCGGCCTGCTGCGCGGTGAGCGAGAGCGACCGGAGGTAGGTCGAGAAGCGGCGCACGAGGACGGCGAGCTCGTCCTCCCCCGACACGTCCTCGAGGGATCGCTGGGAGGTCTCGGGGAGGAGCGCGAGGGTCAGGACGAAGCCGACGAACGAGACGATCGCGAGCACCCCGAAGAACCAGGGGAGCCCATAGACGGCGTAGAAGCTCGCGAAGACGAACACGGCCACCACCGCCCCGATCTTTCCGGCGGCCGCCGCGATCCCGTGGCCGGTCGTCCGGAACATGGTGGGGAACACCTCGCTCGGGTAGACGAACGTGGTCGTGTTGGGCCCGAAGTTGGCGAAGAAGAACGTGAGTCCGTAGACGGCCAGGAACGCGGGAATGATCCCGATGAGGGTGCCCCAACCGATGGAGAGGAGGAGGAACGCGGCCGCCATCACCCCGAAGCCGATGTACTGGAGCGGCCGACGTCCGACCCGGTCGATGAGCGCCACCGCCGCCCAGTAGCCGGGGACCGAGGCGAAGAGGGCGATCAGGACGTTCCCGGTCGCGAGGAGGCGCACCTGCTGCAGCGGCGGGTACGACGAGGCGTTCGCGAACCCGATCTCCCGGAGGATGAGCGGGTTGAAGATGTTCGTCGAGTAGAACGCGACGTCGAGGAGGAACCAGGTCGCCGCCGTCCCGAAGATTAGGAGACCGTACGACCGGAAGAACTGCCGTACGGGGACCCCGGTGGGGCGACCGGTGCCCGTCGGAGCGACCGCCACCCCGGTGATCGACCGGACCGTGCTCGCCGCCTCGCCGACCGCCCCGCGGGCGAGACTGAAGCGGGGGGTCTCAGGCATCCGGATCCGGAAGTAGATGGTGACGAGCGCGGGGACGGCCCCGAGTCCGAGGATGAGGCGCCAGGCGAGGTCGAGGGTGGGAACGGTGTAGACCACGGCGAGACTGGTACCGGCCCCGAGGAGCAGTCCGAACCCCTGCATCGCGAAGACGCTCGCGACAAGGCGGCCGCGGCTCTGCACGTTCGAGTACTCGCTCATGATGGTGGCGCTGAGCGGGTAGTCGCCACCGACCCCGACGCCGAGGACGAACCGCCACAGGATCAGTACCGTGACCGTGGAGAGACCGGCGAACGGAGCGCTCAGCGCGCTGCCGACCGCCGCGATCGACATCACCGTGAGGGTGACCCCATACACCTTCCGTCGGCCGAGTTTGTCCCCGAGCCAGCCGAACAACACCTGGCCGACGGCCGCTCCCATCAGGGCCGAGGAGCCAAGGAAGGCGAGCTCGGTCTTGCCGATCGCCCCGCCCGGTGCGAGCGCGACGAGGATGGGAAGGACGAGCGAGATCACGAACAGGTCGTACGCGTCGGAGAAGAATCCCATCCCGGCGACGATGATCGTCCGAAAGTGGAACCGCTGAATTCGGGCGGAGTCGAGGGTCGTGAGGATCTGGCGCGAGTCGGGCGGGGTCCCGGGGCTCCCCGGAACGAGCGTGGCCGACCCGTCGGGCACGAGTTACCGAGAATTATGGATATTTAGTCGATGACTACGAAAACCCCGTAGCGCTCGCTGCCGCCCCGAGTCGGGTCGACGGTCTACGGCCCGGCGCCCGTGGGACCCGAAACATCGGCGAGAAGCAGCTCAAGGTCGCGGTTTCCCGGCACGCGCGGGTTCGCGAGGATCGCGGGCGACCGCAGGGCGTTCGCGACGACGCGGCTGCGGCTCTCCTCGAGTCGTCGGCGATCCCCCCCGGCCGCGACGAGGGACCCGGGGACCCGCAGGCCCTCGTAGAGGCGGGCCATCCGAATCTCGAGCGGAACGGGGGCCCGGTCGTCCGCCGTCTGCAGCGCAAGCCCCAGCGCTTCGATCCGGTCGCGGGCGGACGGCCGATCGAACTCGAGCACCCGGGGGAGCAGGATGCCGATCAGCAGCCCGTACGGGAGACCCGTTGGCGGCCCAAGGGCGCGGGCGAGCGCGTGCGCGACACCGCGCTGCGCGTTCGACGTGGCGAGCCCGGCGAGCGTGGCGGTGTAGTGGAGCGCCTCCTTGGCGTCCGGGTCGTCGCTCCACTTGAGGGCATGCGGAAGCCGTTCGAACACCGTTCGGAGGACGGAGAGCGCCAGCGCGTCGGAGAACGGGTTGGCCCAGGCCGACAGGTACGCCTCGACGGCCTGGCCGAGCGACTCGAGTCCCCCGTCCCGACGTAGTTCGTTCGAGAGCGAGCCCGCGAACCGGGCGTCGACGATGGCCCAGTCCGGGACGAGAGCGCGGTGGGCGAGTTCGATCGGTTCCTCGTCCGGAGAACGGAGGTCCGCACTCCAGCTCGCCTCACTGCCGCTTCCGCTCGTGGTCGGCACGGCCGCGAGACGGCAGTGCGGCGGTTCGGGCAGCTCGAAGACGGGGGTGAGCGACGCGAGCGAAAGATCGGGCTTCTCGAGGAGTATCCGAGCGGCTTTGGCGCCGTCGAGCGTGCGTCCTCCCCCGACCGCCACGATCCAGTCCGGGCCAAAGCCGGCCAGTCGTTTGGCAAGCTCGCCGATCGAGTCGAGCCGGTCGGCGTCGACGCCGGCCTCGAACGTCTCAACCACGGTCTCGGATTTCGCAAGCTCTTCGGAGACCCGGAGGTGGCCCGGGAGGCCGATCACGCCCTTGTCCACGACGAGGGCGGCGCGTCGCGCACCGAGGCCGCTCAGCTGCTCGATGGCGCCGGGGCCCCACGCGACCCGGGGGGACGTGAAAAAGCCGGTCATGCCGCTCCGCCGTCCGCCGGCGAGCGGCTCACGGGGGCGGACCTTCGCGGCACCGCCGGCATGCCCCCATCAACGAGAACGCAATCCCGTCGACGCTCCAGCCGTCCGGGTGATGGCCGGCGAGCTCGGTCAGAAAGTGCCGGTCGAGCTCCGTCAGCTCGACGCTCTGGATCCGACCGCACGCCCGACAGACGATGTGGGCGTGGGGGTCTTCGACCAGGTCGACCCGGACGATCCGGGGCGTGGGGGGTTCGATGCGCAGCTCCGGGGGGACCCGGGGGCGGGCCGGGAGCTTTCGGGGCGCAGGGCGCCGACGGGACGCCATCGCCGGCTCGGACCGCGCTCCGCTATTTAGGGAGCCGGTGAGGCGTGCGGTCGAGCGCTCCGGGGCCTAGACCGACGCGCCGTCCAGCACCGCGGCGCCAGTGAGGCGGCCGTGCTTCAGGTCCTCGAGCGCTTCGTTCGCCTCGCGGAGGGGACGCCGTTCGACCGTGCTCTCGAGGCGGAGCCGGTGGGCGAGGTCGAGGAACTCCCGCGCATCGGCCCGGGTGTTCGCCTCCACGCTGACGATCTTCCGCTCGCCGAAGAGAAGCCGGTCGTAGTCGATCCCGGGAATCGGGCTCATGTGGATCGCGGCGATGGCGAGGGTTCCGCCTTTCTTGAGCTCGGAAAGGGCCTGGAGCACGACCTCTCCGGTGGGGGCGAAGACCACCGCACCATCCAGCCGGGGGGTCGCCGGCGCCGATACGGTCCCCGAGGTGAGGACCGTCTCTGCCGCTCCCACCTCCTTCGCGAGCTTCAGGTGCTCCGGGTTTCGCGAGAACGCTACGGTCTCGTAGCCGAGCCGGGACGCGAGCTGCAGGGTGAGGTGGGCCGATCCGCCGAACCCGAAGAACCCGATGCGCCCCCCGGGCCGAGGCAGGGCAGCCTTGAGAGCACGGTAGCCGATGATCCCGGCGCACAGGAACGGCGCGAACCGGGTCGCGTCGACGTCGGCAGGGAGCGGGAAGGTGTACCCCTCCTCCCCCACCGTGTACTCCGCGTAGCCGCCGTTCACTGTGTATCCGGTGAACACCTTGTCGGCACAGAGGTTCTCGTGGCCCGTCGTGCAGTACTCGCACCGGCCGCAGGTGTGGTGCAGCCACGGGATCCCGACCCGCTGCCCCTTAAGCAGGGTTCGGACGTCGCGGCCGACCTCGACGATCGTGCCGACGACCTCATGACCCGGAACGATCGCCGAGCGCTGGGGTGGGAGATCCCCTTCGACCACGTGCAGGTCGGTTCGGCAGACGCCGCACTTGTCGACGCGCACCAGTACCTCGGTCGCCCGGGGCTGCGGGATTTCGAGCTCCTCGAGCCGGAGGGGATGCTGCTCGACCGGGGCGGCCGACCGCAGCACCATCGCCTTCACACGCCGCCTCCAGGATCGCGAAGCGTCGCCGGACCGACCGTGAGACGCTAGCGAAAACCGTACGGCCGAGCGCGGATAACCGTTCGTCACCGGTCCAAGCGTGGGATTTGAGGGAGGGGCGTTCGTCTTCGGCCCTCCGGCGCTATCTCAAGAGAGTCTCCACGACGTAGACCGAAATCGACCGCCCCTGCTTCGGAGCATTGAAACGACCACTTCGTCCTGATCGACCTGCAGTCGTGTGGGGCCGACATTTGACGGGTGCAAGCCCTTCTACTGGGATGCCTTCGTCCGCTCGAGTATGTTCGTCGTGGCGTACCAACTCTCCCTAACCGGAGGCATCGGTGAGCTCTCGCGAGACCTTCCCGATCTTGAGTGGCGCGGTCGTCCCGTGGGGCGATACTGGATGTTGACGAGCGCCGGTCCGAAGGAGGAGCTCGATCGGGCCGCCCATCGATTGGGTCGCGGCCGGATCGTGACGGGCGAGGATGCATCTTCCGCGGTCTGGAGCGGTCTCGCGGCCGCCTCGACGTCCGAGAGGGACCTTCTGGAGTTCGTGGATGAGGAGGGAGCTGTGCCGCTTCCTCCGGTGCGGTGGAAGGCCGGGGCCATGACCGTTCGGATCCTAACGTCCGTCTCGGGGTTGCCGCGAAGGTTCTCGAGATCGTATCCCCAGGCGCGGCTGCTGCTGAAGCGAACGGTGTCCGAGGCGGCTCTCTCGGAGGAATTCTCCTCCGCGATGGACATCGCCCCCATGTTCACGCAGCGGCAACGGGAGGTCCTGCAGCAGGCGCTCGCGTCCGGGTACTACGAAGTGCCTCGGCGGTCCACCGTCCGGACTATCGCCCGGTCGCTCGGCATCGCTCGAAGCACCGCCGAGGAACACCTCCGCTCCGCCGAATCGGCACTCGTGAGGGCCGTGGCTCCCCTGGTCGAGGCCGGGGCACTGGAGACCGGCAAGCGGATGCCGTCCCCACAAGCGGCCGAACTCTACGCGCGATTCAGCTCGCGCCTCGGCCTCTACGTGGCGTTGGCCCTCGAAGAGGGGGAGATTGCAGGGGTTTCGTTGCGACGAAAGCGACCCACTGGGGCCCGAAGGAACCACCCGTACCTGGCCCGGATCCTTCATCATCTCGCCACGGGGGAGGACGACCTCGTCGACCTGCCCGTCCGGTTGCGGGTCAGCCCCTTCGAGCGACGGGTCCTCGACGAGATCCGCCGGATACCGTCCGGCATGACCCTGACCTACGGAGGGTTGGCACGCCGCCTGGGATGCCCCTCGGCCGCGCGAGCGGTCGGGAATGCCTGTGCCCACAACCCGGTCCCTCTCGTGGTTCCGTGCCACCGAGTGGTCCCCGCCAGCGGCCGGATCGGGAACTACTCGGGGGAGGGGGGAAGCCGCACGAAGCAGCGCCTGTTGGACGCCGAGCGGACGGGGCGCTCCGGCTCGGCGAACGCGGCGACGTGACCAGCGAGCAACCCCGGGACGCAGAGCCGAGGAACGAATTCAAGCTCGGAGAGAGGGCATCGCAGAGAAGTTCCGGACATCCCCTCTAACCAGTGTGTCGGGGAGGGTCCGACCGGCAGAAGTCAAGAGATAGTTCCACGCACTGAGCGTCCACACTGCGATGCCGGGAGATTCGAGCGGTGCCGCCGGGTTTTGGGAACCGGCCGATTTGGGACGGCCCCCGTTCGATAAGGGCGTCATCGAGCGCATGGAGTCTGCCGTCGAGAGCGGTGTGTTCGGGAAGGTTACCAGCGTCTTGGTATCGCGCGACGGCCACCTCGCCTACGAAGGGTACTTCGATCAGACCGGAGCGGCCGTCCGCCGGAACACCCGATCAACCACCAAGACGATTGCGGGAATGCTGATCGGAATCGCCGTAGATCAACATCTGCTGGAGAGCGTGCAGCAGCCGGTGATGGCGTTCTTCCCTGAGCTCGGGGACATCGCATATCCCGATCCCCGGAAGACCGAGATGACGATTGAAGACCTCCTGACGATGAGTTCCCCCCTGGAATGCGATGACACCAACTCGTTCTCTCGGGGAAACGAGGAGCGAATGTACCTCGTCGAAGATTGGATCCGCTTCGCGTTCGATTTGCCGGTCCGGGGATTTCCGTCCTGGTTGCCCCGTCCAGAAGACTCCCCCCACGGGCGAAGCTTCAGCTACTGCACCGCGGGAGTGGGCCTTCTGGCAGGGGTGCTCGAGAAGGCGACACACTCCACGGTGCAGGACTTCGCCGCCCACTTCCTGTTCGGACCGCTGGGGATCGATGACGTTGCGTGGCCGCGCAACCCTAAGGGCCTCGCATTCACCGGAGGAGGGCTCCCCCTGTCGAGCAGGGAACTCCTACTGCTCGGTCAACTGTATCTGAACGGCGGGAGTTGGAACGGTCATCGGGTTATCTCGGAAGAGTGGGTTCGAGAGTCGACGCGACCTCACGTCACGGTCGACGACGAGACCGACTACGGCTACCTGTGGTGGCTCCGTCGACTGCCGCATAGCAGCGGCAGCGCCCACGGCTACTTCATGCAGGGCAACGGAGGGAACAAGGTGGCCGTCTTCCCCGAGCATGGGGCGGTGGTAGTTCTTACCGCGCAGAACTTCGGCGCGGCGGGCCGCGAGCATCCGGAGGACCGCCTTCTGAGGGAGCACCTTCTTCCCGCCTTGATGCGCGGGCGGCCCGGTTGGGCTCGACCCAACACTCAGCCTCGCGGTTTCCAGTGGGTTCGGGTGCGGGGAGAGGGATTTGAACCCACGAACCCCTACGGGACCAGACCCTGAATCTGGCGCCTTTGGCCAAGCTTGGCAATCCCCGCGCGCCGCGGCCGAGCGAGGTCGGCCTTAAGATGGTTGTGAGGAGGGCGGGCCTCGCACCGGTCAGGCCGGGGCCGCCCGCTTCGCGGCCGCCGGAGGGACCTTCTTCTCTTCCTCGAGCAGCTCGAGCGCTTCCTTGACGCTCGCCGTCTCGTGGACGATCGCCCGGAGCGCCTTCAGCATCGCCACCGGGTGGTCCGACTGCCAGATGTTCCGGCCCATGTCGAGTCCGTGGGCACCGGCCTGGATAGCGCCGTGCGCGAGCTCGAGCGCCGCCCGATCCGTATCGAGCTTCGGCCCGCCCGCGCAGACGACCGGCACGGGGCACCCTTCGACGACCTTCTCGAAGTTGTCGCAGTAGTAGGTCTTCACCATCCGGGCCCCGAGTTCCGCCGAGACCCGGCAGGCGAGCGCGAGGTACCGAGCGTCGCGCTTCTCGAGCTCCTTCCCGACGGCGGTGATCGACATCACGGGGATCCCGAACTCCTCGCCGGCGTCGATGAGCTGGGAGAGGTGCACGAGGGACTCGTGCTCGTGCGGGGCTCCGACGAAGACGCTCAGCGCGACCGCGCTCACGTTGAGGCGTGCGGCCTCCTCCATCGAGGTGACGATCGCCTCGTGGGAAAGGTCCTCCTTGAGGACCGTCACCCCACCCGAGACCCGGAGCAGGATCGGGGTGGACGCCGTCGGATCGACCGAGTGGCGCAGGAGGCCCCGGGTCACGCCGAGCGCGTCGGCGTACGGGAGGAGCGGCGCAATCGTCGCCCGGGCGTTTTCGAGCCGTCGTGTCGGGCCCATGAAGTAGCCGTGGTCGACCGCCACCATCACCGAGTTTCCGCTCACCGGGTTGAACATCCGGTGCATGCGGTTCGCCATTCCCCATTCCATGGGCGTTCTCCGACCCCATGGGGAGAAGCGCCCTCTTAGGGGTTTCCCCGGGACGGCGGGGCGCGGGCCTCCGTGGGTCCTTTAGGACGGAGGGTCGCTAGAGATTGAGCGACGCGAGACCGGAACCCGCCGGTCCTCCTTCACACGGTTCAGGACCACCTGGGTGTTCGTCCGCTCGACGAACGGATCCTGGAGCGCGTGCTTCACGAACCGGTCGAGGTCCCGCCGGTCCCGGAACCGGCCGATGAGAAGCGCGTCATTCTCCCCGGTCACGTCGTAGATCGCGTACGCCCGGCTGTCCCGGGCGAGCCGTTCTTCCACTTCGCGAAGGCGGCCCTTCGAGATCCGGATCCCGATCGCGGCCCAGAGGTCGAAGCCGAGCTGCTCGTCATCGAGTACCGGCACGTACCCGCGGATGATCCCCGCCTCCTCAAGCCGGGCGACCCGGGAGCTCACGGTAGTCGGGGAGACCTTGAGCCGATGCGCGATCTCTCGATGGCTCTTTCGAGCGTCGACGTTGAGCTCCTCGAGGATCGACCGGTCGAGATCGTCCAAAATGGACGCTTGACGCATGCTCCGCTGATGAGTGGGTCAGAAATAAAGGTATTCTGTTCAGCTATGGACACTCGTCCATATAGTTCGGAACTAACTTGATGTAGCAGCTTTCGTTCGGGTCGTTGGAGGTACGCGAGTGGCCCCTCAGCGAAGCAAGCCCGCGAAGTCGAGCCCGACCGCGATTCTGGAGAAACTGAACGCCGACAAAGTTCGGTGGGTGCAACTGTTCTACACCGATGTCCTCGGCGGATACAACGTGGTCTCCGTCCCGACCGCCACCCTGGACGAGGATTCGTTCAGCGCCGGAGTGCCGAAGCTGGACGGCTCGTCCGTGCGTGGGTTCCAGGAGATTTACGAGTCGGACATGAACCTCGTCCCGGACCCGTCGACGCTCGCGACGATCCCGTGGGACCCCGAGGCCGGAGGGACGGCCCGGTTCATCTGCGACGTTCGGCTCGGCGGGTCGAAGGAACCGTACGCCCACGATCCGCGCTACGTCGCACGGAAGACCGAGCAGGTCCTCGCGGACGCCGGCTACGACTGTTCGTACTGGGGACCCGAGGTCGAGTTCTTCGTCTTCGACTCGATCGAGCTGATCCCGTCCCCCGCCGGGGTCCGGGACGCGTGGGCCGGCGCGGGCTACCTCGTCAACCACTCGGAGTCGCCGTGGCACGGGGGTCCGGTGACCGGCACGGTCCGTTTCAAGGAAGGGTACCACCGGACGCCGCCCCACGATTCGCTGATGGGGGTGCGAGCGGAGATGTGCAACATCCTTGCCGACAACTTCCACATGACCTTGGACGCGCACCACCACGAAGTGGCGACGGCGAGCCAGTCGGAGATCAACATCAAGTTCGACGAGCTCGTTCCGATGGCCGACCACATCCAGGACCTCCGGTACGTCATCCGGAACGTGGCGCGACGGCACGGCATGATCGGCTGCCTCATGCCGAAGCCGATCTACGGCGACAACGCGATCGGCATGCACACGAACCAGTCGCTCTGGTCGAAGGGGAAGGCCGCGTTCTACGA
>DASPQG010000062.1:0-24531 GCA_035625085.1 Thermoplasmata archaeon
TACCTCGCCGAACTGCGCCGCTCGTACGAGAGTGAGCTCCGCGAGAACCCGTCCGGCCGGAAGGGCGACATCTCCCGCCAGACGTACCAGCGGGCGATCCAGGTCGCGCGGGACATCGTGGAAGGCCGTGCGCAGAAGGTCCTCAACACCGCGTTCCAAGCGAGCATCGGCGGGAGCCGGGATCTGCCGAACGCGCTACCCGAGGAGCGGCAGATGTTCGACCAAATCCTCGGGGCACTCCTCGACTTCCGCCGGTCCTCGGCGTCGTACATCGAGCCGAGCTCGGGACCTTCGCCCCCTTCCGCTACCCGCTCCCCGGAGCCGACGGGGGTTCCCGCGGCCCCTCCGGCGGGCCGTGCTCCTGCGGTGGTGCCGGCCGCCCGGAACCGTCCCGCGCTCGTCTATGTGCGGGTGCTCAAGGATTCCCGTCCGGTCGAGGTCGGTTCCGAGACGGTCGACCTGAGGGCCGACGACGTTCTGTCGCTCCCCGCCGAAACGGCCCGGATTCTCGCCGAAGCGAAGGTCGTGGAGCCGCTCGAGACCGCCCCGAACCCTCCGGTCACGTAGGCGGACTTTCCGGCGGAGTCGATCTCCCCGGGGGTGCGAGCTCGAGGGTCTGGAACCTCTCAAAGCCGAAGACGAGATTCTTCGCCGCAAGGCGAAGGCGCACCTCCGCCTCGGAAGAAGGCGCCGAGCGGACGGCTTGCTCGAGTAGCCGGGGGAATCCCCACTCCCCGAGTGCCTCCGCCTGGCGTCGAAAGGCGACTTCGCGCAGCCCGGCCGCGTGCGCGACCGAACGGATCCGCGTGAAGTTCACGAAGACCGAGAGGTCGGAGGAGCCCGGATCGGCAAACGGGTCGTCCACGTACCGGTGTCGTCGGATCGCCGCCAGCGTTCCCGAGGGATGGGCCGTGACGAGCTCGCTCTGGTCCATCCCGTAGTCGATGACGAGGAAGAGACCATAGACCAGGTGGTCGGCGACCTCGCGCACCAGCGCTTCGGCCATCGGAGAGATCTCGACGAGGGTTCCCGGGGGAAGGTCCACTGGGAGGGCGGGGGCTGGGACGGGCCGGTCGATCGGAACGGTCGCGCGGACAAACCGTTCACCGGCCCACCGAATGCCGGACTCTTGCCACTCCCGACCCGTCCAGAGGAGCCGGCGGACCGGCTGCGCGTCGAGCAGTTCGTTGGCCAGCACGACCCCCCGGAAGGGACCTTCCGCGCCCACGCTCTCGAGAAACCGCACGGGGACCCCATGCGGTTGTCCGGCGGCGGCGACGCGCTCGAGAGCTCGGCGAGCGAGACTCGATGAGCGTTCGACCAGCACGTACTCGGTCCCGGATCGCAGGCCCGCCTCGGCGCCCAAGCTGGTGAGGATTCCCTCCCCGAGCGTCCCATCCCCGGGACCGATCTCGAGGATGCGGGGCGGCGGTCCGTCCGGCAACGCGGCGAGCACGGTGCGAACCCGCTCAGCGACCGCCCGCGCGAAGAGGGGACTCGCGTGGGCCGCGGTATAGTAGTCGCCCTCGCCGCCAAACGGGGAATCGGGCCGCGTGTAGAACCCGACCCCCTCTCCGTAGAGCGCGACCTCCATGAATCGGTCGAACGGGACGAAGCCGCGCGCGTCGGCGGACCGAAGCAGGAGCTCCCGGGCGGCGTCGGCGACCGGTCCCCCCGTCAGGGTGACCCCGCCGGAGGGTTCGCTCATCGATCGGGCGTTAGCCGATGTACCCGAGGTCTTCGCGGGGGGTCGCGGTCGGCGACGGCCCGGCCTCGGTCGCGCGGCTCTCGGCCTCGTGGATCTTCTGGGCGATCCGGTCGACCTCGTGCGCCTTCGTCTCGAGGGCGGTGAAGTCGATCTCCACGCGCAGCACTTTGGCGAGCACCTTGAGGACGGCCTCCGCACTGCGGGGGTCGACGAAGTACCCGCTCGTCTCGCCCATCAGGCAGACCCCCTGCATCCCGAGGAGCCGGCCGAGGCCCAGGAACAGCCCGCTCGCCCCGATCAGGCCCCCGCCCGGGTCGTTGCGCGAGAAGACCACCCCGAACTTCTTCATCGCCTCGACCTGCTCGGGGTGAGTAGCGGCACCGAGGACCCGGGGCGAGTCGACCACCCGGCCCTGGGCGAACCCCGCGAGCGTGAACACCTCCCGCACGCCGAGCGCGTGGCAGTAATCGAGGACCCGCTGGGTGATCTCGTACTGTCCCTCGGGGCTGATCCCCTGGTAGTCCCCGCCGAGGACCAGAAGGTCGCGAGCGGCCGTGGGAGGGCCCTTCCAGTAGTGGAGGTCGTTCGAGACGAGTCGGATGATCCCCTCCTCGCTCACGTAGACCTGCGGCGGGAAGAACTTCGAGTAGATGGTGGCGAGCGGCTTCGCCTGGAGCTGCTCGCGCAGGTAGTCAGCGGCGAGCTTCCCGACGTTTCCGACCCCCGGGAGACCCTCCACCAGGATCGGGTCCCGAAGTTCCACCTTCTCGAGCGTACGGATGACGACGTCTTCCACGGGACCGTGACCTCGCTCAAAGGAGCCGGACGACGCGAATAAAGGTTAGCTTACCCGCCGGTAGGCCGCTATCGCGGCGAGGGCGCCCGGTCCTGGACTTGCCAGCCGCTTTCGCCGAGCTGGGCGGCCCAGATGCGCGTCAAGTCGGGGCGGTTCCCGACCTTCTCGACCGCGAGGGTGTGCTCGTAGCGGTCGGCCCGGGGCTCTGCCTTGAGGTCGAAGACAAGGTCCGCGAGGTCCTGAAGGAGCCCGAACACGGCCCGGTCGTGGGCGATCGAGTGGGCGGTCAGCAGCGCGTGGCCTCCGATCGTCTGGCACCGATGGCGGATCTGGCGGGCCACGATCGTCAGGTCGTGCGGCTCCATCACCTCGAGGAAGAAGTCGACCGAGTCCACGACCATCCGGAACGGGGTGTCGATCTTCGCAAGGTCCGAGAGCATCCGGTTCGTCAAGCTGAACGGCGTGAGGACGCGGTCCTGGGGCCGGGAGTCGACGAGCTCGTCGATGGAGACGCCCCCTTCCCGAGCCTTGGCGATCTCGAGTCCCCGGACCAGCACCCGTTCGAAGTACTCGTCCGCGAGATTGACGATCTGGATCTCCGCGGGATCCCAGCCGAAGTCGTCGAACGCCTTCCGGACATCCTCGGTGCGCTCGTAGGTCGTGTAGAAGAGAACGGGGACCTCGCCGACTCCGGCGTGGGCGAACTGCTTCGCGAGCAGCGGAGCCCCGGAACCCGAAGTACCCGAGAGGACGGAGAGCCATCCCGGGGGCAGCGCGGTCCAGACCGGCTGGTCGATCTCGGGGATGCCAAAGATCCGCTGGGTCTCGGCCACGGTCAGCGCCCCATGCGGCCGACATCGATCGTCTCGTCGACCACGAGATTCAACATCTGCTCGATGCCCGTCGTCTCCTGCTCGGAGGTTTCAAGGACGAGCGTGAGCACCTGTCGCGACTTGAGATTGTTGAGGAGGATGTGGAAGAACTCCGAGAGGAGCTCCGGCTGGTTGTGGATGGCGAGGGAGTTCACACTGTCCACCACCACGATCGTACGGGGGTGCGGGAACTTCCGGAGCAGGTACTCGATCCGGAGCATGATCTCCTCGAGCGCCCGCGGGCTCTCCACGTACGTGGCGTTCGGGAGCGGGTTCGCGTAGTTCATCATGATGTGGCTGATCGCATCCACGAACGAGATCCGGTCGGCGGGCACGTCGAGCGCTTGGGCGAGCGTCCAGACGAACGCCGCCGGGTTCGTCACGGTCAGATAGATCGTGTGGGCGTCCGTCTCGCTTCCGACATCCCGCAGCGTGGCGTTGAGCACGGCAAAGTAATGATCGGCGTACTCTCGAGGATCGAGCTTCAGGGCCACGGCGCTCCCGCTCGGCAACGTGCGCAGTCGCTCGCCGAGATCCGCGGACGGCACCACGGCTACGCTCCGCCCTCCCGACCACCTTTCAGGTGCGGGGCCATCAGGATTCCGATCGGAGTGAGCTGGATCACGAACTGCGCGTGCGAGTGCGCCGTCCCCCGCATCTTGATGATCTGGAGCACTCGGAGGATGTCGCCCATCCGATGGATGTTCGAGAGTAGGATGACCCCGTCGACGATCGCCTCCTTGACCCCGTGGAGGGAGTAGCGACCCGGGGTCGGACCGATTTCGGAGACGAGTAGCGAGGTGCAACCGGCCTCCTTGAGTTCCTGTCCGAGTCGCAGCATGAAGTCCCGGATTTGCTCCTCGCGGTGGATCCGGTAGCAAACGGACGTAAGGCTGTCCAGCACAAGCCGCTGAATCCCCAACGAGCGGACGAGGTCCCGGATCGTCCGGAGGAGGATCCCAATCTCCTCCGAGGTCATCTCCTCCCGACCCAGCCCCAGCCGGTCGTAGACCTTCGGGAGATCGATGAAGACGAGCGAGCCCTCCTCCACGAGGTCCTTGTGGAAGAACTCGAACGTGGAGAGGTTCTGCATCAGTTTCTGAGAGGCTTCCGTGACCGAGAGAAAGAGCGATCGCTCCCCCCGCTCCGCGCCGCGCACCAGGAACTCGAGGCAGAGCGTGGTCTTCCCGGTCCCGACGCTCCCGGCGACTAAGACCATGTTCCCCCGCGGGATGCCACCTTCGAGGATGCTGTCCAGTCCCTCGATCCCCGCAGGGCACCGCTCGAGCACCGTGGCCGGAGGAAGGAGCCCGTCGGCAGGTGACGTCGCCGGCGGTGGAACCGGTGGAACGTCCATCGATAAAACGAGCCGCTCCGTCCCTAAGAGGGTTTGCGTGGAGAGCCGACACCCTCGACTGTCGGCGCCGACCCTTCTTCGTTCGGCGCTCCTCCGCGCGGAGGGTCTCCAGTCGCGCATCCGCGCGAGATCGGCCCCGGGGCTCCGTCCCCGCCGCGGCGTGCCTCCGAGGATTCGGGCGGCGCGGGGATCTTCGTGGTGTCGACTGTCCAGATGGACCCTCCCGAGCTGCGGCCGCTCGAGATGAGCGCGCCCGCGCGGCTCAAGACGGCACCGGCGTCTCGGACCGCCTTCCCGTCGGGATCGACCGAACGACGGATTTCCTCCAGCGGGACGCGCACGACGTGGGCACTAGGGCTCACCCGGGACCGGACCCACTCGAGCACGTCCTCCGTCGTCGGTGCGACAGGTACCGCCACCGTTTCCCGACCGGAAGGCGATCCTCTTGCGCCCGCTGTTGGGTCGTCCGGGCCGGTCGGCTCCGGGAGAGGATCCCACGGACGTCCGGAGGTGCGGACCCACGCCACGGAGTTCCCCTTTCCGAGAAGGACGGCCGCGTGGCCTCGGGGAAGTGAGAGGATCTCTTCCATCGAGAGTGCGCTCGTCGCCCGCTCGAGTTCTCGGGCCTCCTCGGGCGAGCCCCGGAACGCCACGAAGTCGGACACGTTCGTCCAGACCGCCTCGCTGACCCCCTCGGGAAGCGAACCGATCGTCTGCGTGGCCAGCACCACGTGAACGTTCTTCCGGCGGGCGAGTCGGAGCATCTCGGCGAGGCTATCGTGGGAGAACCACTGGCATTCATCGAGCAGGACGAACGTCTTGGAGGGGAGCGGACGGGCGAGCAGCTCTGACCAGATCAACGCGAGGTAGACCGCCAGCAGATACCGAGCGGTCGTCTCGCCAACGCGAGAAGCGTCCCCCGAAATGACTGAGATACGCCCCGGCGCCACGAGTTCCTTCGTGTGAAGCCGGGGCTCGGGGTCGCACAGCATGCGACGCAAGACCGGGCTCCGGACCACCTCGTAGAGCAGTCGGCGCGCTCCTTCAGCGTCCTCCGGCCGCTCGCGCACCCGGTCCGAGAGTTCTCGGACAGCGTCGCGGGTCTCAGGCGGAACCACTTGACGAGTGCGTCCGCCGGTGGCCAGAAGCGTATGCGCTTCGGTGAGCGTACCGGCGGGGAAGCGCGCCGCCGCGCTGAGAGCGCGGGTAACCATCTCTTCGATGCGGGGGCCCCAGAACTTCTCCGTGTACCGACCGGATCGGACGCGCCTCAGAGCGTGGACGAGATCGTTCAGTCGACGGTCGGAGAGGACCGGATCGAGGCCCTCGCCACCCACGCCCTCGAGCGCGTTGATTCCGGCGGACGGCCCTTCGGGCGAGATCTGGATCACGCGCTCCTGCGACTCTTTGGCCGAGAGCCCCTGGACGAACGAGCGGGCCGTCTCCCCGAGCGGATCGAGAAGGACCACTCCTCCCATCTTTGACGCTCGGCGGGCGATTGCAACGAGCGTCGCACTCTTCCCCATGCCGGTCTCTCCGAGAATGGCGACGTGACGTCCTTGCCCTGGCTCGATCGGGGGTCCCACGACGAGACCCGCGTCGGTCCGGCCCAGTGGCAGGACGCAACTACCCTCCAGCGCGGCGTCGGCCCGAAGGAGTTCATCGGAGTTTGCATTCGGCAGGACGCATGCCAGCTCATCCTCGGCAACTGCGAACCAACGCTCCCACCAGGGAAGCCCGAGCCATCGTGAGGAAAACCGTACTCCGTTACCCCGGCCGGACCTCAGCGCGTTCTCGATCACGGAGCGGGCAGTGCTCCTCGAAATCGCCGCCGAGGGAGACTGGGCCGGGAACTCGATGGATACTCTCGCTCGCCAGAAAAGTGGGATAGTCTCCCTCTCAGGGCCGAAACCGACCCGGGGGGCGGAGACCGTCCGAGGGAAGGGAGCCCGACTCCCGGGCGGGAGAACTGGGGTCGGCGGCACATCGTGAGCGACGCCCCGGCGCCAGGTCGCCGCAATGGGCGAGAACTGCCAGCGAACGCATAGGTCCGGGGGGACTCCGGTGAGGGCGAGCGCGAGTCCGCCCATCGCGGAGAGGCTGTCCGTCGCGTCGCGAAGGGGTTCGGGCCAGGGTCGGACTCGTCGCCCCCACTCGGCGTCCGGACGAGGGCCTTCCGTTTGCGGAAGATGGCGAATCCATGCCGACCGCCCGTACGCAGGGAGCAGGACCCGACTCACCCATCGAGCGGTGGTCGAGCTCGTGCAGCCGAGCGTCAGCGCGGGAACCGGACCCCCGACGAGCCGGACCTCGAAGTTGACGCCGAGTCCGTGCCCGGCCCGGAGCGAGGCGGCAAGCCGGCCTCGAGCGGCAAGAACCGCCTCGGGCCGCGCCACCCGGTGCGGCGGAGACTCCCACCGCCATTCGGAAAGGACCGGGGTCGGCTCGGACCTCGTTCGTCCGTGCACCTGAGAGGGACGAAGCTCCAGGAGTAGGTGCTACCGCGATTCGTGGAATGTGAACGGTGGGTCGGTCGCGTCACCCTCAAGTATCCGGGTCGCCCCCGATGCACGGAGCCGCTCCGGATCCGCATGTCGGCCTTGGAAGATCAGATCGCCGCGGTCGAGGAGGAGATCCGGACCACCGCGTACAACAAAGCGACCCAGCTCCACATCGGGAGACTGAAGGCGAAGCTGGCCGTACTCCGACTGGAGCGCGAGGCCCGGGCGAAAGGCAAGGGCGGTGGCGTTGGCTACGCGATCCGGAAGAGCGGCAACGCCACGGTGGGGCTGGTCGGGTACCCTTCGGTGGGGAAGTCCACCCTTCTCAATCGTCTCACCGCCGCGGACAGCGAGACCGCAGCGTACGACTTCACGACGGTCTCGATCATCCCCGGAATGCTCCGTTGGGGGGGAGCGTCGATCCAGATTCTCGACATGCCCGGCTTGATCCCGGGGGCGTCGCGCGGACGGGGTCGAGGCCGTGAGGTCCTTTCCGTCGTCCGGTCGACCGATCTCGTGCTCTTCCTCATCGACCCGGAGCATCCGAACCTGCGGGCGCTCCTAACGGAGCTCGAGGGCGCCGGCGTGCGCATCAATCAGCGACCGCCGAGGATCGTCGTGCAGCGGGCGGACCGCGGCGGACTCACGGTTTCGAGTACGGTTCGTCTCACTCACCTGGCAGGCGGCGGCGCGGCCCAGATCGCCCGGGAATTCGGTCTTCACAACGGGTCGATCGTGTTCCGAGAGGATGCCACGGCCGACCAGCTGATCGACGTCCTGGCCGGTAACCGGGTTTACCTGCTCGCCATCATGGTGGTCAACAAGTCCGAACTGATGTCCCCCAAGGAGCATACGGATCTTGCCGCCTCGTTGCGGCCCCACGATGCGATCTTCATCTCGGCCCAGACGGGCGCCGGCCTCGACACGCTCGTCGACCGGATCGGAACGACGCTCAAGTTCATCCGGATCTACGTGAAGCCCCCCGGCCAGCCTCCCGACCGCGAGGAGCCCGTGATTCTCCGGATGGGGGACACCGTCTCGATGCTCCTGCGCAAGCTCCCGGGCGATCTCGATCGGGGGTTCAAGGCGGCCCAGATATGGGGTCGCAGCGCTCGTTTTCCGGGGCAAGTGGTCGGACGGGAACACGTCCTCGCGGACGAGGATACCGTCACCATTCTCATCGCGCGCGGCGCCTCGCGCGCGGCGGCGTAGGTCTCGACCGCTCCCGGGCGGGCAAGCTCGCCGACCGGCCCCAACGGCCTCCGACCATGAAGTGCCCCTTGTGGAACGGTTCGAGAGAGACTGAAGGCGCAAGGGCGGCCACATCGGCGAGCGTCGACTCGAACCCGGCGCGGTGCGCGACCGCGCTCCTCCCCCGGCCCATGCTCGGGGTCTTGAGGGCGACCAGCAGCCTTCCCCCCACACCGGAGAGGAGGAGCTCGGCGTTCCGAACGACGATCTCGAGCTGGTCGGGTTGGGCGATGTCCGCGTAGAGACCGTCCGCGGGCGGGACGAGACCCGCGTATTCGAGAGGCTCCCTCGCGTCGGCCAGGATCGGCCGGAGGTTCGGCCACCGCTCCGCCAGCGCAACGAGCCGGGCGAACGGCCGGACGCTCCGCTCGACCGCGTACACCCGGCCCTCGGGACCGACCAAGTCCGCCACATGGGAGGCCGTAGTTCCGCTCGCGGCACCGAGGTACAGCCACCGCTCTCCCGGGGCGGGGAGGTCCCCCGACCATCCGCGGACGATTGCGGCGGCCAGCTTCGAACGCCCGGGCTCGAAGAGACGGTACCGCCGTTCCGCGGCCTCGGTCCAGCGCTCCCCATAGACCGGCGGGAGTTCGCCCACCGCTTCGGTCCAGAGTTCTCGTCGATCGCCGGGCTCGGTCTCGACGAGGCGGGGGGACCGTTCGCCAGGCCGGAACGCTCGCGAGAGTCTCATCGATGCCTCCGGCGCAACGCCTCAACCCGCCGGTCCCGCCGGGCCACCAGCCCCGCGCTGATATCGCGGTGCGTCGTGGCATCTGCCCGGACCGCGATCGCGGCCAACGCGGCGAGCGTGCGAGCGTACGCGCCGCGACGCCCGAGGGGGACCTCCGCCAGCCGGTCGGCCCGATACAGGACTCCGAAACGGGGACCGCGATCCGGCGATGGCCGTCGACGACTTCCCAGCAACTGGATGCGCGCGGACGGCATTCGCGCGAGCGCCCGGACACTTCCCGCAGCGGCCACGAGTCGAGCCGCGGTCCGAGCGCCCACGACGGCGGAAAGGTTCGGGACGAGGAGCCTCGCCTCGCTCTCCAGCGTTCGGCGGAGGGCCTCCTCGAGCTCCCCGAGCGCGCCCCGTGCGCGTTCCCACTCCCTTACATGCCGGTCGAGCGGTGAATCCGGCACCGGTACGAACGACTCGGCCGCCCGGGCCTCTCGGCCGACGGCACGTTCCACCCGCTCCTCCTCCCGGGCCAGGGTAATCAGTATCTCTTCGGGAGCACGAAGGGCCCGTTCCAGCCGAAGGTGGGCCAGCGCGAGGAAGAAGCGACGCTCGACGTTCGGGTCGAGCCGTGGCAGGGTGGCCCGACCCCGCCTCAACTCCTCGGTCGACGGACTCCCCACGGGTCTCCGCAGGCCGTCCCCAAGCGCGCGGGCAAGCCGAGGAGGAGACGCGAGCAGGACCCCCTCCGGAGGGAGGGACGCTAACTCGGCGAGGAGGGGCGCTGGGAGGTCGCCGGACGCGAGCGAGTCGTAGCGGGCCGCCGCGTGTCGAGGCTCGGGGTCGAGGGCGAAGGGACCGACCGGCGCCCGTTCGTCGGGGCGGACCACGAAAAGAAGGGGGCCGTTCCCGACGACGAGCGTCGGCCGCACGCCCTAGAACTCCGCGAGGGATTTCTGGAATCGGTGGCGTTCCTCAGGAACCTCGACCGGGTACCGCCCCGTGAGGCAGCCAAGGCAGAGCTCGTCGGCCCGCAGCCCGATCGATTCGACGAGCCCCGGGATGGAGAGATAATGGACGCTGTCGGCCCCGATGATGTGGGCGACCTCCTCCTCCGTGCGGCCGTAGGCCACGAGCTGACGCCGGTCCTTCATGTCGATCCCGAAGTAGCAGGGGGCCCGGATCGGGGGGCACCCGACCCGCACGTCCACGTGCTTGGCTCCCGCGGAGCGGACCATCTGGACGATCTCCCGCATGCTCGTCCCCCGCACGATCGAGTCGTCGACCAGCACGATGCGTTTCCCCTTCAGAAGACCCGGCACGGGATGGAGTTTCACCTGGACCTCCTGCTCACGACGGCGCTGGTCCGGGAGGATGAACGTCCGTTCGACAAAGCGGCTCTTGATCAGCGCTTCCGCGTACGCGATACCTGAGCCGGCGGCGAAGCCGAGGGCCTGGGGTCGCGCGGAGTCCGGCACGGGCACGACGAGATCCGCCTCGGCGGGGGCTTCCTTCGCGAGATGCTGGCCGATCCGGTAGCGGACATCGTACACCGGTTGCTTATCGACCACCGAGTCGGGACGGGAGAAGTAGACCCACTCGAACATGCAGTGGGCCGACTCCCCGTTGTTCGGGATGTGCGACGAGTGGGCGAGCTGTCCCCGTTCGAGCACCAGGACCTCACCGGGCTCGACGTCGCGGATCGCCCGGCCGCCCATCATCTCGAGGGCGACCGACTCGCTCGCCACCGCGACCCCGTTCTCGACCGTCCCGAAGACCATCGGTCGGATCCCGACCGGGTCCCGGAACGCGTAGACGCGGTTGCCCACGAGAAACACGACCGCGTAGCCCCCGACGAGGGTGCTGCAGGCGCGGCGGATCGCCGCCTCGAGGTCGCGCGTGTGACCGAACTCCAGCGCGATCGTCTGCGCCATCATCTCCGTGTCGGCGTTGCCGAGCAGATCGACGCCCTGTGCCTGGAGCCGGCGGCGCACGCGCTCGAAGTTCACGATGTCGCCGTTGTGGGCGATGGCCCCGTCCTCGTCCCGGATCTTGACGATGATCGGCTGCGCGTTCTCCAGGTCGGTCGCGCCGGTGGTCGGGTAGCGGACGTGCCCGATCCCGTTCGTGCCGCGGAGGGAGTCGAGCAGCTCCTGCGTGAAGATCTCGTGGACGAGGCCCATCCCCTTCTGGTGGTGCATCACGCCGTGGCTGCTCGTCGCGATGCCGGCGGACTCCTGTCCTCGGTGCTGGAGCGCCCGAAGTCCGCGAAACAGGTACGGGGCGGCGCCCTTTCCCTGGACCGACACTCCAACGACGCCGCAGGCTTCCCGAGGAGGCATGGCACCACCGAAGGTCGGAGGAAGACCTCCGGTGCTACCTACCCGGTGACGGGTCTTAAGCGGTGCGGCCGCGCGCGCTTCTTCGTCAGCCGAACAGCGCGGAGAGGCCCTCAGCGGCCTCTTCCTCGGAGACGCCCTTCTCCTCTTTCTTCTCCTCTTCCTTCTTCTCGCCCTTGCCTTCCTTCTTCTCGGCCGGGGCGGGGGCCGCCGCGGGTGCCGCGAACGTCTCGGCCTTCGCCAGGACCTCGGCGAGGTTCACGCCCTCGAGGGAGGCGAGAAGCGCCTTCACCCGGGCCGCGTCGGCGGAGACGCCCGCGGCGCTCAGGACCCCGGTCAGGCCCTTCTCATCGATCGGCTTTCCCGCTGCGTTCAGCAGCAACGCGCCATACACGTACTCCATTGTTCTCACTCCGTGGACTCTGGGGGAACCCTCAGTGACCCATCAAGCGGCCGACGGCCGCCGCCTCCCGCATCGCCTGGGCGAACAGCGGTTCGACCGTTTCCTTCGTGAGGTACTGCGTCGCGAGCGCGACGCCAAGCGCCCGGCGGTGCGCGCGACCGATGAGCCGGGGCAGGCTCTCGGGCGTCGGGTAACCGAGCTCGACCGCGAGCGCGATCGCCCGCGCGGCTTCCCGAGCGAGCTCGACCCGCCGGGCCTCGAGGTCGACCGAGAGTACCTCGGGAGGATAGTAGGTGGTGCCGTCGACGACGGCGCGCAGCGTGAGGCCCACCTCGAGGGGGAAGATTTCGAGTCGCGTCAGGAGTCCCGCGACCTCCCGCGAGATGGGTGCGCCCTGCTTCACGATCGTCGTGTCTTTCTTGAGAATGACCTTCCCCTTCTCGATCGCCGCGGGGAATCCGGCGTGCTGCAGCTCCCCCACGATCGGCCCCGGTTTGAAGCTCGTGGTGCCCGCGGGCACTACGATATCGTTCGGGGCGATCTCGCCTCCCCGGGCCGGCGTGGGCGAACGGGTGCGGAGGAACTCCTGGTACAGGGAGAACGGGTTTCCCTCGGCCGACAGGACCGCCGTCGGGTCCTGGACCTGCTCGAGAAGGGGACGGAAAGCGGGGCGCTCCTTCATCGCCTTCTCGATCGCGTGGCGAATCGTGCTGTTGGTCGCGACCGTAATCGGATGCTCGCGGCGGCGGAGTTCGCGGCGCATTGACTGAAGGGCAGAGGCTGGCACGCCCCGGATCCCGACGACCGCGACCATCGGCTTCGCGACGAGGCTCGCGGCGAGGGCGTCGACCCGCGCTATCTTCTCCGGAGGCACCGAACCGCGACCGGGCATGTTGACCCACCTACCAGAGCCGGACCGCCGGCCCCATGGTGGTCTTCACGTAGACGGACTCGATGTTCGTCCGTCCCCGCTCGAGCTTCCCAACGATCCGTGTGAGCACGGCGTCCACGTTCTGGGCAATCTCCTCGGGCTTCATCGTCCGAGTGCCGACGGGAGCGTGGAACGTCCGGTTTCCCTTGGAACGGATCCGGATCGATCGCTTGAGCGCGTTCACGAGGTTCGTGGGGTCACTTCCCGGGGGCACGGGACGCGGCATCTTGCCGCGGGGACCGAGCACCACGCCGAGCCGCTTTCCAATCGTCGGCATCAGCGGGGCCTCCGCGAGGAAGAAGTCGACCGAGCCGACCACTTTCTTCACGTTCTTCTTGTCCTTCGCGAAGTCGTCGAGCTCGCTCGCGGGCACGACGAGGTCAGCGACCCCGCGCATCTTCTGGCAGAGCTCCGGGGAGCCGAACACGGCGACCTTCACGGTCTTGCCTCGGCCCTTCGGAAGGGGGACCTCGTCTTCGAGGCGGTTCTTCGGGACCGTCAAGTCAAGGTCTTTGAGGTTCACCGAGAGCTCCACCGATTCGGAGAACTTCCGCTCGGGGGCCTTGGCGAGGGCCTCGGTGACGACGTCGACGCTAGAACGGTCGGGCAACCCCTCCTCCACTACGCTGAAACGCGGTCGCGCGAGAAGGCTTCCCTACTTAAGCGTTCGGCTGTCGCTCTCTCGGCGGAGGGGTTCCGGAGGTTGCTCCGGACCCACAACGGATTCCCGGCGTCCTTCCTCGCCCGTTCGCTGACCCGATCCGCTGCGTACCCCTCGTTCCACGAAGACGGTTCCGAGAGCCGCCCCAATAGCTTTATACGAACCGAGCCTCGCGGGCCGCCGATGCACTATCCGAAGACCGTCTCGACGTATTGCCCGAAGTGCAAGACGCACACCGAGCACGAGGTCGAGAAAGGAAAGAAACGCACCGCCTCCGAGCTCAAGTGGGGGCAGCGGCGATTCCGCCGCGCCACGGGCGGGTACGGAGGGTTCCCGAGGCCGAAGCCCGAGGGTCGGGCGAAGGCCGTCCGGCGCGTCTATCTCAAGTTCCGTTGCAAGAAATGCAAGTACACCGTGCAGCCCGCCAGCTGGCGCGCCAGCCAGCTCGAGTTGGTGGAGAAGCACTGAGGGCGGGGGCATGCGCGGGCCATCTCCGTTCTGGATCGTCAAGTGCCCTGACTGCTCTACGGAGCAGACGATCTTCAGCCGACCGGCGACCGTCGTGAACTGTTCCGTCTGCGGCGCGACCCTCGCGACGCCGACGGGAGGCCAGGCGAAGCTCCGGGGCGAGCTCGTGCGCCCGGTGGCGCCCTAGCCGGGACCGCGGAGTCGGATGCCTCTCCGCCCCGAGTTCCCGGAAGAAGGCGAGCTCGTCGTCGGAACCGTCACCTCGATCCGCAACTTCGGCGCGTTTGTCACCCTCGACGAGTACGGGAACCGCGAGGCGTTCATCCATCTCTCCGAGGTCGCGACCGGCTGGGTCAAGTACATCCGCGACCACATCCGCGAGGGCCAGAAGATCGTCGCCCGGGTGCTCCGCGTCGATCCGGCGAAATCGCAGATCGACCTTTCGCTCAAGCGGATCAACGACCACCAACGGCGGGAGAAGGTCCAAGCGTGGAAGAACGAGCAGCGTGCGATGCGACTGCTCGAGCAGGTCGCGCAACCCCTCAAGCTGACGGCCGCGGAGGCGGCCGACCAGTTCGGGCCGGCGCTCGTCGAGAAGTACGGCTCCCTCTTCCAGGCATTTGAGGTCGCTTCGGCCGACCCGAAGCGGTTCCAGAAGGACAACGAGAAAGCACCGTGGGCGACTGCCTTCCTCAAGGTGGCGCGGGAGAACATCGTCCCGCCCCACGTGACCATTCTCGGGACGCTCGAGGTGAGCGACCCGTCGCCCGATGGCCTCGATCACGTCCGCGCCGCCCTCCTCGCGGCGGAGAAGGTCGACCCAGAGGCGGTCGAGGTCCAGTACGTCGGCGCCCCCCGCTACCGCATCCGAGTCCAGGCGAGCCAGTACAAGATCGCGGAAGAGACCCTCCGCAAAGCGACCGAGGCCACCCTCAAGTCGATCAAGAGCGCCGGGGGCCAGGGGACGTTCGAGCGCGCATGACGAGCTCGATCCTCCGGGTCTGCCGGGCGTGCGACCGATACACGTTCCGGGAGAAATGCCCCCAGTGCGCCGGGCCGACCCGGACGCCCCATCCGGCTCGCTTCGACCCGGGGGACCGGTACGGGAAGTACCGGCGGATGCTACTGGAGTCGCTCGAGTCGGCGCCCGCTCGAGGGAAGTGACGATGTCGGCCACGATGCACCGGATCAAGGTCGTGAACGATGCGAGCGACCTCGTCCCCATCCTCCGGGCCGTCGACTCGCCCGTGAAGCTCCGCCTAGTCCAGCGGCTGGGGGAGAACTGGCTGACGCTCGAGGACGTCCAGCGCGAGTTCGGCGCGGACGGAGTCAAGGCCCTCGCGTTCTTCGAAAAACTGCGCCTGATCGACACGCGCTGGGTCGCTCGGGAGGGCCGGCGCCAGCCCGACAAGAGCTACCACTTCTACTACTCGACGATCAACATCAGCACCACCTCGCCGCTCGCCGAGATCTCGGAGGTGCTGGCGATCGCCACCATGCCACAGCGCGAGTACACGAAGCTCGAACAGAAGATCTACGACGCCGTAGGCACCGAGGGCCGGTTCTTCTCGGACGTCGCCGAGGAGCTCGGCATGAGCCCGACCCGGCTCAAGGCGCTCGTGAAACGGTCGGAGAAGCTGGAGTACCGTGGTCACCGGATCGAGCGGTTCGCCCAGGAGCCCCTCTCGCCGTAGGCCCCCGCCCGAGGTCTCGGTCCTCCGGGTCGGTCATCGGCCCGGTCGGGACCCGCGCCTCACGACCCATGTCGCGTTGGCGGCCCGCGCGTTCGGGGCCCGCCGGATGTACCTGCATCCCGCCGACGACGCCCTCGCCGAACGGATCGCGGCGGTGGGGCATCGCTGGGGCGGCGACTTCGCCGTGGTCCCGGTCGACGATTGGAAGAGCGTGGTGCGCTCCTTTCCGGGGGTCGTGGTCCATCTTACGATGTACGGTCTTCCGCTCGAGCGGTGCCTCCCGCGTCTCGCGCGCCACCGCCGGATCCTGCTCGTGGTGGGCGGGGCGAAGGTGCCGAGCGAGCTCTATCAACGGGCGAAGTACAACGTGGCTGTCGGCCACCAGCCGCACAGCGAGGTGGCCGCCGTGGCCGTGACGCTCGAGCGCCTGCTCGGACTTCCGCGGCCGCTGCGGGCCGGTAAGGCTCCCCAGTGGATCATTCCGTCGGCGCGCGGCAAGCGCGTCGGCGGGGGTGCTCGATGACCGAGGAACTTTCTCCTATCCCGTCTCGAGACCTACCGGTCTCCGCGCGAGCCCCGGGGAAATGCATCGTCTTCGGAGAGCACGCGGTGGTCCACGGAGCGCCGGAGCTCGTCTTTGCGATCGATCTCACGACCCAGGTGTTCGTCACGGGCGGTCGGGTCACGCGGCTCAACTCGGACGAACAGGCGCTTCGCCGGAACGCCTACTTCGGGGCCGCGATCGAGGCCGGATGGAAGGGGGGGCGCCCGGTCGACGTGCGAGCGGTGTCGCGGATCCCGAAAGCCGCTGGGCTCGGCTCCTCCGCCGCGTTCGTGGCCAGCATCGCCGCGGCGTTCGGCGCCGCGCGCGGCGGCATCGATCGTCCCGCTCTCGCCCAGCGCGCCTTCGAGATCGAGCGGGCAGCGCAGGGAGTCGGGAGTCCCGGTGACACAAGTACCGCCGTGGCGGGAGGGTTCATCGCGGTGAACGGCGGACCGGGCGACCCGCTCTGGTCGGTTCAGGCTCCGGAGCGCCGATGGGAGGTCCGTCGCGTGAGCGACCCCGGATGGGTCTGGGTCGTCGCGTACAGCGGCGTCCCGCGGTCGACGGCGGACGCCGTGCGAGCGGTGAGCGCCCGCCTCTCGGCTCCGGGCGGGCCCGAGCTTCTCGAGGAGTTCCGCCGGGTCGCCCAAGAGGGGATCTCGGCGGTCGGCCGGGGGGACCGCAGCTCGGTGGCCGAGCTGTTGCACCGCAACCAGGAGCTGTTGCGCGAGGTCGGGGTCTCCCACCCGCGCCTCGAGGCACTGATCGAAGCGGCGGCGCCGGCCGCGGAAGGAGCCAAGCTCACCGGAGCTGGAGCGGGCGGATCGATTGTCGCCCTGCCGGTACCGGGGAAGGAGACCGACCTGGTGCGCCGCCTCGCCCGGGCGGGAGCCTTACCCTGGGTAGTGCGGCCGTCGCAGGATGGCGCCTCGCTCGTCGAACGCTGAGGACGAACCGGGAACCTACGTCTACTTCTTCGCCACGATCCGCACGACCGTGTTCGGCCCGAGCGGGTGGTCGGCCGCCATGGCTCGATGGGTACGACCATCGATCGCCCGGATGAAGTGCTCGCCGAGGTCGGTGTGCACTCGATAGGCGACCGCCCTCGCCGGAGTGTTGGCGGGCACGAGGAACGCGTCGGGGAGAACCCTTCCCTGCCCGTCGGTCCAGTGCGTCTCGTCCTCGACAGGGTAGACGACGATCATCCCGAGGCGGGAGTAGACCATCTGCTCCAGGGATTGCTGGACGCCGGTCGAGCCCCAGGTCGCAAGGATCGTCCGGACCCCGTCGAGCGCCTTCTGTTGCGGGGCGGAGAGCCGCTGGGGGTCCGAGGTGCGGAACGAGGCATCTCCGGGATGGTAGTCGACTAGGCCGGCCCGAGCCGCCCTCCGGAGGGTCAACTCGGCGTCGGCCGCGGTGGGCACCGACGGAATCGGTTGGATTCGCTCGGAAAGCGAGGCCGCCTCTTCTTTGGTGGCCCGGTCGCACTTGTTCGCCGCCACGAGCCGAGGCTTCGAGGCCTCGAGTAGCTGCCGCGCAAGATGGAGTCGGTCTTCCTCCGTCCACCGAGCCGGGTGGGCCCGGTCTGCGGCCAATCCGCGAAGGGCTGTGGCGATGGCCGCCGGCGAGATCGCAAGACCGGTGAGCCGCTCGGAAAGGAACTCCTCGACCTTCTTCCCCTCGAGCTCGGTCCCCCGCGCATGGCGAGCATAGTCCCGGCCCAGAATCTCCGCGATCCACGCGACGAGCTCGTCCTCGAGCCATCGGACCTCTTCGGCCGGATCGTGGCTTCCGTGCTCGGCGAGTCGCCCCTCGTCGTCGGTGGCGCCCGAGAGGTCCACCACCTGGACGAACCCGTCCGCGGCCCGGAGGTCGTCAAGGAACTTGTGCCCGAGGCCGCGCCCCTCGTGAGCGCCGGGCACGAGGCCGGGGACATCGACGAGGCTCACGGGAACCCATCTCGTCCCGTCTACGCATTTCGCGTTCCCGGGGGTGCAGGGAGTCCCTTTCTCCGTGTGCGGGCACGGCGCGCGGATCGCCGCGACTCCACGATTCGGGGTGATCGTTGTGAACGGATACGGGGCCATCGGAACGTCAAGGAGCGTGAGGGCGTTGAAGAACGTCGACTTCCCCACGTTCGGTTTGCCGACGATTCCGATCTCCACGGCGCCCCCGAATGCTCGGACTATACGGAGTAGTCCGGCGGCACCTCAGTCACTCCGAGGGCGTGATTCGTCGCCAGGGCGAGCGCGAAGAGAAGGCCGCTCAGGCGGTTCACCCAGCTGAGAAGTTCTGGCGAGAGCTTCTCTTCGCGGTTCAACGCCCACACTTCCCGCTCGGCCCGGCGAGCAACGGTGCGCGAGAGGTGGAGGAGCGCTCCCGGCCGCGAGCCGCCGGCGAGAACGAAGGAGCGGAGACGGTCGTGAGCATCCGAGAACCGTTCGATGTCCGACTCGAGGCGGCTCACGTGACGGGCTTCGATGCGGTGCGGCGGGGGAGGGGGGCCGTCGGGCGTCGCGAGTTCGGCCTGGGCGACGTAGAGCTCGTTCTCGAGACGATGAACGATCGTGCGGATCTCCGTAAGCTCGGCCGGTAGCTCGACTTCGACGAGCCCGAGCAGCGCGCCGAGTTCGTCGTACGCGCCGTAGGCGCGAACGCGGGCCGAGTCCTTGTCTACGCGCGAGCCACCGTGGAGAGCGGTGGTTCCATGGTCGCCCGTGCGGCTATAGAGACGCGGGATACTCTCGCCTCCGGCCGCCACGGCAGCTGGTCCAACGGAGAGCTCAGACCGTGGACGGGACAATACGAGATGTGCAGCACCTCATTATGCTTAGCATCCTGGCGGCACAGTCGGCAGATGAATCCGCTTCGTTCGCTCCAGGCGATCGCCATCGACTCCATGGTGCAACCGTTCCCCAACCCCGGAGGCTAGCGCCCGAGGAGCCCCCGCCCCTCGCGGTCCGCCCGTCGGCGTCCCTCGCGTCGGTCCTTCACGGCCCGGGCTCTCTCCCCGAGGGCTGGAAGGCGCTCCGCGTGGGTCCGGGCGAGCTCCACCAGCCCGAGGCTCGTGACGAGGGCGATCGCCCCCTCGAGGTCTCGGGCATAGCCGTTCTCGACGATCTCCTCGAGCTCGCCTCGCAGGGTCGCCGGCAACTCCACCGACCCCGGGAGAGGCGCGCTCGCGGCTCGCACGAGCGCTCGCACCGCGTCCGAGCGGGTCGAGAGCCCGTGGTCTCGCTGGAAGCCGTCGAGAAGCGACTCCTCTTCCGGAGTGAGGCGCACTCCGAGAAAGCGAGTCGCGGGAGCGTCGGCTCGAGCGTTCCGCACGCGTTTAACACAAATTTAACACATATTTATGAATTGTGCCTCATCGTTTAACGCACGAGGCAAAGCGTCTCTGAACCCTGCACACCGGATGTGCACCGGGAAGGCTCCCTTCGGCGAAATCCTCGGTCAAACCCGCTTGCTCCTCTCGCCTGAAGCTTCCCGCACAGCGGTGGGGCCGAGTCGTCCAGGAAGCCGGCCTGCGAGAATAATAAGCCGGCCATTCCGTGTGGGGCCATGCGACCGAAGAGGAAGGCAGAGGGGGCAAACCCTGACCTAGTGTACTTCGAAGACCGGGGCGCGGTCTATGATGCACCGCTCGAGGTTGTCTGGGACTTCATGCTGCAGGATGAGACATTCCACCCCCAAGCGCACAAGGGCGTAGTGAGGAACTTCGTGAGCAAGGCACTCTCGGACGTGACCGAGCTGCTCTCCTGGGAACACCGCCAGGGGCGGGCATGGAAGCGAGTTTCTGCTCGTTTCACCACGATCCGACCGGCGCTTCGGGTCACAGAGTATCTGGACGGACCCTATGCTGGCTCGACGGCGGTCTTCGTGTACTCGCCGCGGGGCCGGCAGACCGCCGTCGACGTGCTCTGCTACATGCGGTCCGCCGAACTGACGCCGAAGCAGATCGAACGAGCGTACAGAAAGACCCTCGCGGGCGCGTATCGCGAGGATGGACCCTGGTTCCGGAAGTACGTCCGATCATTGCAACAGAAGTAGCCCCTCGGAGCCGACCTTCCCACGAACGATGAACTTCGATCTCGCAGGAGGTAAGAGGCGCCGCTTTCGTGGGCGTGACGTGCCGAAGAGACGATCGGAAAAGGGCCAACCCCCGGCCAAGCCGGCCGACGCGAGCAGCCGTGAGCCATCCGACTGGCGGGCGGAACTCCTCCACCGGGTTCGCCGTCTCATCAAGGAGGCGGATCCGGACGTGACCGAGGAGCAGAAGTGGAAGAAACCATCCAACCCCGCGGGCGTTCCGGTCTGGTACCGCGACGGGATCATTTGCACCGCCGAGACCTACAAGAGCCACGTGAGGTTGACCTTTGCAAGAGGAGCGGCGCTCAAGGACCCAGCCGCGCTCTTCAATTCGGGCATTGATGGCAAGGTCCTGCGCGCCATCGTCTTCCACGAAGGCGACAAGATCGATGACGTGGCCTTCAAGGGCCTTATCCGGTTGGCTGCCGCGCTGAACACATCCTCCGCGGGTGGTTGATCGGGCCACTTCTGCACGGTGTGCACCGAGCCGCGATCGCCCCGGGGGGCTCAGGTGCGGCCCATGGGGTCCCCCAGTCGTATGTATGGGCGGGTTTTGGCCCGGCGGTCGACTCTATGCGGAAACCGAGGCGCCGGGCCTTCGGTCCCGAAGCTCTGGCGTTCGCGATCGCATTCTCGGTGCTTGGCGGTTCAATGGTCGGCGCCGCGTTCAAGGAGCCCCCCTCGATCGTCGGAACGCACCTGCGAATTGCGACGGGGTCGGCACCGGGCGAGGTGATTGAGAACCTGAATTTCAGTGTCCTTGGGATCACCGGGACGGCCTTCGACTCCCAGAACGGTAACGTGTACGTGCTGGGGCAGCTGAACGTGCCGGGCCCGTGGGGGGGAGTCGTTTCGATCCTCTCCGGGTCCGAACTGGCGAAGGTGGCGACGCTACAGGTTCATCAGTACCCAGAGGGGCCGGTCGTGGATTCTAACAACGGTCAGGTCTACGTGTCGAGCAGTGCGTCCTCACCCCAGATCGTGGCGATCGATCCGACGAACGATCTGATCGTCGCAAACCTCACCTCGCTCCCCGAATACCCCGAAGCCCCGATCGTGGACACCACGACCGGCAACCTGTTCTTCGCCTGGGATACCTTCCCCTCGTACGGGGTCGACGTGCTCTCCGGGACCACCGACCAAGTGGTTGGGAACGACCCGTTGTCCTCGTTCCCAACGGCGGGTACGTTCGATTCCCAGAATGGCGAGATCTACTTTTCGGCGGTCGACCCGAACTCGCTCATCGCGATATCGGGGGCGACCGACGCCGTGACCGCGACCGTCTCGCTCGAGGGACCACCGAGTGCACCCATCTACGACCCCATGAACGGGGAGATCTACGTCACGATCTCCTCCATGGACGAGGTGCTCGCCTTTTCCGGGAGCACCGCCGCGCTCCTCCATGGAATTCCCGTCGGGGATCAAGCGGCAAGCCCGGTACTCGATCCCGCGAACGGCGACCTCTACGTCTCGAACGGGGGCTCCAACAACGTGAGCGTGATATCGGGCTCGAGCGATACGCTGGTCGGGACCATCTCGTCCGTCCCGGCACCGCACAGCATCTTCTACGACCCGCTCAACCAGAATCTCTACGTCGCGAGCTGGTCGGGAGGCGACCTCTGCGTGATTTCCCCAGCGGGCGTCACCGAGGGCTTTATCCCGGTCGGCGAGGACCCCGACCCTCCGGTGCTCGACGGCGTCACCGGCAACCTGCTCGTGTCCGACATGATCTCGGGCGGCACCCAGAACGCGCTCTCGGTGGTCCACGTCAACAACTCCGGCCTCATGCCGGCGACGTGCGAACCCCCGTCCCCAGGGACGGGCCTCGGGGCGGCGGGTTTGTGGTACCTGTTCGTGGCGTTCGGTTCGGTCATCGGGGCATTGATTCTCCTGGTCTCGGTGTTCGAGCTCGCCCGTCGGCGGAAGCGCAGGGGCATCAAGTTCGAGGACGGACCTCCCAACGTAGGGTGAACGAACAAATCCTTCCGCCGATCGCGATTCCCGGCCCCGCTCTCCGCACCTCCTCTTACGGGTGTGTCGGCCCGACGAGCCGTCTCGTCGCCCTGACGGCGCCGGCCGGGCGGGCTCGGTTTGCGATGTGCAGGAAACCGCCAAGGCGCTTGCTTTTGGGGGGGCTCGCAATCCGGGTCGCGCATGTCCTCCACTCTTGGGCGTTCACGCTGGGAGGTGAGTACGCTCCGGCTCGAGCTTCGTCACCCATGGACGACGACGATGTCGTCGAGCGACTTCCGCGAAACCGTCGTCGCCCGCATTGTTCGCGACGGTGTGGTCGGGATCGGAGAGGGCGCGGCGATCTCTCGCTTTCACGAGGATCCCGAGGGCGCCGTCCGGACGCTCGGGGGCCTGCGTTCGTGGCTTGAGACGATCGACCCGTGGCAGTTCGGAAAGGTGATGGAGGAGGTCGGGCGCCGAATGCCGGGCCAGTTCGCGGCCAAGGCCGCGGTCGACATCGCGCTGTTCGACTGGGTCGGCAAGAAGAGCGACCTCCCGGTCTACCGACTGTTAGGTCTCGATCCCGAGGACACTCCGGTCACCAGTTTCTCGATCGGGATCGATGAGCCCGGTCCGACCCGGCAGAAGGTACTCGAAGCGGAGCCGTTCCCGATTCTCAAGATCAAGATGGGTCTCGCGTCCGACGAGATGACGATGGCCGCCGTCCGGGACGTCACTCAGAAGCGGATCCGGGTAGACGCCAACGAGGGGTGGAAGGACAAGGAGACCGCCCTCCGCAAGATACGGTGGCTCGAGACCCAGGGGGTCGAGTTCGTAGAGCAGCCCCTGCCGGCCGACATGATCGAAGAGACCCGATGGCTGCGGGGCCGCGTGCGGCTGCCGATCTTCGCGGACGAAGCGGCGACCAATGCCGAATCGCTACCGAGGCTGGTCGGAGCCTACGACGGGGTGAACATCAAGCTCGACAAGTGCGGGGGAATCCAGGAGGCGCTCCGGATGATCCACGTGGCGGACGCGCTGGGCCTCAAGACGATGCTCGGGTGCATGGTGATGAGTTCGGTCGGCATCACGGCCGCGGCCCACCTCTCTCCGCTCGTGGACTATGCGGACCTCGACGGGAACCTGTTGGTCGCGAACGACCCGTACCGCGGGGTCACCGTTCGAAACGGGAAGCTGATTCTCCCGTACGGACCCGGTCTCGGCGTGGCTTCCGCCTAGAGAGGGGCATCGCAGTAACCCCGGGCCGATCGGGAAAGGAGATCACGCCCACTACGTGGGGGCCCCACACTGAACGCACTTCGGCGTTCCTTGGTCGTTCAGTTGGCCGCAGAAGCGGCAGCGGATCTTGACGACCTCCCGCGTGATGACCTCTTTCTCCGCGTGACCGGCGATGGGGGGCAGCGCCTTTCCGCCCTCAAGAAGTTGGACCCGGATGGTCCGGGAGTGGGAGACCTCGGCGCAGAGGGACTCGGCGTCGGCCCGGGAGAAGCGGAACTTCTGGCCGGCCAGCAGGGCCAGCCCCCAGACACCGCTCTCGTCGACTGTTTTCGGCTCTGGGAGGTCCTCGAGGTTGCGCGACATGATCTTGTCGTAGGTCTTGTTGAACACGCCCTTGATTCGGAACCCCAGGATCTTCCGGCTGGTGAGAATCAGGAGCACGCTCGGCATCTGACCGACCGTCGTCCAGTTGTTCACGACGCGCTCGTCCGGCTCGAGGAGGCCCTTGGTGAGCTCCTGAATGAGGCTTTCCGGGGCGGGTGGGCGGGTCGGAACTCGGGCGCCCTTCATCGCCATGGTGGCAAGATAGGGTTGACACGGCGTAATAGGCGATTGGTCAGTCCGGCCTCACCCGGCCGGCGAGCCGATCTCAGGATCGCGGAATCCCCTTTTCTATTCGCCCGGGCAACGCGGGAGCGGGACGCCCAAACCGTGCGATGGCGCCCCTACGGGGAATAGACGCAGGATTCGTCGCGCCCGTACTCCCTCGCGCGTTCCGAAAGCCGGTTGAGGTAGGGCGAGGTAGACGTATCGATGTCGGAGCCACCGGAGCGGTCGGAAGCGAAGTCATCTCGCTCCACCGAAGCCCCCTCCCGCCCGCTCGCTCGGGCTCCGCCGGACGGTCTACGGGAATACGCTTCGGTCGACTGGTGTGACGCGGACCGGTAGATACCGACTTCGGACCGGGCACCCTTCGAGACTCGACCCTACGCGAGTTCCACTTCCGCGAACGTGTAGCGGCTGTTCCCGACGAACCCGACCACCGA
>DASPQG010000063.1:0-3087 GCA_035625085.1 Thermoplasmata archaeon
CGGCGTTCGAACCTGCGTCGCGAGATCCAGAGTCTCGCATGATTGGCCACTACACTACGGGGCTACAGAAAAGCCAGCTGTGGGCGGTTGATAAACGTTGCCGCGCGGACGAGCTCCCGAGGCGTTCGTCCGTGAGTTCTACCACACCGCACAAATACGGCCGGTTCGTCGCCCGTCCAACCATGCCGGAGGCGTCGCATGGCGGGAGCGGGGGGGACCCAGTTGACCGGCCGAGACGGTTCCGGCTCAAGGTCCAAGGACGCGACGGTTTCCGGACAGGTGGTGGGGTCAGCGCCATCCCCTGAGCCGGAACGGCTCCGCTGGAGCCGGGCCGCAACACTGCTCTATCTCGCGGTACCGGTCTCGATCGGGGTCATCGCCGCCTTCGACCCCCTTTTCTCTCTCGGTGCGCTCGGTCAGTACCTTCCCACGGCGACGGTCGACGTCACCTACTCCTTCCTTCGGATGTCGGCGGCGTACCTACTGTCGCTGGCGTTTGCGCTCTCGTACGGGTACTACGCCGCCGCCCACCGAACGGGCGAGCGCGTGATGATCCCGGTTCTCGACATCCTCCAGTCGGTTCCCATCCTCGGATTCTTCCCGGTGGTCGTGCTGGTGTTGTACAGCCTCCAGCCGGCGGGATTCGGACCGAACCTCGCGTCGGTGATCCTGATCTTCACCTCCATGTCCTGGAACATGGTCTTCGGGGTCTACGAATCGCTGAAAACGATCCCGTCCGATCTACGGGAGTCCGCGGACACGTTCGGCCTCCATGGATGGCTCCGGTTCCGTCGCCTCCTGTTCCCGGCGACCGTGAACCGCCTCGTATACAACTCCGTCCTATCGTGGACGGGCGGCTGGTTCTTCCTCGTCGAAGCGGAGATCTTCACGACGAACGGGGCCGCCCTGCCCGGGATCGGCAGCTTCCTCTCGTTTGCAGCGGCTGCTCACAACGGGACGAAGTTCATCGCAGGGCTCATCGTCCTCGTGGCAGTCATCGCCGCGCTCGACTTCCTCCTCTGGAGGCCGCTCGGGCGACGGGCAGAGCGTTTCCGCTATGACCAGGCCCCCTCAGGGGAGGGAGAGGTGCCTCCACCCGCCGGAACGTCCGGCCGATTCCGTCGCGCGGCCGCCTACGTGACCCGTGGCGTCCGCTCGGGGGTCACGCGGATCAGCACGCCGCTCGTCCAGCTCGCCGCGATTACGGTTCGTCCGGGGCGTCGGCCAAACCCCCGCCGTCAGACGGTGATCTATCATCTTTCGCTGGGGACGATCCTTGTCCTCGTGTGGCTGATGCTGATCGCGATCGTCGTCGCGGTCTATACCGTGTTTAGCGGCACGATTCTGCCGTCCGTGCGCACACAGATGCTCCAGATTCCTCTCGCGGTGGGATTCTCGTCCGCGCGGCTGATCGCGGCGTATGCGATCTGCCTCGCGATCTCGCTACCGCTCGCGATCTGGATGGCGCGGGGGACACGGGCCCGCAAGGTGGGCCTGCCGATCGTGGAGGTCGTCGCCTCCTTCCCGGCGACGGCACTGTTCCCGGTGATTATCTTCGAGCTCGTTCCCGTGATCAGCGCCGAGGGCGCGTCGATCCTGATGCTGATGACCGGCATGATCTGGTATCTCTTCTTCAACCTCCTCTCGGGATTCCGCTCGATCCCTCCGGACCTCGAAGAAGCGGCGCGGTCATTCGGGTTGAAAGGCCGCAAGCTCCTCCGACGGGTGCTGGTTCCGGGGACGTTCACGGCGCTCGTCACCGGTTCGATCACCGCATTTGGGGGAGGTTGGAACACCCTCATCGTCGCGGAGTACCTCAATGTCGGCTCTGGCCAATCGTTGAGCCTCCTCGGGGTCGGCCAGCTGATCGACCTCGGTTACGCGGAATCCAACAACGGGGGTTACCCGCTCATGGTCGCGGCCCTGTTCGCGCTGATTGCTACCGTTATCGCCGTCAACGAGCTCATATGGAAGCCGCTCTACCGCCGAGCGGTCGAGCGGTACCGCTACGACTGATCCGGGGTTCGGTCGGGAGTAGGGGACGATAGGATGGCGCTGATCCGGGTCGAGCACGTCGACAAGAGCTTCGCCTCGCGGCACGGCTCGATCTCGATCATGAAGGACATCTCCTTCGAGGTCAAGGACTCGGACTTCGTGGCGATCGTCGGGCCGTCCGGTTGCGGGAAGTCCACGCTCCTCCGTCTGATCCAGGGACTGGACCATCCCACGTCGGGGTCGATCTACTTCCGGGACCAGAAGGTCGAATCGGTTTGCTCCCAGATGGCGATGGTCTTCCAGAGTTTCGCGCTCTACCCATGGCTGACCGTCGCCCAGAACGTAGCGTTCGGGCTCGAGGCGCTGGGTTGGGCGCCGCAGCGGATCGGGAGCCAAGTGGAGCGGTACATCTCGGTCACCGGGCTTGACGGCTTTCAGGAAGCGTATCCCCGAGAGCTTTCGGGCGGGATGCGGCAGCGGGTGGGGCTCGCCCGGGCGCTCGCGGTCGAACCGGCCGTCCTGTTGATGGACGAGCCGTTCAGCGCGCTCGACCCGCTTACCGCCGAGAGCCTTCGAGAAGAGGTCTTGCAACTGTGGAGGGACCCCCAACTTCCCCCAGACGCGGTCCTCCTCGTGAGCCACAACATCGAGGAAGCTATCGAGCTCGCCGACCGCGTAATCGTGCTCTCGCGGCGTCCCGGTCAGATCCTCGCCCAGGTCGAGGTCGACCTGCCCCGCCCCCGGGACCGAAAATCTACCGCGTTTTACGACCTCACCGACCGGGTCTACTCGCTGATTACCGAGGGCGGCGCGCTGCCCTCCCAGCCACGACCCCCCGAGGGGTCCTCCACGCCGGGGTAAGACTTATAGAACGGCGCCCAGTAGAGGTCTACCCCCGAGGAACGAAGTGCCGACGACCTTCCCAAAATGCAACCCAACCGAGATGATGGGGTTGCTGGTCCTTTTGAACGGCCACAAAGGTTCGGAAGACGTCGCCCTCCTGGCGGACGATCTGGACCTCGAGATCGACGAGATCTTCCCCGCGCTCGAGTTCGCCGAAGTGCTCCAGCTCGTTACCGTCGTCGCCGGACG
>DASPQG010000064.1:0-2245 GCA_035625085.1 Thermoplasmata archaeon
CAGCCACCGTGCAAAGTCGCTGCGGCCATGGAGCTCCGCGACCGACGCCATGTCGTGCTCGCTCTCGGTGGCGTGGCTGAGCCACCGGAGCGAGTGCGTCACGTTCCCGGCGTAGAAGCGGTACCGGGTGAGCCGACGGTCGTCGAGGAAGATGCCCCAGGGAGAGAGTACCCCGGTGAGGAAGAGGAACAGGTCCTCGAGCTGGGTTCGTTCGAACGCGTCGCCGAGCTCGCCATCGAGAAGTTCGCGTCGCAGCGCCATGCTGCTGGTCGCGAACGTGGCGTGGGTCCGGCGCGTCGCGAGGTCGAGGAGGTCCGACTTCTGGTCGGCCGCGCGGTACACTGCGCCGAGCGTATCGAATCCGGAGTCTTTCTCGTGAAGTCGCCAGTTCTCCTCGGGGATCGGTCGACCGGCGGTGTCGATCACGCGGACGCGGTTGCGATAGAATCCGAGGTCGGGATGGTCCCGGAACACCTCGAGCACGCGGGCGAGCCGGTCCGGCTCGTATTCATCATCGTCATCGCAGAACGTCACGATCGGCGCGTGGGCGGCGTTCACCGCGTGGCGGAGCCAGCGTCCGATCCGCGGCTCCTCGTCGAAGAGGACGACCGCGCCGGCCGCCGCGAGGTCCCGGTCTTGCTCGACCGAGCGGAAGTTCTTGATCACGACGATCTCGAACCGCTCGCGCGGCAGCGTCTGGGCGAGCAGCGAGCGGACCGCGAGCGGGAGGTACTGCTGACGGTTGTAGGCGCCGACGATCACCGAGATCTCGGGAGCGCTCGTCATCGCCCCTCTACGCCCGCGGCGCCGCCGGCAGCACCCGCCGTTCGAGCTCGGAGACCGTGAACTCGAGCAGCGGCTCGAGGTTCACGGTGTCGGCGCGGTTGTAGCGCACCAGGCGGTCGAGCGCGGAGCGGCTCCCCCGACGGTACTCCTGCCAGAGACGCACCGCCTCGAGGCCATCGATACCCTCGACTCCGGCCCGGTCCCCAAGGCCGAGCCGCTGCTCGATGCGCTTCAGCCCCCCGGCGTGACCCAGCCGGTAGAGGAGGAATCGCAGATCGATGTGGGCCGGGGGCACGAGCATCTGGGGGAACGACGCGAGGAGGAATGGGACGTCGAACCGGCTCCCGTTGAACGTCACGAGCACCTTATACCGGCCGAGGTACGCCGGCAGCTCCTCGAGATCGTCACCGGCGACGAACGTCCGGGTCGCTCCGCCTCCGTGGACCGTGACGACCGTCACGATCCCGCCGTACGGCGAGAGCCCCGTGGTCTCGATGTCGAGGTAAGCGGTCTCGGGGGCGAAGGCGGGGTAGAGGCGCCAGTGCTCCCGGTTCGGGAGCCGACGGGCGAACCAGCCGGCGTCACGCTCGGTGAGCGCCTGCTCGCTGCGAGCGAGTTCGCGGCTAAGGCGCGCGCGCGTCGACGCCGAGGCGCCGAGCGATGCGGGCTGCTCGAGGAGATCGCGCCAGTCGCGGAACCCCGACTGCCAGAGCTCCGCCTCGGTCACGGGCCCGATTCCGGGGAGGTGCTGGAACGTTGCGCGCAGCACGGTGGCCCGCGACGGTCGGCGACCCTTTAGTCTTGTCTCGCCGGCGCGGGGCGAGGGTCGGCCGCCTCGACCGGAAGCGGGCCGAGCGGCGCCACGAGCTCCTTCACCACCGACCAGAACTTCGGCACCTCCTCTTTCGGGAGGCGCTGGCCGTAGAGCGGCGCGCGGCACTCGGCCTCGAGCAGCTCCGGGTCGTCCGCGTCCCAGACGAGCCGCACGACCCAGTCGTCCCGCTCGAGCTCGAACGCGTAGACCCGCTTGCGCGGATCCGTCGGCACCGGGTTCGGCGCGAGGATGTCGAGGGGCGGGTCCGGTGGCGGGGCGATCCCGGGGATCAGCGTGAGGGGTGGCGGCCGGGGCGGGAGCTTCAGGCGGATCCACGCGACGACCGGCCACTGGGTGTGCGAGACGCCGAGCGACGGCACGGCGGGGCAGAGAGCCCTCACCGCTTTACATTTCGCGCCCGGGCCGGTCGGCTCGGGGACGAAGATTCCGGGGTTTCCATAAGAAAAAAAGAAACCACACGCGTTCTGTTTAACTGCCAAGCATATCCAGATTACGTAGCTGCGGACGTTAGTGGCCGCGGGCTGAACAGATCGCCCGAAGGCTTTCTGCGTACACCCCGGCTCTATCGAACTCGTCTTCTACGAATGTCCTTAGAGGTCTCTCTTTTTCGAGGGGGTTTCGGGC
>DASPQG010000065.1:0-10180 GCA_035625085.1 Thermoplasmata archaeon
CCTCCGGTACGTCATCCGGAACGTGGCGCGACGGCACGGCATGATCGGCTGCCTCATGCCGAAGCCGATCTACGGCGACAACGCGATCGGCATGCACACGAACCAGTCGCTCTGGTCGAAGGGGAAGGCCGCGTTCTACGATGCGAGCGACGGGTACGCGGAGCTGAGCCAGACCTGCCGGTACTACGTCGGCGGCCTCCTCGAACACGCCCGCGCCATGTGCGCGATCACGAACCCGATCACGAACTCCTACCGCCGGCTCGTCCCCGGCTACGAAGCCCCCGTGTTCATCGCGTGGAGCAAGGCGAACCGCTCGGCGAACGTCCGGATCCCGTTCTACCACAAGGGCCGGCCCGGGGCGAAGCGGGTTGAGTACCGGACCCCCGACTCCGCGGCGAACATCTACCTCACCGAGGCCGCGCTCGCCCTTGCGGGCCTGGATGGGATCCGTCGGAAGATCGAGCCGCCCCCGCCGGTGGACGAGAACATCTACCACCTCACGAAGGCGAAGCGGAAGGATCTCCAGATCCGGGAGCTTCCCGGCTCGCTCGGCGAGGCGCTGGACTGCCTCGAGTCGGACCGCGACTTCCTGAAGCCGGCGTTCGCCTCGTCGCTGCTCGACGTCTACATCGAGATCAAGCGCCAGGAGCAGCTCGAGCTGAACCTCCGGCCGCACCCGTACGAGTTCTACCGGTACATGGACGTCTAACGGACCGGCTCGGAGCGGCGGCCAACCCTTTCATCCCGTTTCCTCCTTCCGCTCCCCGTTGCCACACCGACGAGGATGACCGAGGCGCGACTCTGGACCGGGGGCCGGATCTTCACCGGACGGCGGTACGTCGAGGCGCTGCTCGTCGATCAGGGTGCGGTGGTGGCGGCGGGGACCGAGTCGGAGGTTCGCCGCTCGGCGCCGACGGGCACCGAGATTCAGCCGCTCGAGGGCCGCCTCATCCTCCCCGGCCTGATCGATGCCCACCTCCACGTACCCGAACTCGCCCGCTCGCGGGAGGGGCTCAACCTCACGGAGGTCCGGGGCTTGGACGACCTCCTCCGGCGGGTCCGGGAGTGGGGGGCGGCGCATCCAGTGGGCACAATCGTCGGCCGAGGCCTCGACATCGAACGATCGCTCGGCGGCCGATGGCCGGGCCGCGAGGACCTGGACCGCTGCGTCCGCGACCGACCGCTCGTGCTCTACCATGCGAGCGGCCATGCCGCCATCGGCAACAGCGTTGCCCTCGAGGAGGCGGGAGTGGACTCGAGGCCCGAAGTGGAGCTCCCGGGTCGGGTCGGACGGGGGTCGGACGGACGTGCGAACGGAATCCTCTACGAGGAGGCCCTTCGGTGGCTCGCTCCCCTCGCCGCGAGCGTGAGCGACCCGGCCGCCGTACGCCGAACCCTCGAGTTCCTGGCGTCCCTCGGCCTCAGCGCGATCGCCACAATGAACACTTCTCCCGAGGACCTCCTCGTTCTCCGTTCGATGGCGGTGGGGGACCGTCTTCCGATCCGGATGCGGGTCTACGTCCGCCTCCTGCGGATCGAGGAGTTCCTCCCAAAGGACCTTCAGCCGACCGGTCGCCCCGGGCGGTTCGCGGTCGTGGGCGCGAAGGGGTTCACGGACGGCGCGTTCGGTCCCCGGACCGCGTGGCTTTCCGAGCCGTACGCGGACGGTTCGGGAGGAAGCGGTGTCGCGGTCGAGTCGGACAAGACGCTGGCAGAAGCCCTCGCGTCGGCGGATCGCCTGGGGCTAGTCCCCGCCCTGCACGCGATCGGGGACCGGGCGGTCGTTCGGGCTGCCCGTCTGCTCGTGCCGTACGTGCGCAGCGAGGGCCCTATTGCCCGCATCGAACACGTGGGCCTCACCCCTCCGGCCGTCCTCCACCTCCTCGAGACGGTCCGCCCGGCGCTCGTTATCCAACCGGGGTTCGTCTGGAGCGACTACTGGCTTACAGAACGGCTTGGACCGACCCGCACGCGCTGGGCGTACGCCTTCCGCACCCTCGCCGACCAGGGCCACCTCCTGGTCGGGTCGAGCGACGCACCGTACGACCCTGCCGACCCGTGGCGGGGGATACGCGCCGCGACCGACCGTCGCGACGCGCTCGGACGGTCGGCGAACCCGGACCCGCGGGAGACGCTCGGGGTGGAAGAGGCGGTCGGCCTGTACACCCAGGCGGCGGGTCGCGTTCTCGGGGAGCCCCGTCTCGGTTCGCTCGAAGCGGGCGCCCGGGCCGACCTTCTGGTCCTGTCGGCGCGGAACCTCGCGGGAGCGGTCCGAGACGGAGCGGCGTCCGTGCGGGAGACCTGGGTGGACGGCGCCCGGGTATTCCCCTCGGGTGGCGCGACGGGGGCGCAGTAGTTAACCCCCAAGGCTCCTCGCCCCCCCGTGACCCCCGCTTCCGAGGTTCCCGCCCTCCGGGAGTTCTCCCCGTCGATGCGGGTCGATCTGCTCATCTCGGACTGGAAGGCGACGGTGAACCCCGCGTTCCCCCAGGAGGAGCGGGAGCGGCAGCTGTACGGCCAGGCGTGGGAGGCGTACCAGGAAGGGGACTACGGGTTCGGCCTCTGGTGCTGGCACGAATGCGACCGCCTGACGAACAACCTCAACGGGAACATCCGGGAGGTCACCCGAATCCTCGGGCCGGGAAGGTACTTCGGCTTCTCGCACCGGCGGGCGGTCGCCGCCGCGGTCCCGGTCGACCGGATCTACCGACCCCGCAAGGGCGACATGAGCACGCCCCGCCCGGACGCGTTCGTCCTTCCCCACTACCAGGTACTGTGCGTCTACCTCCTATGGGCCTCCACGGGAGACCCGAAGGGGAAGGCAACGCTCGAGATCGCACTCGGGGAGCTCGAGGACCAGCGACGAGCCGACCCGTTCCTCCGCCACTTCGAGACGTTCCGGGAGCTTCTCGCCCGGACGTCCGGCGCCCCTTCCGCGCCGGCGGCCGCCCCACCGGAGCCGGCACCGACCCCGATAGCGGAAGGAACTCTTGCCGGGCGGCGTCCCCCCAAGCGCCGGCGTGGCTGAAATCACCCGAAGGCTCGTATAGCCCACCCGGCTCGGTGGGCCCGGAGGAGGCGAGCGGTCGATGAAGGCGGTGGTGCTGGGCGGCGGCGGGCTGACGGGGCAGAGCACGGTGCGCGACCTCGCGACGGGGGGACTGTTCGACTCCGTTGTCGCAGCCGACCTGAACGCCGACCTCGCGAAAGCGTCGGCGAAAGCCGCCGGCGAACGCGCCTCGGCCGTGACGATCGACGTCCGGAAGAAGCCGGCGGTCGTGAAGCTGCTCAAAGGAGCGGACGTGCTCGTGAACGCCGTCCAGTACACCTTCAACCTGGACGTAATGGCGGCGGCGCTCGAGGCGCACGTCCCGTACCTCGACTTCGGCGGTCTCTTCCACATGACCCGCCGGCAGCTCGAGCTGGACGAGACGTTCCGCCAGGCGAAGCTCCTCGCCATCCCTGGGCTCGGCCAGGTCCCCGGGATCTCGAACGTCCTCGCGATGCAGGCGTGCGAGGACCTCGACACCGTCGAGTCGCTGATGATCCGGGACGGCTGGCGGGACCTCACGGTCGGGGCGCCCGAGATCTCGTTCACCTGGTCGCCGAGCACGTTCCTCGACGAGATGGTCCTCAAGGCCCAGGTGTTCGAGAACGGCGCGTACAAGGAGTACCCCGCGATGAGCGGGGCCGAGGAGTTCGAGTTCGGCCCGCCGGTCGGGAAGACCCGGGTCTACCGGACCCTCCACTCGGAGCCGGCGACGCTCCCCGACAGCCTCCGATCGAAGGGGATCAAGCACTGCGAGTGGAGGGAGGGGGGTCCGGGCATCGAGGTCCTGCGGACGATGGCGCTCCTCGGCCTCGCGTCGGACGAGCCGCTCGACGTGAAGGGGCAGAAGGTAAGCCCCCGCGAGTTCACGCTCGCGCTCCTTCGGCGCGGCAAGCTGCTCGGGGCTCCCGAGGGGGTCACGGTGAACGACTGGGAGCTCTTCGACATCGAGGTCAAGGGAACGAAGGGCGGAAAGCCGGTCCTTCGCCACGCGATCGGACGGTTCCCGCCGCGTCCCGACTGGCACCTCACGGCCACTGAGTACGTGGTCGGGATTGCCGGGGCCGTGGGCGCGGAACTGATCGTCCAGGGGAAGGTGAAGGCGGTCGGGGTGGTGCCGCCCGAGAAGTGCATCCCGCCGGCCCCGTTCCGGACCGCCCTCGCGAAGCGCGGGGTCGAGACGACGATCACGCCTCCCGAACCGCCGCTGCCGCCACGGAAGACCAACTAAGGGTCCCGGACGGCAAATCCAACCATTTCCTCCTCATTCCTGTGCGTTCAGGAGCGCATTTTCACAGGTTGGCCCGCGTAATTATAACTTACAACACGGAATCATTTAGGGCCGGCCGGTAGTATCCCGTATTCTTGGGCCGAGCCAATTATATATAGCCCCCTCGGGGTGGCTCAAACGCCCGGAATGCTCAGTTTATGGCGGAGCTGGACCCCGCCCCGGTGTCATCGAATCGGACCGGCGAGGGGGACCCCGGCCCGGCCGACGCCGTTTCGGGCCCCTCGAGTCCCGCCCGGTTGAGCGCTGAAGGCTCGGCAATCCCGGCGCCGTCTCCCCCCGCCGCTCCCTCCGGGGGCGGAGCAGGGGAGGAGAAGAAGAAGGAGCCGTCGAAAGAGACGGCCAAGGAGGCCCCCAAGGAGACCGCCAAGGAAGCCCCGAAGGAGGCGGCGAAGGAGGCCGCCGCCGAGGCGGAGCCGCTGCCGATCCCGATCGCACGGCTCGTTCCGAAGCTCAAGAAGAGCGCGAAGCTGTTTGAGGAGGCAAAGAAGTACCTCCCGAACGGGTCGAGCTCGCTGATCCGAACGGCGTCGTACGACCCGTGTCCCCCGTTCATCGCGAAGGGGAAGGGGTCGCGGATCTGGGACGAGGACGGCAACGAGTACCTCGACTTCAACCTCGCCTACGGGGTGCTGATCAACGGTCACGCTCCCGAGGCCCAGGTAAAGGCGATCCAGGAGCAGGTGGAGCTCGGCCTCACGTTCGGCGCGCCGAGCGACCTCGAGGTCGAGGTCGCCAAGTTGTTCAAGAAGATGGTCCCGAACTCGGAGCGGGTCGCGTTCTGCACGAGCGGCTCGGACGCGACGATGAACGCGATCCGCATCGCCCGGGCCGCCACGGGGAAGGACGCGATTTTGAAGTTCGAGGGCCACTACCACGGACAGCACGACATCGTGCTGATCAGCGCCGAGGCGCCCCCGATGGTCGCGGGGATCGACGAGTACCCCCGGCCGCTACCGAACTCTGCCGGGATTCCGCCCGGCGTCACCGACTACGTCCTCGTCGCCCCGTACAACTCGATTGACGCCTTCGAGCGGATCGTCCGGCGGTACCGCAACCGGCTGTCGTGCGTGATCCTCGAGCCGATCATGGCGAACTCCGGGGTGATCCCGCCCGCCCCGGACTACCTGAAGCGCCTCGTCGAAATCGCGCACCAGAACGACATGCTCGTCATCTTCGACGAGGTGTTCACGGGCTTCCGCGTCGCGATGGGCGGGGCGCAGCAGCTCTACGGCGTCGAGCCGGACATCTCCTGCTGGGCGAAGGCGCTCGGCGGGGGGGTGCCGATCTCCGCGGTCTCGGGGAAGGCCGAGTACATGGAGCTGATCGCTCCCGGGCGGATCAGCTTCGGCGGCACCTACAACGCGAACAACCTCACGATGGCGGGAGCGCTCGCGAACCTGCGCACGCTCCACCGGGGCGGGGAGGAGCTCTACGGGCGGTTCGGCCGACTCACCGAGAAGCTCCACAAGGGTCTCGAGGAGGCTGGCCGGGACGCGAAGCTTCCGACCCTCGTCCAGTCGGTGAACGGGATGCTCCAGTTCTTCTTCACGCGAAGGAAGAAGATCGCGAACTATCGCGAGTCACTCCAGATCGACTGGAACCTCTATCTACGGCACCACCAGCTTCTGCTGGACAAGGGGATCTACATCCACCCCGACAACTACGAGCGGATTACACTCTCGAGTGCCCACTCCGAGAGGGACATCGAGAAGTTCGTCTCGGTCGCCGCGGAGACGTTCGCCGAGCTGCGAACGTTGCCCCGCGACTACCTCCCCTAGGCCCGTCCCGCGGGCGAGGGGGTTGCCGGAGGGAGATTAATAGAAGAAGATGGTAGGGCGAAGAGCACGAGGGTTAGCGGGTCCGCCGCCTCCCTCGTAGGAAGGACCGGGGTTGGGCCGCAGTCCGAGCGACCTGGCGATCTTCATCGGCAAGCGTCTCCTGCAGCTGATTCCGGTCGTTCTCGGCATCATCATCCTCACCTTTGTCTTCACCCACATCTCGGTCGCGAACTGCGCGGTCTGGTACCCGCACGCGAGCGCGACGACGCTCGCGAACTGCCAGTCGCGGTTCAGTAAACCGATCGTCGACCAATTCTGGATCTACTTCGTGAACCTGCTCCACGGGGACTGGGGCGCGTCGGTGCAGGGCGTGCAGGTCTACCCGGCCATCGCGACCGGGCTTCCGGCCACCCTCGAGCTCGTGTTCGCCGCGCTGTTCTTCATGATCGTGGTCGGCATTCCTCTCGGGGTCATCGCCGCCCAGTTCGCGGGCCGCTGGGGCGACCACCTGGTCCGGATCTTCTACCTCACCGGTTGGGCCACCCCAACGTACCTCGGGGCCGTGATCGCGGCGATCTTCCTCGCCCCGTACTTCGGTCTCCCCTCCCACGGGGAGTACACCTCCACGCCCCCGCCGTTCACGCAGTACACCCACATGTCGGTCGTCGACGCCCTCATCGCCGGGAACGTCCCGTGGACGATCGACGCCTTCAAGCACCTGCTTCTGCCGGCGGCGGTCCTCGCGTTCATCAACATGGGCATCGCGACGCGCATGACCCGGAGCTCGATGCTCGAGGTCCTTCCACTCGACTACGTGAAGAGCGCCCGGATGAAGGGCCTCTCCGAGTTCTGGGTGATGTACAAGCACGCCCTCCGTAACTCCCTGATCACCACGACCACCGTGCTGGGAGTGACCGCTGGGGGCCTCCTCGCCGGTACGGTCGTCATCGAAGAGGTGTTCGGCTGGCCGGGGATCGGGGCGTACGCCTTCACATCGATCGGCGGCGGCGGCGCGGCGCCCAACTTCGACGGCGCCGTGGCGGTCGTCGCGGTCTTCGCTATCGGCGTCGTCGTCGCGAACCTCATCGCCGACATCCTGTACGGCCTCCTCGATCCGCGCGTGGACTGGAGGTAACGGGTGGCCGGAGCACCCCCGTCCCCGACCCTTCCCGCCCGGCCGACCGGGTTCCGTGCCTCGAGCCGTCGCTTCGGCTCGGGGATGCTCGGGTTCTGGAGGGTCCTCCGGGCGAACCCGCTCACGCTCGTCGGCTTCCTGATCGTGGTGGTGATCGGGGTGGTGGCAGTGATCGTGCTCGTCGCCCCGCACCTTTTGACGCCGTACGGGTCCGACCAGCTCACCACCGACTACAACCAGGGTCCCTCCTGGGCGCATCCGTCCGGGACCGACGGGGTCGGCATCGACATCTATTCCGAGACCCTCTACGCGCTCCCGCTCGACCTCGCCCTGGCGTTCGCGATCGCCGGAGCGGCGATGATCGCGGGCGGCGGTCTCGGTCTGGTGGCGGGGTACTGGGACAAGCCGGGAACGATCGGCGGCGGCCTCTCGGTCTTCGTTATGCGGGTGACCGACATCTTCCTCGCCTTCCCGAGCCTGATCCTCGCGCTCGCGATCGCCGTCTCCCTCGGCCGAGGGGTCTGGCAGCTCATCGTCGCGGTCTTGCTCACCTGGTGGCCGTACTACGTCCGCCTCGTCCGCGGCGAAACCCTCGCGGTGAAGCACCTCCCGTACGTGATGGCGGCGAAGGCCGCCGGGGTGACCGAGGGGCGCATCGTCCTCCGTCACATCCTGCGCAACGTCCTCGAGCCGGTCGTCGTCTACTTCACGCTCGACGTCGGCACCGTGCTGGTCACCCTCTCCACCATCGGGTTCGTCGGGCTCGGGCTGCCGTACCCGAGCCAGGCGGAGTGGGGGAGCATGATGTCCTACTACCAGAACGCGGGGTTGATCACCGCGCTCCCGTGGACTGTCTTAGGTCCCGGGCTCGCCATCTTCGTGACGGTGCTCGCGTTCAGCCTGCTCGGGGACGGTCTACGGGACGTCCTCGACCCGCGCAGCCGTCGGGTCCTCGCGGGCTCGAGCGCCGACTCGACGAGCGCCGCGACCCCGCCGCCCACGAAGGAAGAGGAAGAGGCCGAGAAGGCAGAGGTTCAGGAGACCGACCAGCCGGTCGACTCGAGGGCCCCCGGGCCCGTGGGGGGGTGAGGCGGAGAGCATGCCCGACGCGGTCGTATCGATCCAGCACCTGAGCATCGACTATCTCGTGGCCGCCGGCCGGTTCCGTGCCGTCTCGGACGTTTCGCTCGACGTGCCGCGGGGTCACGTCGTCGGCATCGTCGGCGAGACCGGCTGCGGGAAGAGCACCCTCGGCCAGGCGATCCCCCGCCTGCTCCCCGAACCGCCCGCGATCATCGGCGGCGGGAAGATCATGTTCCAGGGGGTCGACCTCGTGAAGGTGCCGCTGTGGAAGATGCCGCTCATCCGCGGCACCGGCATCAACATGATCTTTCAGGAGCCCCTCAACTCGCTCAACCCGGCGTTCCGGGTCTACGACCAGGTGGCGGAGGCCGTGCATATCCGCCGCATCCGGGAGAGCGGACGGCCGGTCGCGAGCCGGGCCCAGCCGGGTCCGTACAACTACGGCCGTCGCCCGGAGCCGACGCCGAGTGACGTCTGGTCCGGGAAGTTCACCCCCGGGGGCGCCGCCGCGTCGTACGCCCATCGCCGGGAGGTCGAGCGGCGCAGCCGGGAGACCGGGGAGGAGCTGCGAAGGGAGGTGCTCGACTACCTCCGGCTCGTCCGGATCAACGACCCCGAAACGATCCTCAACCTCTACCCCCACGAGCTCTCCGGCGGGATGCGCCAGCGGATCATGATCGCGATGGCGCTCTCCGAGAAGCCGTCGCTCCTGATCGCCGACGAGCCGACGAGCGCGCTCGACGTGACGATCCAGGCGCAGGTGCTCACGCTGATGAAGGAGCTGATCGAGGAGGTGAACACCTCGATCCTGTTCATCAGCCACGACCTCGGCGTCATCGCCGAGACGGCGGACGAGCTCGGCGTGATGTACGCGGGACGAATGGTCGAGTTCGGCCCGATCGCCGAGGTGTTCGAGTCGCCCCGCCACCCGTACACGAAGTTCCTCTTGCGGGCCGCGCCGACGCGCTACAAGACCGACGGGCCTCTCCTCTCCATCCCCGGGAACGTCCCGAACCTGAGCCGGCCTCCGCCGGGATGCCGGTTCCACCCGCGCTGCCCGATCGCCCGGCCCAAGTGCCGGGTCGATCCGTCCCCCACGCTCATGCCGATCGCCGGGGCCGGGGCGAGCCACACGAGCGCCTGCTACTTCGCGGAGGAGGTGCCGACCCTCTCCTGATGAGCGCCTCCCCCCTCGTCGAGACGACCGGTCTCGAGAAGCACTTCCCGCTCACCCGGACCGCGACCGACGTGTTCACGGGGCGGCCGCGCCGCGTGATCCACGCGGTCGACGGCGTGACGATCTCCGTGATGCCGGGCGAGACCGTCGGCCTCATCGGGGAATCCGGGTCCGGGAAGACCACCCTGGGGTGGGTGATCGCCCGACTCCACGACCCGACGCGCGGGGCCCTCCGGTTCGCCGGCCAGGACCTGATGAAGCTCGACGAGGACCGGCTCCGACGCTGGCGCCAGAACGTCCAGGTCGTCTTCCAGGACCCGGTCGGCTCGCTCGACCCGCGGCTCAAGGTCTGGCAGATCGTTGGGGAGCCGCTGAGGGCCCAGAACCAGGCGGAGCGGTGGTTCGCCCGGAACGAGCCGAAGCGGATCCGCCTCGAGCACCGGCTCGCGGTCCGCAAGGAGCGGGAGCGGCTCTGGCTCGAGTGCCGGCCGGCCGAGAAGGAGCGGCGCCGCCTGGTCACGGAGCACACCGAAGCGCTCGCGGAGTGGCAGCGTCAGTACGAGGAGGAGCGCGTCCAACTCGACCGGCAGTACCATTACGCCCTGGACGCCCTGCGGGCGCCTGCGCCCACGCCTGCGGCCGCCCCCGGGACCCCCGGAACCCCCGG
>DASPQG010000066.1:0-11841 GCA_035625085.1 Thermoplasmata archaeon
CGCGGCCGGGATTCCGCGGACGAGCGCGTACAAGGTCCTCGAGTCGCTGGCCGAGAAGGGGTACGCGAAGCCGACCGGGGGGAAGCCGATCCTGTTCCGACCGACACCCCCGCTCGACGTGGCGGAGACCCTGAAAGGGGCAATTCAGGAGGTGTTCGAGAAGCTCGCGCTTCTCCATCGGGTGGTCGCCGAGCACGGCGAGCCACAGCTCGTCTACCTTCTGAGCGGACGGGAGAAGGTCCTCCAGAAGATCGGCGAGCTGCTCGACGGTTCGACGGGCGCGTTCATCCTAACGACCCCCCAGCTCGCGGACCTGCGCGACGAGCTCGGGAAGAAGATCCAGCACGCCGTGAAGCGCGGCGTACACGTGACGTTCATCACGACCCCCCTCCAGCGGATCCCCGAGGGCGTCGAGTTCGTCCCCCGGGAGAACCTGCGCGCGACCGAGGTCCTCTCGGACGGCGCGCACGCTCTGCTCGCCGCCCCGGGCCTCGAGGCGTGCGGATTCACCGACAACCCGATCCTGATCGCGCACCTGAAGCAGTTCCTCGCGATGGTCCTCGAGAAGGGGCCGGACGAAACCGGCCCGTGACGCCCGAGCCGCCACCCGCCCGCCGGGAGCGCCGTCCCCCGGCCGAGCGCGTCCGTCGCCGCCTCGCGGCCGTGGCGGGGGACCGGCTTGCTGCCGAGATGCCGAAGGGATACCACCGGTTCGGCCGGGTCCTCGTCGTCCAGCGGCCCCCTGCGCTCGCCCCGTACGACGCCGTTCTCGGGAACGCTTGGCGCAAGGAGCTCGGGGTGGAAACAGTGCTCGTGAAGTCCGGCCCGATCGACGGCGAGCTGCGGACCCCTCGCCTCCGATGCGTGGCGGGCGGTCCCACCGAGACCGAGGTCGTCGAGCACGGGGTGCGCTGGAGATTCGACGCCGCGCGGATCATGTTCGCAGCCGGAAACCGGACCGAGCGGAGGCGGATCGGGCGGCTCGTGCGTCCGGGCGAGACCGTGGTCGACCTCTTTGCCGGGATCGGCTACTTCGCGATCCCCGCCGCACTTCCGGGCCGCGCCTTGCGCGTCTTCGCCGTCGAGAAGAACCCGCTCGCCGTTCGATACCTCCGCGAGAACGTGGCCCGGAACGGCGTCGACGCCCGGGTCACGGTGGTCCTCGGCGACAACCGGTCGGTCGACCTGCCCCGGGACACGTTCGACCGTGCGATCCTCGGGTACCTGCCGAGCGCGATCCCGTGGGTGCCTCGGGCGGTGGAGCTCCTGAAGCCCACCGGGGGGTGGCTCCACGTCCACACGGTGGCGGACGCGCACGCACCCCTCACGGAGGCGGCGCACGCCGTTGAGCGAGAAGCTGAACTCGTCCGGGCTACCCCGATCGAATCCAGCGCGGTTCGGGTGGTGAAACCGTACGGTCCCGGCCGTCACCACGTGGTGGTGGACGCCCGCGTCGCTCGCGGTTAGCCGCTGCGCGGCACCGGAGCGCGCGCCCCGAGCGTCTTCATCGCGACCGGGAACGCCGCGGCGAACCGCTCGATATCTTTCGGCGGGTTCGAGAAGGAGACCCGCACGAACCGGTTGCCGTGGGTCGGCGAGAGGTAGTTCCCCGCCCGGACGAACACGCCGTGGCGACGGAGCATCTCGTCCTGGACGGAGTCCGGGCTCACGCCGGTCGGGGCGATGTCGATCACCATCATGTTCGCCCGAGACGGGTAAACGGGGAGCGAGGCACCCGGCACCGACGCGACCACGTCCCGGATGCGCGCTCCGTTCGCCCGGGTTTGCCGGACGACACCGCCGATCCACTGCGGCTTCGACTTGAGCGCCGCCAGCGCTGCCGCCTGAGCGAGCACGTTCACGCCGAGATCGTTCGTGTTGAACCGGCCGATCTTCGCCGACAGCTCCGGGCGGGCGAAGAAGCCTCCGAGCCGGAGGCCGGCCAGCCCGCAGTTCTTCGAGACCGACCAGATCGTCACGGTCTCCTCCGGGGCGAACTCCGCCGCGAGCGCGTGCCCGTCGGAGAAGTCCCGGTACGTCACGTCGTTGATCAGCGTCAGGTGCCGATCGTGGGCGATTTGAGCGATCGCCCGCACCTCCTCCCGCGGGTAACCGGACCCGAGGGGATTCAACGGGTCGATCAGCAAGATCATCCGGGTCCGGGGTCCGATCGCCGCCTGGACCCGATCGGCCGTGAGCCGGTACGGCGGAGCGTAGATGTCGAGGTTCTTCGGGGTGGCCCCGCACAGCTCGATGAACCGGTGGATGATGAGGTAGCTCGGGTCCGAGGCGATTACCTCGTCCCCCGGGGAGAGGAGCGCTCGTGTCGTCATGTAGAGCGCCTCCGTCCCGCCACCGGTCACGAACGGGCTCTGCCCCGCAAGCCCGTAATCCTTCGAGATCGCCTCGAGGAGCTCCGGGTCACCGGTCGCGAGGGGGTACCCTTCGTACCTCCGCTCCCGCGTCGCCCGCTCGATGGCCGCTTGAACGAACTCGGGGGGGACCAGGTGGTTCGTGTTCTGGCTCAGCCAGGCGATCTCATCGTGATGCGCATGCGCGTAGCGAAACGCGTCGGAAGCGGGAGTCGACACGATTCAAGGACCGGGGTTCCTCGCTTAACGCCTTTGGTGAAATCCAACATCGGCCTCGGCGAGGAACGTCGTAACGATCCCGGCCGACTGGGGCCGTGCCTCAACTCGGGGGAATCCGCACTCGGTCAGCAGCGTCCGAAACGAGGTGCGGCCCGGCAGCGTACGGAGCGACTGGGGAAGATACCGGTACGGTCCCGCGCTCCCCACGGCCCCGCCGAGCCAAGGGACCACGCGGTCGAAGTAGGCATGGAAGAGCCAGTTCACGGTCGCCGACGCGGGCTCGGTGATCTCGAGCGTCAGGAACACTCCGCCGGGGCGAAGGACGCGGCAGACCTCGCGGAAGGCGGTGGGTAGGTCCGAGAGGTTGCGCGCGACGAAGGCGTTGGTGACAAGGTCGAAGGAACCGTCGGCGAACGGGAGCTTGAGCGCGGTGGCTTGGGCGAAATCGAGTCGGCCCCCCTCGGGGCGCTCGCGCGAGCTCGCCGTGGCGTGCTCGAGCATCGCCCGGGTGAAGTCCGCGGCGACGACCCGGGTCTCCCCGTAGTGACGGGCGACGAGGCGAGCGAGCTCTCCGGTCCCGCAGCCGATGTCCAGCACGCGGGAGAGCGGTCCCGGCCGGCGGAATCGATCGAGGTCCCAGAGTGCCCGGGGTCTCCAGAGGAGATCGTTCCCCAGCGACGCGACATGGTCGAACCACTCGTAGCCGCGGGCGATGTGCGTGAACATCCGGCGGACGTCGCGCTCGAACGTCGGGAGCGACCGGTCCGGGAGCGGCGAACCGTCCGCGGCGCTGGGCGCCCCCCTCGGACCGGTCGCCATCGCGCCGGCCACCCGAGCCGCTGCCTTAAGGGTGGGGGTCAGGCCCCGGCTCCGATCGACTTCTCGAGCTGATTCAACCGTTCCGCGAAGTCCGGGCGGAAGTTCGACACCCCGCTCTCCCGGGCTTCGATCAGCCACCGACGGGCCTCGGCGCGCTCGCCCCGGCCCGCCGCGAGGTGGGCGAGACGGAACAGCATCTCGGAGATCTCCGCGGCGATCCGGAGCTCGCGGGCCGCCGCCAGCGCGTCCTTGTAGTGGGCTTCCGCGGCCGGCAGGTCTCCGTCCGCCTCGGCGATCATCCCTTCCGTCATCTTGAGCTGCTGGTCGCCGAGGCGGTCGCCGATCGGCCCCAGCACCTGCAAGGCCCGGGCGAGCGCCGGGCGGGCGAGGTCTGGGTGGCCCAGCTCGGCCTGCCACTGGGAGAGGTTCAGGTTGCAGTAGCCGATCCAGATCGGCGAGCGGGAGCGGTCGGCTGCCTCGATCGCCTTCGTCAGGTCGCGGATCGCGTCCTGCGGACGGCCGGTGTGATACTCCGCCACGGACTGGTTCATGAGGACCCGGGCGCGGGCGCCGAACTCGCCGGCCGTGGCGAACAGCTCGGCGGCACGGCCGTAGAGGGCGAGCGCCGGCTCGATCTGGGTTGCCCCCACCGGGTAGAGGGTGTTCGCGAGATCGACGAGCGCGTGGCCGAGCTCGAGGGGCGAGCCCTCCCGCTCCGCGATCTCCACCGCGGCCCGCTGATGGCCGATCGCCCGGTCGAACTCGCCCCGTCGCCAGGCGACGGTGCCGAGCACACGGTGCCCGGCCATGAGATCGCGGGGGGTCCCGACCTTCTCGAGGCGCTCGAGCGCCTCGGTGGAGAGCGCTTCGGCGGACTCGTACTCGCTGCGCGTCGCGCGCGTCTGGCCGAGCGCGAGCAAGGCGCGGCCCAGCTCGAGGTCCGCATTCGGTTGCCCGCGCGCAAGGGCGACCGCCTCGGTCAGGAGCTCGTCCGACCGCGGCAGCACCCCGATCTCCTCGAGCAGGCGGCCCTGCTCGGTCAGAAGACGGATCTCTACCTTCGGATCGCGGTCGGGCCGCCGCCGCTCGGACTCGAGCGCCCGGGCGACGTGGACGACCGCGGTCTCGAATGCGAAGTCCCGGGTCGCCGCACGGGCCGCCTTCAGGTTGTACTCGATCGCCTTCGCGTCGTCGCGACCGAGGTAGAAGTGCCGGGCGAGCTCCGAGTCGCTCGTGCCGGACCGGCCCTCGAGGGCACGGCCGGCCCGAGCGTGGAGGATCCGGCGCCGTGTCTCGGTGAGCCCGGCGTAGAGGTCACGGCGCACCGGCTCGCTCACGAACTCGTACACCTCGCCGCCCTTCTCGCGGACCAGGCCGTCATGGACGAGGCGGTCGAGGCTCTCCGTGACCCCCTCTTCCCCGATGCCGGCGACGCTCGCGAGGTTGGCGAAGTGGAACTCTTTCCCGAGCACCGCCGCGTACGTGAGCACGCGGCGCTCGCGGTCGCCGAGCCCCTTCACCCGGTCGAGGAGCATCTCGGTGACGCCCTGGCCCGTCGTCTCGAGCGCCTTGGCGGAGGGGGCATAGCCGGTCGCGATCCGGACGAGTTGCTCGACGAACAGTGGGTTCCCCTCGGTCTGGGCGTGCCATCGGCGCACGTCGTTGCGGTCGGGGGTCCGCCCGCCGAGGATCCACCGGACGAAGTCCTCCATCTCGACCACGTTGAGCGGCCGCACGGGCACGGTGAGGATGTTCGCCGCGCCCGACAGGGTCTCGACCGCGTCCCGGGTGCGCTCGGGTAGATCGGACGACTCCGCCAGCGTCGCCGTGAACGCGACGCGCCGCTTGGGGAACTCGCTCGCGAAGAGGCGGAAGAACTCGAGTGTCGAAGAATCCGAAAAGTGCAGGTCGTCGACCGCGATCAGCATCGGTCGGTCCTGCGCCCGCTCGAGGAGGTGTTGCTCGAGCCGTGCGAACAGCTCCTCGCGCCCCGTCCCGAGCCCGTCGACCACGGTGAGGGCGGTCGGCGCGAGCGTCTGGTCGAGGTCACCGGAGGAGGGGCGACCGGACGGGGTGGGGGTTCGAGCCGTCGGGTAGTTCCGCGCGTCGGCCCCCGCCGCCTCGCCGAGCAGCGAACGGGGCGGCGTCCAGCTAGCCGCGAGCGCCGACTCGCTGCGGGTGCGCTCGGACATCAAGATCTCACGAAGCAACGAGAACGCGGGCGGTAGTTCCTCGGGCAGGGCCCGGCCGGTCAGCACCGTGAAGCCGCGCTTCGTCGCCTGCTCGACCACCGCGTTGAGGATCTGGGTCTTACCCACGCCCGCCGGGCCGATCAGGAGGAGTCCGGTCCCCATTCCGTCATGCGCCCGCTCGAGAAGCCGTTCGGCCTCCTCCAAAATCTCCTGACGCCCGAACAAGGGGGGCGGCGAAGGACCCCGGGGAGCTCGAGAGGAGAGCATCGCAGATTCTAGCTCATTCGTTCCTTAAAATCCTCGTGGGTTGGGTGGGTCGGTAGCGGCCGCACGCGCGGAGGCCGTTCCGGCGCGGGAGGCGGGGGGAGGCACCCCGAGCTGGCTCCCCAGTTCGGCAAACTGACCGGCCAGCAGCGGTCGGAGCTCGGGAAGCCCGAGGTCCGAGGCGACCGTGTAGGCGCGTCGCGCCCCGTCGAGGTCCCGGGTCTTGTAGCGCAGGCGGGCGAGGCGGAAGGCCGCCTCGGCCTCGTCCGCGGGCAGCTCGTGGCGACGGCAGATCTCGACGGCGGTCTCGTACGACCGCTCCGCTTCTTCCCAGAGGCCCCGCCGCTCGGCGATCGACCCTCGGTTCACCTCGACCCAACCCCGGCCGAGCTCGTCGGCGGTGTGCTCGAGAAGGCGGGCGACCTGCTCGTTGTCCCGCTCGGCGTCCTCGATCTGCCCGAGGGAGAGCCGCAACTCCGCGGAGGCGACCAGCGCCCGAGCCGCCCCCCGGGTGTCGTGGGCCGCCTCGGCCGCGGCCGCCGCCTTCTCGAGATGCTCGAGGCCGTCCTGCGGACGGGATTCCCCGACCGTCACCCCGAGGTTGAGGTAGGCGCGGGCGAGCTCGTCCTCGTCCCCCGCCCGGCGCAACCGCTCGATCGCCCGGTCGTACCAGGCGAGCGCGACGTCCCGGTAGTCGGAGCCCATCTCGGCGAAGATGTTCCCAATGTCCACGGAGAGGCTCCCGAGCGGCCTCGGATCGTCGGTCGTCGAGAGGAGGTCGAGCGCCTTCAGGCACTCGTCGAGCGAGTCGATGTACGCCCCGCGTCGGAACGCGATCCGGGCGAGCAGGCGGTGGGACTGCGCTTGGCCGACCCGGTCATGGGCCTCCTCGAACAGGCGCTGCGCCTCCGTCCCCCGGGCGACCGCGGTGTCGAGGTCGAGGGTCTCCCGGGCGACCTCGCCCCGAGAGAGCAGCAGGCGGGCACGCACCCGGGGCGCCTCGGTCCCGAGCCGCTCGAGCGCCTCGGTGAATCGAAGGTCGGCTTCGCGGAAGTTGCTAAGGGAGTAGTAGAGGTCGCCGAGCGACTCGGCGATCTGCGCCTGTTCGCTCCAGTGGTCGCCGGGGAGCGAGGCGAGGTCGAGGAGGACCCGCTCGAGGTGGTGCGCCGCCACCTCCGGCTCCCCTGCCGCCCGGGCCGCGTCAGCGGCGCGTCGATTGTACTCGTACGACTTCGTCGGCACCTTCCCAAGGAAGTAGTGTCGCCCGAGCTCGGTCAGCACGGCCAGGGATGGATTCGGATGCGCCTTCTCGAGCACTTCCCCGATTTTCCGGTGGAGGACGCGAAGTCGGCTCTCGGTGAGGGACCGGTAGATGCGGGCCCGGTCCTCCTCCTCGGCGAACGCGAACCGCTCGCCGCCGGCCCGCTCGACGAGGACGCCGCGATGGACCAGCCGCTCGATCTCCTCCGCGAGCACTTCCTCCTCCATGCCCATGGCGCCGAGCAGGAGCGAGAACTCGAACTCCGAACCGATGGCGCTCGCGTATGCGACGATCCGGTGCTGCTCGGGCGTGAGCGCCTCCAGCGACCGGCTGGACGGCGCCTCCGACGGGGCCCGCCCGGCGCCACGGTCGGCCATAACTGCTCTGTTAGTCGCCGGTCGGAATTAAACACCTGCCGATGGGGGCGTGCGGGCCCGCTCGCGCTCCCCGGCGCCCCCGCAAGGGTTATCTAACGCCCCCCAGGTCGGCGGCGCACCATGGCGACCCCGGCCGGAGCCCCCTCCGCGTCTCCGCCATCCCCGGGGGCTCGGGGCCTTGCGATCACCCGAAAGGGCCTTTCGATTACGCGGAAGGTCTCGTTCTGGGGCTTCGCCACCCTCGTGGTGCTCGCCGTCGCGTTCTACGTCTGGTGGGGGGTCGCGTTCGGCGTCTGGATCGACAACGGCGTCTACGCCGTGACGATCACGCTGCTCCTCTTCGGGCTCGCGGGGATGTGGCTCGTACTGCCGAACCCGCCCGCTCCCCAGGCACCCCACCCGTAGCCGGTGCCCTCCGGACGATCGTCGCTAGAGGGGGCGGCCGGCGAGCGCCCACTGCACGTGGTTCGACGCGCCACACTGGATACACGCCTGCGGCGCGTCGAGCGAGAGGGGAAGCTCGCTCTCCGGGGTCCCGAGGAGACCCCCGTCGATAGCCGTCTCCACGGCGTGGCCGCACTCCTCGTTCCCGCACCAGGGGACTATCGCGACGTGGGCGAACCCCTTCAACTCCCCGAGCGAGCGGACGACCTGGAACTCCTCGCGGTACCGATCGAGGGCGCTCGCGTAGAGCGCACGGTCGAACTCCTCGAGCACGCGGTCGACGTCCCGTTCGAGCGTTCCGAGCTCGACCGTCTGCTTCTTCCCGAGTCGATCGACGGCGGTCGCTGTTCGACCCGCCGCCTCGCGCCGGCCGATCTCGAGCCGTAGCGGAACCCCTTGGAGCTCCCAGCGGTAGTACTTTGCCCCGGGCCGCTCGTCCCCCGAGTCGAGGTGGACCCGCCGGCCGTGTTTAGCGAGCCGCTCGACGACCTCGGTGGCCGTCGCCTCCGGCCCCGGGGCCGCACCGGCGGAGGGGATCGGCACGACAACGATCTCGTACGGCGCGATGGCCGTCGGGAAGACGGCTCCCTTGGCGTCGCCGTGCACGGCCACGATCGCCCCGAGCAAGCGCTCGGAGAGTCCGAACGTCGTCTGGTGGACGAGCCGTTGCGCCCCATCCGCATCCTCGTAGCGGATGCCGTATGGCTCCGAGAAGTTCTCCCGGTAGTGGTGTACGCTTCCGATTTGCAGGGTGCGCCCTGCCCCCACCGGGATGTCGAAGGCGATCGAGTACGCCGCGCCGGGAAACTTGTCCCAGTCGGGGCGGCGCACGGCCACGTACGGGAGCGCGAACGCCCGCGCCATCTGGCCGAACGCGTCGAGGTTGGAGCGGACCCGGCGGTCGGCCGCCGCCTCGTCGACCTGGCACGTGTGCTCCTCGAAGAAGTGGATCTCGCGCACCCGGAAGAATGGCCGGGTCGTCTTCGTCTCGTACCGGAACGTGTTCACGATCTGGTAGACATTGAGCGGCAGGTCACGGTGGGAACGGACCCAGAGCGCGAAGATCGGGTACATCGCGGTCTCGCTCGTCGGCCGAAGGACGAGCGGGATGTCGAGGTCGGAGAGGCCCCCCTTGGTGACCCAGTAGACCTGGGCGTCAAACCCCTTGATGTGCTCCTTCTCCTTCGCGAACTCGTTCGCGGGGATCAGCGCCGGGAACTCGACGGGGGAGGAGCCGGTCGCTTCGATCTCGCGGATCATGACCTCGTCGAGGTGACGACGGGCGAGGAAGCCGTACGGGGTCCAGACGTTCATCCCCTTCACGCCGTAGCGCTTGTCGGTGAGATTCGCGGCATCCACGACGGCGAGGTACCAGTCGATGAACGCAGCCTTCTTGTCCGGGAGCTCGGGCATGAAGAGGGGAGAAGAGGGGGACCCCCGGAGTATAAGCGTATGGCCCCGAGGTCGCACGGTTCCGGGGCGAAAGCGCCCCGTTCGGATGCGCCCGGAGGTGCCGTTGGGCGGCCCGCGAGCCGTAAAGTCGACACCTGTTGACGCAAGCTGTTAAGCCTAGTCTTGTCCATGTAACGGGGGCCATGCGCCTCGTCGTCTGCGTCGACCGCGACGACGACCTGGGCCGCAAGGCCTCGGTCGCCGGGCCCGTCATCGGCCGCTCCGCGCTCATCGATGCCGCGGTGAAGCTCGCGACCGTCGATCCCGAGGACTCCGACACGAACGCGATCTTCGCGGCGGTGAGCCTTCTCGACGAGCTCAAGGGAGCCGGGGAGGAGGCCGAGGCGTGCATCCTCACGGGCTCGCCGAAGGTCGGTGTCCTCTCCGACCGGCGGGTCGCGGACCAGTTCGACCACGTCCTGGCCCAGGTCCGAGCGACCTCGGCGTACCTCGTGAGCGACGGGGCGGAAGACGAGTACCTGTTCCCGATCCTCGCCTCGCGCGTGAAGGTCGACGGGGTCCGCCGCGTCTACGTCCGCCAGAACGCGGGGATCGAGTCGACGTACTACACGATCGTCCGGGCGATGAAGGACCCGAAACTCCGCGCGAAGACGATCCTCCCGCTCGCCCTGATGCTCCTCATCCTCGGGATCGCCGCGGCCGAGAACGTGCTGACCTACGGCATCGTCGGCCTCGCGATCGTGCTCGGCATCTACCTCATCCTCTGGACGTTTGACGTCGACGAGGCGTTCATCGACTCGATCCGGTCCGCCTCCGCCGACATTCGCCAGGGGTCGGTCGCGTTCGGCTTCGGCCTCTTCTCGCTCGCCCTCGTGGGGGTCGGCTTCCTCTCGGGGTACAACGCCTATTACGCGAACCTGAACCAGCCCGACACCGGCCGGATTCTCCTCTTCATCCAGTCGGGCCTTCTCTACTGGATCGTCGCCGCCCTCGTCTGGGAGAGCGGCCGGGCGATCCGACGCCGGTTCGCCCGGGGCCGATGGCCGCGCACGCTTCCGGTCGCGACGGTGGGGATCGTCGGGATCGGCTGTGTCAGCTACGGGACGGTCTTCCTGGTCCGGTACCTCGAGAACCTCTCCCCGATCCCTGCGCTCGCGCTGGTCATCGGGCTGCTCGCCACCGGTTTCGGCCTCGGGATCGGGGCGGGGGTCCTTCAGCAATACTTCCGGTCGGTCGCCCGCCGGACGGTGACGGACCCGATGGCGTGAACGGCCCCTCCCGGGGGGCTCGAGCCGTTACCGGATCGGTACGAACTGGGCGACCCGTTCGAGGTCCGCGAGCGGTACCTCAAGACCCGAGCGCGCCCGCAGGGTCTCCCGGACGGCGGAGACGCCCCGACCGTACTCCACGGCGCGCGTCGCGAGCGAGGCGAGATCCTCCCAGTAGTTCCACGGGAAGACGACCCAGACCCAGCCCGTCCGGGGGATCTCCTCGGCGTAGTACGTCGGGACGAACTTCGAATGCGCGATGTGGAGGCACGCCGCGCTCTCGAGACGCGTCGGGTGTTGCTCAGCGACGTGGGCGACCGCGAGGGAGAGGCTCTCCCCGGTGTCGGTGATGTCATCGACCACCAGCACCTTCTCGCCTTCGATCGGACCGCTGAGCCCCTCGCTGATCTTCGCCTTCCCGTCCGGCGTCGCGGTGACTCCCCAATGTTGGGCCCGCAGCGAGACCAGCCGACGGACCCCGAGCCGGTCGCTCAGGAGCCGGCTCGGGACCCAGCCGCCCCGCGTGAGCGCGACGATCGTCTCCGGGACCGCCGAGGCCGAGCGGATCCGCTCGGCGAGTCGGTCGACCCAACGTTCGACGTCGGCCCAGGTCGTCAGGCGACAGCGGGGGAGGTCGGCCATGCGGGAGGCCGACCCCGGCCCGCCTTTTTCCCTTTTTCTCCCGGCCTACGGATAGATGCCCCGCACCTTGATCGCGTCGACGACCCGCTGGACAGCGAGGGCGTACGCCGCGGTCCGGTTGTGCACCTTGCGCTCGGTGGAGACCTTGTGGACGTCCGCGTACGACTGGACCATCACCCGCTCGAGGCGCTGGTTGACCTCGGCGAGGGGCCAGAAGTACCCCTGGATGTCCTGGGCCCACTCGAAGTAGCTCACCGTGACACCGCCCGCGTTCGCGAGGATGTCCGGGAGGACGGTGATCTTCTTCTGGTAGAAGATCGTGTCCGCCTCGGGGAGCGTCGGGCCGTTCGCGGCCTCGGCGATCAGCTTCGCCTGGACCTTGTCGGCGTTCTTGCTCGTCAGGACGTTCTCGAGGGCGGCGGGGATCAGGATGTCGACCTTCGCCTCGAGGATCTCCTCGTTGGAGATCGACTTCGCGCCGGGGAATCCGACGACGGAGCCGGTCTTCGCCTTGTGCTCCTCCAGGGTATGCGGGTTGAACCCATCGGCCTTGTAGATCCCACCCTTCGA
>DASPQG010000067.1:0-35453 GCA_035625085.1 Thermoplasmata archaeon
AAGCTGGACGCCTTCAACATGAAGTTCGACCGCTGGAGCGACGTCGGGGCGTTCACCTGCTTCGTCGACCGCGTAGGGGTCTACCAGCTGCGGGCGTTCCAGGAGTGCTCGTACGGGCCGCTCGCCCGCGCGATGCCGCTCATGCTGAGCGAGGAGCAGCTCCACCTCAACTTCGGGGCGAGCGTGCTCCGGCGGATGGTCCAGGACGGTCCCAAGTACGCCGGGTCGAAAGATGAAGCCCAGGCGGCGGTGCAGAAGTGGTATCCCCGCGCGCTCGACATGTTCGGCCACTCGAACTCCGACACGAGCCGCCGAGCGATCGAATACGGGCTCAAGCGCTGGACGAACGAGGAGGCGCGCCGCCGGTACATCGAGGAGGTCACCACCCTCACCGCGGCCCTCGGGCTCGCGCTCCCGGCCCCCGAGTTCGACCGACACGTTCTCTAGGCCCCACAGCGCTCAGGGTTTAGCCCGGCCACTGGGTAACCCACGCCGATGACGCGTCTAGGACGTGCTCTGAACGACAGCGACCGCGAGCTGATCCGCGTCGCCCAGGACGCGCTGCGTCGCGGGTATGACCGCCAGCACCACGGAGTGGCCGCCGCGGTGCGAACTCGTTCGGGAGCGGTGTTCGTCGGTCTCAACCTCGATGGGATCCACACTCCGTGCGCGGAACCCGTGGCCCTGGGGGCCGCCATCACGGCCGGGGACCGGGAGATCGAGTCGATGGTGGCCGTGTGTCGACGCGGGAACCGATACCCGGTCCTCTCGCCGTGCGGAACCTGCCGACAGATGTTGTTCGACTACGCTCCCAAAGCGAGCGTGATCGTTCGGTTCGAGGGCGGGCGAGTCGCCCGTCTCCAGGTCGCGGAGAGTCTCCCCGGTGCGTTCTCCACCTTCGGGTGACCGGCAGAGGATAGTCGGTTCGTCAGTCCACTCGCCGCCCACCGGGGCCCGGATGCAGGATCGCCGTCCGCTCGACGCCCGGTAGACGCGCGAGCCGCCGCCGGACCTTCACGACGTCCCGGGCGAGCGCGAAGACATGGAGGTGGGCACCGGCATCGTGCGTATAGGCGGCGACCGACCGGCCCGCCTCCCGGTTGATCGACCGGACCTCCGCGAGGAGCGCCCGCGAGGTCGTGGTGAGGTAGTCGAGCGACGGCCGGGTAGTCTCGCAGACCTCCCGGAAGCTGTCGCACTCCTCCATCACCAGCGGGAACAGCCGCTGGGCGTCCCGAGCGCCAATCGCCGTCCGGATCTTCCGGATCCGCCCCGGGAGTTCTCGAAGCCGTCGAGGGTAGACCGGACTCGTCGCGACCGTCGTCTGCATCGCCTCTTCGGAACGGATCGCCTTCACGGGGGCGGCCCTCACGATGACAACGAGGTCGACGAGCGCGGGCCAGTGATCCGGGCCGTACAACGGCCGGGCGTAGCAGTCCGAGCCGTCCGCTTGGGTCCCGGCGCGCCATTCGACGAATCCTCCGAAGACCGAACGGGCCGCGCTGCCCGATCCGAAGCGGGCCAATCGGGAAAGTTCCCGGCCGGAGAGGCGAAGGCCTAGGGCCTCGGTCGCCGCGCCAGCCAATGCCGCAAATCCGCTCGCGCTCGACGCCAGCCCGCTCGCGGTGGGGAAGTTGTTCTCCGAGCGTACCTCCGCCCCGTGCGTGACGCCCGCGAGCTCGCGGACTCGATCGAGAAACCGAACGACGCTCTCACGAGGTCCACCCGTGGCGGGAGCCCCGTTCAACTCGACCCGGTCGGTTGAGATCCTCGGATCGAACCGAACCGTCGTCCGCGACCGGAGGCGGTCGAGGGTCACCGAGATCGACGAGTTGTAGGGGATCGCACGAGCCCGGTCGCGAACTCCCCAGTACTTCACGAGCGCGATGTTCGGGGGGGCTTCATAGGTGGCCTCCAGGGTCGGTCCCCGCGTCATCGGATGCGGCCGGCACGGCTCCGTGCACTACTTATCTACCACGGACCCTCGCGCCGGACGTGCCGCGCCCGCAGACCCTCCCCGAACCCCGCCCGACCCCACCGCTCCCGGACCTCTCCCACGCGGCCCGCCACGGATTCCATCACGAGATGGGGTTCAAGATCGACATCGAGCGCAGCGGCCGCGGAACCTGCACGGTGACCGGTCGGGTGGAGCCCCGCCACCTCAACATCAACTCGGTCGTTCACGGTGGGGTGTACGCCACGATCCTCGACACGGCGATGGGCGCCGCCGTTCTGTCGGTCCTCGCCCCCGGGGAGACCGCCGCGACGACCTCGCTCTACGTCGAGTTCCTGCGCGCGGCCCGGGAAGGGGACACGCTCACCGCCCGAGGGGAAGTGCTGCGCCGAGGCCGACACCTCGCGTTTGCCGAGGGGAACCTGTTCGGCGAGGACGGCCACCGGCTCAGCCAGGCCCGTGGCACCTGGTACATCTGGGCCGTGGAATCAGAGCCGCCCCCCGAATCCCCGTCAGGAAAGAGCCGTCGGGGCGCGCATCCGCGAAGGCGTCCCGCGTAACGTTAAATACGTCGGCCCGGTCCAATCGCTTGGCTGACGGCCAAAGCGGTGGGGAAACACCCGGTCCCATTCCGAACCCGGAAGTTAAGCCCACTGGCGTTCCGCGCGGTACTGAAGTGCGCGAGCCTACGGGAAACGCGGAAAGCTGTCAGCCTCTCCTACTTCCTTCCGGCGGCGGCGTAGCTTAATCTTCGCCGGGGAGTGCCCCGCCCGCATGTGGCTCGGGGCCCACATCGGTATCGCCGGCGGATTGGCTGACGCGGTGCACGAGGGCCGCCAGATCGGCTGCGAAGCGATCCAGATCTTCTCGAAGAGCCCGCAGATGTGGAGCGGTCCCCCGATCGCTCCGGCGGCCGCCGAAGCGTTCCGGGAGGCGGTCCAGTCCGAGGGCCTTCGAGCAACCGCCGTCCATCATGGGTACCTCGCGAACCTCGGCAGTCCGAAGGCGTTCGTGCTGAGGCGCTCGCGCGCCGCCTTTGCCGACGAGCTCGGCCGTGCCGAGCTGCTCGGTGCGGACGCCCTGATCTTCCACCCCGGCGCCCACCTCAAGAGCGGCGTGGAGCAGGGCCTCGCGACGATCGCCGAGAGCCTCCGGCTCGCGCTCGAGGCCCGTCCGGACGACAAGGTCTGGATCCTGCTCGAGAACGCGGCCGGACAGGGCACGACGCTCGGTTCGAAGTTCGAGGAGCTGGCCTCGGTCCTCGCGAAGGTCAACCGGCCGGACCGGCTCGGGGTGACGCTGGACACCTGCCACCTCTTCGCCGCGGGGTACGACTTCCGCGACGCGACCTCGTACGGGGCGCTGATGGACCGCGTGGAGGGGGTGCTGGGGCGGGGAACGGTCCGCGCGTTCCACCTGAACGACGCCAAGGAATCCCTCGGCGGTCACCTCGACCGGCACGAGAACATCGGGAAGGGAGAGATCGGGCTCGAGGGGTTCCGTCACTTCGTAACCGATCCGCGCTGGGCGGAGACCCCGGGCTACCTGGAGACCCCTATCGACGACAACGGATACGCGCGCTACGCGGCGGACCTACGCACCCTCCGGTCGTTGCTTCCGGAGTCCCTCGCGAGCCCGGCCCAACCGAAACCGGCCCACCGAAGGGCGAGCCGCAGGTCAACAGTCAAATAGCGTGCCTGGCCTCCGCGCGCCGCGCATTATGGAGGAGGAACTGCCGGACGAGGTCGTCCGCTCCCTCGAAGCGACGGCCCGCGAGATCCGGCAAGAGGTCATCCGGATGACCTACGCCGCGCAGAGCGGCCATCCCGGCGGGAGCCTTTCGGTGACGGACATCCTCACGGCGCTCCTGTTCCGGGAACTGCACGTGGACCCGGTGCGACCGGACTGGGCGGAGCGCGACCGTCTCGTCCTCTCGAAGGGGCACGCCTCGCCGGCGATGTACGCGGCCCTCGCGCTGCGGGGCTACCTTCCCCGCGAGGAGCTCGCCTCGTTCCGCCAGCTCGGGAGCCGCCTCCAGGGCCACGTCGACCGGTCGAAACTCCCCGCCATCGAGGCGTCCACTGGCTGCTTGGGCCAGGGAATCGGGATGGCCGTCGGCATGGCGCTCGACGCCCGGCTCCGCAAGGGGAGCTGGCGAACCTACGCGATCATCGGTGACGGGGAGTGCCAGGCCGGGCCAACCTGGGAGGCGCTGATGGCCGGCGGCCACTATCGCCTCGCGAACCTCGTGGTGATCCTCGACCGGAACGGGCTCGAGACGGACGGCTCGACCGAGTCGATCATGGGCATCGAACCGATCGCGGACAAGTTCCGCGCCTTCCGCTACCACACCCTCGAGATCGACGGGCACAGCTTCCCGGCGATCCTGGGCGCGCTCGCGGAGGCGCGCCGCACGACCGACCGGCCGACCGCTATCGTCGCGCGGACCGTGAAGGGGAAGGGCGTCTCGTTCATGGAAGGGAAGCACCAGTACCACGGGAAGGCGCCGACCAAGGCCGAGGCGGAGCAGGCACTCGCCGAGCTCGCTCGGCCGCGGGAGGGACGCGCATGAGCGCGGTCCTCGGGAAGGCGGAGAGCCTGCGGGACGCCTATGGGAAGGCGCTCCTCGCCCTCGGGGAGAAGGACCCGAAGTTGGTCGTGCTCGACGCCGACCTCTCCGGATCGACCCGCACGGTGTTGTTCGGCCAGAAGTTCCCGGAGCGGTTCTTCAACGTCGGCGTGATGGAACCGACGATGATGTCGATCGCCGCGGGCCTCGCGCTCGAGGGCCGGACGGTCTATGCGAGCACCTTCGCCGTGTTCGCGGCGGGCCAAGCGTACAACTTCGTCCGACAGTCGATCTGCTACAACCGGGCGAACGTCAAGATCGTCGCGACCCATGGTGGCCTCCTCGTGGGGGCCGACGGCGGGACGCATCAGATCGTGGAGGACATCGGCCTGATGCGGGGCCTTCCCGGCATGACGGTGATCGTCCCGGCGGACGCGCCGACCACTCGAGCCGCGACGTTCGCGGTCGCCGAGCGTGACGGCCCGGCGTACGTGCGCCTGACGCGCGAGAACCTCCCCACGGTCACCGACGGATCGTTCGCGATCGGAAAGGCCGCGGAACTGCGGAGCGGCAGCGACCTCACGATCGTCGCCGTCGGGGCGCTCGTCGCCCGGGCGCTTGAGGTCGCGGAAGAGCTCGCGAAGGTCGGCGTGTCGACCCGCGTGCTCGACTTCGCCTCCGTGAAGCCGTGCGACGCGCCCGCCCTCCTGAGGGCCGCCCGGGACACCGGGGCGATCCTGGTCCTCGAGGAGCACAGCGTGCTCACTGGGGTAGGGGCGCTCGTCGCGTCGACCACGGCGGAGAACTACCCGGTCCCCGTGCGCCGCGTCGGTGTGCCGGATGTGTTCGGCGAGTCCGGGGAGCCGTGGGCGCTTCTCGACCGGTTCGGGATGTCGAAGGAGCGGATCCGGGACGAGGCGTGGGAGCTCCTGCGCGCTCGGGGGAAGGTTCAGTAGGTGGGGGGAATTCCCCGAGAGGACGGTCCGATGCAGCTGTTTCTGGATACCGCGAGCGTGACCGAGATCCGAACGATGTGGGAGATCGGGATCCTGGACGGGGTCACCACGAACCCGACGCTTGTGGCGAAGGAAGGCCGGAAGTTCGAGGAGGTGCTCCGCGAGGTCTGTGCGCTCGGCGTCCCCTCCGTTTCCGCCGAGGTCGTGGCGACCGATACCGAAGGGATGCTGCGCGAGGGCCGCCACCTGCGCGAGATCCATCCGGCGATCTACGTCAAGGTGCCGATGACGCCGGCGGGCCTCAAGGCGACGAAGATCCTCGCGAGGGAGGGGACGCGCGTCAACATGACGCTCGTCTTCAGCGCGAACCAGGCGCTGCTCGCCGCGAAGGTCGGCGCGGCGTACGTAAGCCCGTTCATCGGCCGGCTCGACGACGTGGGGGAGGTCGGGATGGACCTCATCCGCGACATCGTCCAGATCTACCGGAACTACGCGTTCTCGACGAAGGTGCTGGTCGCGAGCATCCGGCACCCGGTCCACGTGCTCGAGGCGGCGAAGATCGGCGCGGACATCGCGACGATGCCGTACGCCGTGATGGAGAAGCTTGTGCAGCACCCCCTCACCGACATCGGACTCGCCCGGTTCCTCAAGGACTGGGAGAAGGTCCCGAAGGGGTAGGGCACCGAGCGTCGCCACGGACGGATTATATCCCCGCTCGCGTCGCTCTTTCCCCCGAAGCGCGCGTGACGACCGAACCCCCGCTCCTCGAGAAGTACCTCCGCCTCACCCGAGAGGCGATCGCCCGGGTGACCCCGGCCCCGCCGGAGCGGTCGTTCCTTCGGGGCGCCTCGGACGACTTCCTCGCGATGGCCCGGAACTACCTCGCCGACGCGGAGCATTTCCGCGCCGAGGGGGAGTTCGACCGGGCCCTGGCCGCGGCGAGCTACGCCCACGGCTGGCTCGACGCGGGCGTGCGGCTCGGCCTGCTCGATGGAGGGAACGATGACCAACGGTTCACCGTCTTCCGATAGTAGTAGCGGTAGCAACGGCAAGAGCGAGCGCGCCTCGCGGTCAGTGCCCGCGGGGCTCTCGGAGGCGACCCTCACAGGGATCGAGGCGCACCTCCGCCAGCGCGAGCTCCGACGCGAGGAGCTCTATCAGCGGGCCCGGCGATTGCGCCGGCTCGCCCAGTCCACGATGTCCCGCCTCCACGCGGAGCGTACGGTGCCGCCGGCGGTCGCGGAGGTCCGCAAGGAGCTCGCCGAGCTGGCGGACTGGCTCCGCCGAGAGGGCCGAGGGGACGAGGGACTCGCGCTCGACGCCCTCCAGGAAGGGGTCGAGGCCGTCCTCCTCGCCGCGGTGGTCGGAGGCACGGAGCTCCCCGGTCCGTCCGACCTCGGGGTCGACCCGGAACCGTATCTGCTTGGCCTCGGGGATGTCGTCGGTGAGGTCCGGCGGCGCGTCCTCGATCGGCTCGCGCACGACGACCTCGTGGGTGCGGAAGCGCACCTCGCCCTCATGGACACGCTCACGCGCGACCTCCTGCGGTTCGACACGACCCGGGCGATCGTCCAGCTCAAACCGAAGCAGGACACCGCCCGTTCGCTCCTCGAACGGACCCGCGGCGAGGTCGTCATGGCCCGCCTCCACCTCCGGGCGCAAGGCTCCGGGACGGGGGCCGGACGGGAGGGCCGATAGGATGAGCGAACCGCGTCGAACGATCGCGGTCGTCGGCGGCTCCGGGATCACCGGGATCTTCACGCCCGGGACGACGAAGCGGCACAAGGTCGCCACGCCGTGGGGCGCCCCGTCCGGACCGGTCGAGGAAGGGACCGTCGGCGGCGTTCGCACGCTGTTCCTCGCCCGGCATGGACCCGGCCACACGATCCCTCCGCACCGCGTGAACTACCGCGCGAACGTGGACGCCCTCCGCTCGCTCGGAGCCGATGCGATCGTGACCGTGAGCTCGGTGGGGTCGCTGCGCGAAGAGCTCCCGCCGGGGACGTTCGTCCTTCCCGACCAGTTCGTGGACCTCACGAAGCAGCGCCCGACCACGTTCTATGACGGCGGAAAGGTCTACCACGTGTCGCTCGCCGACCCGTTCTGCCCCGACCTCACCGGCGCCGCGGTGGACGTCGGGCGTCAGCTCGGCTTCCCGTTCGCCGAGAAGAAGACGTACGTCTGCGTCGAAGGTCCCCGGTTCAGCACGCGGGCCGAGTCCCGATTCTTCCGCTCGTTCGCCGACATCATCGGCATGACGCTCGTCCCGGAGGTGACCCTGGCGCGCGAGCGGGCGCTCTGCTACGCGTGCCTCGCGATGGTCACCGACTTCGACGTCTGGGCCGACCATCCGGTCGACACGAAGGAGATCCTCACGACGATGGCGCAGAACGCCGACCGGATGCAGAAGGTGCTGGCGGAGCTCATCCCGCGCATCGCCACCGCGCCGACGTGCGCCTGCGCGAAGGCGCTGGACGACGCCGGCGTGTAGCTACCGGCGCGGGCCACTTACTGTAGCGGTCTTGAGAAGACGTAGGCGCGGCTCTCGAAGCCGCCCCTTTCGTAGAAGCGGTGAGCGGCCTTTCGGTGGAAGGCGGAATCGAGTTCCACCTGTTTCGCCCCCTGCTGCCGAGCGAGCTCGGTCATCGCGTTCATGAGCTGGCTTCCGATCCCTCGTCCCCGGGAGTCCTCCGCGACGACGAGCTCATTGAGGTAGGCGAGCGGTGCTTCGACCCACAGGCTATTGATCAGCGTCATCGAACAGAACCCGACGACCCGTCCGTCCTCCACCGCGCAGAGATAGCACTGAGCCTCCGAGCGCAGCGCCCGATCAAAGACACGGCGCAGCGATTCACGGTTCAGCGCTTTCTCGGGCCAAAGCTGGCGGAGAAGGGAAACGACAGCGTCAAAATCGGCAGCGGTGCAGCGTCGAATCTCCAAGGAATCCCCTCGGTGCACCGGCTTCGAAACCGGAACGAGGCTATACCCTGTGGTCTCCACCCGCCGGGGGGGGATTCCGGGACCTTCCGCGCCCTAGCCCCGGGGTGTCGGCTCACGCCGCGGTGCCGCGCCGTACGGTGATCGGAATCCTTCCGGCAGCGAACTCGAGCTCGGCGATCTGGACCGGGTCGACCAGTCCCGCCGGCACATCGGTCAGGATCGGAGCGCCGAGGGAGACCTGGAGGGCTCGGGCTCCGAGTATGCGGGCCCGCTCGAAGCGAGTATACTCCTCCGGGCCGAGGGCGCGCGGCGTCGGGTGGTCGGTCACGCGGTCGCTTCCCCCGGCTACCGAGAGCGCGGCAGCCGTCAAGGGCTCGGCCACCAAGGGCACCCTATTTACCATTTGCCCCGGTGCGGGCGTTGTCGGGGGAACGGAAGGTGGCACGCAAACCGCGACAACCCAACTGGCGAGCGCTGCTGAGGAGCTGGGACGCCCAGCAGGAGAGCTTCAACCGGCTCCGGGAGCGACGCTTCACGGTGATGCTCGACGCGCTGGAGGCGAGCGTCCCGAAGCGGTTCACGGCCCTCGATCTCGGCTCTGGGCCGGGGTCGCTGAGTGTTCGGATTCTCCGCCGTTTTCCGGCGGCCCGCGTCGTGGCTGTCGATTACGACCCTGTGACGCTGCGAATCGGACGCGGAGCGCTCGGGGATTTCGGCGGCCGCCTCACCTGGGTCGAGGCGAAGCTCGGGTCCCCGGGATGGACCGATCGCCTCCCGTTCCGGAAGTTCGACGCGGCGCTCAGCACTACCGCCCTCCACTGGCTCACGCGACCGGAGCTTCAGGTGCTGTACCGGGACCTGGCGGGGCTCCTTCGGCGGGGCGGGATCTTCCTGGACGGGGACCACCTCCCCTGGGACGACGAAGCGCCGGGAATGGCCCGGCTGGCCGAACGGGTGCGGCGGATTCGGACGAAGCGGGCCTCGCTGGACACCGAGTGGAAGGCCTGGAAGGAGTGGTGGGACGCGGCCGAGCGCATTCCGGCGCTCCGTCCGTACTTCGAGGAGCGCGAGCGACGGTCGGCGAGCCACCCCCAGCACGGCGACATCGCCTTTCGAGTCCACGAGCGGGCGCTCCGTCGGGCCGGTTTCCGCGAGTTCGACGTGATCTGGCAGGACTTCACGAACCGGGTCCTGTTCGCGAAGCGGTGAGAGGAACTCCGGACGAAAACCGGGGTCGCGCGAACGAAGGGTTTAGGAACCGCCCCAGAGTGACGAGCCGATGCGCTCACCCCGGATCGCCTACCTCCGTCGGCTGTTGGGCCGGCTCTGGAAGATCCTCCTGACGGCGAGGGCGCTGGTCTCGGACCAGCCGCTGCTCGGGCCCGAGCGTCTCGTCCGGTCGGCGAGCGACTGCCTGGTGTTGGGGTACGCGAGGCCGAACGGTAAGGGGGAGTTACGGACCGTCCTCGACCCGCCGTCCTCGTTCCGGTTCGCCCCTGGCGACGCGATCCTCGTCATCGGAACGCTCGAGAACTTGAAGAAGCTCCGGCACTCGCTGGGCGTCAACCAAGGCCGGTAGAAGGGGCGCATGTTCGGGCCAGCGGCGGCCGCCGCCCTAGGGCTATTCGTGGTAGCGTACGCCCTGTTCGCCGTTTTCGAGCGGTACCGCGTCGTGATCGGGGCGGCGGGAGCGGCGGTGCTGCTCGCCGTGGGGTGGGTTCCGATTCCGGACCTTGCGCCGACGGGATGGAACGGCTCCGGCGGGGTCATCGAGTGGAACGCGGTCGCCCTCCTCGGAGGGCTGCTCCTCTTCTCCGGTCTCCTCGGCGCGCTCGGCTTCTTCCGGTGGGTGAGCTACCGACTGATCGCACGGACCGGGGAGCGGCCCCTTCGCCTCTTCTTCGTTCTCGCGGGGCTCGCGTTCGTCCTCTCCGCGTTCATCAACTCGATCGCGGTAATGCTGGTGCTCGCCGCGGTGACGCTCGAGGTGGCGCGCCACTCGGGGCAGGACCCGATCCCCCTTCTCCTCGCCGAGATCTCCGCGTCGAACATCGGCGGGGCGGCCACGTACGTCGGCGATCTCCCGAACGTCATCCTGGGGACGTACGGGAACCTCTCCTTCGAGGACTTCTTGCTCCATACCGGTCCTCCCGCGGTCGCGGCGCTCGTGGTGGCCCTCTGGGCCTTCTCCCGCTCGGTGCGAGGTCCCCGGGCCCCGGCACCGGCGGGCCCGCCGATGGCGGCACCGCCGGTGGACCGCGTTTGGCTCGGGACCGCGCTCGGGGCGTTCGCCGTGATGATCACGATGATCGCGGTCGCTCCGTGGTCCGGTGTCCCGATCTGGGTCGTCGGTGTCGGCGGCGGCCTCGCGGCGCTCGCGATCGGGGGCGCGCACCACCTCCGGCCGCTCCTGCTCGCGCTCGACCTCGAGATGATTGCGTTCTTCCTCTTCCTGTTCGTTCTCGTCGGGGGCCTCCAGACGACGGGGGCGATCGAGGGGATGGCGGGCGGCATCGCCTCGGTCGGGACCGGGAACCTCCTCCTCACCGGGTCGTTGCTCCTCTGGTCGCTCGGCCTTCTCTCGAGCGTCGTCAACAACGTCCCGCTCGCGGCCGCCGCCGGTCCCCTGATCGCTCGGGTGGGCGTCGATGCGGGGCTTCCCACGCCTCCGCTGATCTACGCGACCGCGGTCGGGACCGACATTGGGGGGAACGGGACGCCGATCGGAGCCTCCGCAAACGTCGTCGCGCTCTCCGCCGCCCGACGGGCCGGCGTCACGATCAGTTGGGGAACCTACCTTCGACGCGCGTTCCCGGTGATGCTGGCGTCGCTCGCGGTGTCGAACCTCGTTTGGCTCGTGATCCACTGAGCCGCGGGCGAGCTCGCGAACAGCTCTACGCGTAGCCGAACTGGCGGCGGGCGAAGTCGGTCATCTTGTCGGGTCCCCACGGCGGTTCCCAGACGACCTCGACCTGAACCTTCTCGATCCCACTCGCTTGCCGGGCGGTCCGGGCGACCTCCTGGGTAAGCTCCTCGACCGCCGGGCACCCGGGGCTCGTCATCGTCATCCGAATCGTGAGTCCGCCCGACGCATCCCAGTCCATCCCGTAGATGAGACCGAGGTCGATGATGTTCATCGGGATCTCGGGGTCGTAGATGTTCTTGAGCGACTCCCGAATCCGCTCCTCGACGTCGGGCCGCGCGGGGCCGCGGCCTTCCGGGGCCGCCGCCTTCTCACCCGCCGATGGGGGAGCGGCCGGCGTCGAGGGCGTCGGAGGCGCGGTCGCGGAGGGAAGGAACGGTCCGACGACCTCAAACCCGGTGCGGCCGGGTTCGGCGTAGTAGCGAATCTCGGCATCCAAGAGGAACTTGAGGCTGCTCTCATCGAAGAGCATCGGGAGCCCGTCGACGTCGACCGGGACGTCCCGGACCGAGGGATGGTCGATCATCATCTGGGCGTGAGGGCGCATGCCCCGCTCGACCCAGACCCGGATCCCGGAACCGGTCGGTCGGCCGGCCAGCGCCTGGGTGAGGGCCGCCCGCGCCTCCGGGGTGATCTTGAGGCGGATCGGGGGCGTGGCCGCTGTTTCCTTCCGGGCCGGGTCGGGCGTCACGGGGGACCTCCAGGCCCCCATCGGTTACCCCGGTCGCGTTTACCTCTATCGGGCGGGGTCGAGCGGCTACCAGCCCGTGACGTCCCCGAGGAACTCCGAGATGATCGCGAGGAACTCCCGGGGCTGCTCGAGCACCGCGAGGTGGCTCGAGTTGGGCAGGACCCGGAGGTGCGCGGGCTCGATCCGCTCCGCCATCGCGACCGAGGGGCCTAGGAAGTAGTCGTACCGGCCGACGACGACCACGCAGGGGAGCTCGATCTTGGAGTAGTACTTGCGGCCGTCCCACTTGGCGATCGTCCCTTCGACCGCGTACTGGTCCCCGTTCGGCGAGAGCATCGCCCGATAGACGCTCTCGTTGATCTTGGTGGCCTTGAGGTCCCGAGGAACCCCCTTCAGAAACCGCGTGTAGAACGGTTCGCGGATCCGCTCGGCGAGCTCCTGGTACTCGGGGGAACCGAACTTCCTCGCCCGGGTGAGCTCCCGGAGCCGGGCGCGCTGGCGCGGGTTCGCGCAGGAGATGATCAGCGCGTTCGCGGCCCGGATCTCCTCTGCGCTGCCGGCCGTCCCGCAGAGGAGCAGGGAGGTGAGGCGACGTGGATAGCGGTGAGCGTACTCGAGCGCGGTGAATCCCCCGGCCTCATACCCCAGGAGATGGAGCTCGGAGATGTCGAAGGCCCGGCGGATCGCCTCGACGTCCTCCGCCTGGTTCTCGATCGTGTAGGCACTCGCCCGCGCCGGGGCCCAGCTGTGGCCCACGCCTCGCGGGTTGAACATGACGACGCGCAGGTTCGTGCTGGCGAGCTTGAGCAGTCCCCGGAGGTAGTGATACGTTCCGCCGGGCCCTCCCGGGTGCACCAGGAGGGTCGCCGGACCCTTCCCTTGGGAGACGTACTCGAACGACCGGTTCCCCGAAACGGTCACACGCCGCACGCGCGCCATGCCCGTGGGTAACACGTCTATCAGAAAAGCGTCACCTCGGGCCGCCCAGTGCGCCCAGAGGACGGGGGTGGTTCGGGGCCCCCCTTCTCGGAGCTGAAGCCGGGCCGAAGAGGCCGGCTCAAATCCTGGAGCGGGTGTCTTCCCTCGGGAGCAGGCAGGATGACCGGTCGTCGGGCGGTCGGATTCTCATCCCTGAGCGACGTCGAGACGGCGGCGGCCCGTCGGCTCCGACCGAGGATCGCGTCGTACATCGGTGGCGCCGCCGCCACCGGATGGACCGAGCGGGCGAACCGCGAGGCGTTCGGCCGCTGGGTGCTGATGCCTCGGGTCCTCGCCGGCCTCCGCGGGATCGATCTGCGCACCACCCTCTTGGACGATCCGGTGCGGGCTCCGATCTACATCGCGCCCACGGCGTACCAGGGTCTGATCCACCGGGACGGGGAGGGAGGGATGGCCCGAGCGGCGGGTCGGGCCGGACTACTTGCGATGTTCAGCACCCTCTCCTCGTGGTCGCTCGAGCGGATCGCGGCGGTCCGACCTCGGGGACCACATTGGTTCCAACTGTACCTTCAGCCGGAATGGAGCGCCACCGAGCGGCTCGTCCGGCGAGCCGAGCGGGCGGGATTCTCTGCGGTGGTGCTCACGGCCGACGTCCCGGTGCTCGGGGTCCGGGACGCACAGCTCAGGACCGGGTTCGCGATCGACACCTCCCTACCCGTCGGCAATGCTCCGGGCGTGGTCCCTCCCTCCCGTGGGCCGCAGCCGGAGGGGGAGGTCTACTCGCTCGGACGCGAGTTCGTGGAAACCTGGGAGGTCGTGGACCGTCTTCGGGAGGCAACGCGGCTTCCGATCGTGGTGAAGGGAGTGATCGACCCGGCGGACGGTCGTCGGGCGGTCGACCACGGAGCCCGCGCTGTCATCGTCTCGAACCACGGGGGCCGCCAGCTCGACCGGGCGCCTCCGGCACTCAGCGCCCTCCCCAAGGTCGCCCGGGCCGTGGGACGCCGAGCGGAAGTGTACTTTGATAGCGGAGTCCGCCGCGGCAGCGACATCCTCATCGCGCTCGCCCTCGGGGCCCGAGCGGTGGGCGTGGGCCGCCCTCCGCTCTGGGCCCTCGCCGCCGCGGGGGAGGCCGGGGTGGAGCGGTATCTTACGCTCCTCACCACGGATTTCACCTCGTCGATGATCCTCACAGGCCGACGTTCGCTCACCGACGTGGACCGGACGGTGATTGCGCCGGCGGACGGATAAACCGTCGAGCCGCAAGCCCTATCTGTCGTACGGAGTCCCCGGGGTCCCGCCCATGAGTTCCGAACTCCCCGACCGGCTGACGCTGCTCGAGAAGGAGATCATCGCCCACCTCTTCGTGCTCCGGCCGACCACCGCGGCCTACCTGGGCCTCCACGAGTACGACGGCCTCCTCCCCGATCTATCGGTTGAGGGCACCAATCGGTGGGTCGGGACCGCCAAGGAGTTCCTGCGCCAGCTGGAGACGGTCCCGGAGTCCGACCTCGCCCCGGCCCGTCGCCTCGATAGGAACCTCCTCCGGCTTGTCCTCGAAGGGAACCTGTTCGACCTCGAAGAGGTGAACGAGCTCGACCGGAACCCGATGAACTACCTGTTCCAGCCCGACCTCACGAACTACATCGCCCGCGATTACGCGCCGATCGCAGCGCGAGTGGCGGGGATCGTCAAGATCCTCACCTCCGTGCCCGCGCTCCTCGAAGGGGCGAAGCGGCGGCTCCAGCCGCACCTCCCGAAGCCGTTCGTCACGCTCTCCATCCAGATCGCGGGAGGGCTCCCGGCCCACTTCGCGGAAGGGGAGGCGTTCGCCCGCACCGGCTCGGAAGAGCTCGGAGACGAGGTGCAGAAGGCTCGGGAAGGGGCCGAGGCGGCGGTCCGCGCGTTCGCCGAGTGGCTGCAGCGCGAGCGTCTCCCGTACGCGACCGACGAGTTCGCGCTCGGTCGCGAGCGGTTCCAGCGCCTCCTGTGGGTCCGCGAGGGGCTCACGATGCCGGTCGATGAGGTGCTGCGTCGGGGTCGGGACGACCTGAAGCGCAACCGTGACCGTCTGGCCGAGATCGCCCGGCGCGAAGGGGTGTCGGTCGATCAGCTGATCGCCCGGCTCTACGAGAACCACCCCACCGCCCCCGAGCTGATCCCGCTGACCCGCCGATTGACCGACGAGGCGCGCGAGTTCGTCCGGACGAAGCAGCTGGTCTCGATTCCCGAACCCGAGCTCGTGCACGTGCGGGAGACCCCGGCGTGGGCGCGGGACCTCTGGACCGCGGCCATGAGCCCGCCCGGCCCATTCGAAAAGCCGGTGGACGGGATCTACTGGGTGACCTCGGTGGACCCCGCGTGGACCCCGACGCAGGCAGAGGAGTGGCTACGCACCCTCAACCATGCGATGCTGAAGAACACGACGGTCCACGAGGTCTGGCCCGGGCACTACCTCCAGTCGCTCCACTTCAACCGGACCGAGCAGAGCTTGGTCCGCAAGGTCTGGTTCTCCTACTCGTTCATCGAGGGATGGGCCCACTACACCGAGCAGGCGGTCCTCGAGGCCGGGTTCGACGGTCGGTCGACCCCGGCCGAGGTGACCCAGCTCCACGATGCGCTGCTCCGGGACTGCCGACTGATCGTCTCGATCGGAATGCACACCCAGGGGATGTCGGTCGCGGACGCAGCCCGCCTCCTCCGGACCGAGGCCCATCTCGAGGAAGTGCACGCGCAGCGGGAGGCGATCCGCGGCACGTACAACCCCGAGTACTTCTGTTACACGCTCGGGAAGCTCATGATCCTCGAGGCGCGCTCGAAATACCTCCCGACGAAGTTCCGCAACTCCCCGCTCGCCTTCCACGACACATTGCTGCGGTTCGGCACGCCCCCGATCGGATTCCTCGATAGCTTGCTCGGCGGCACCTAGCGGCGGTCGTTCGCCCGTGTCCGCCCCTTCGATCCCGCCGCTACCCCCGCCGCATACCCGGGTCGGGGTCGGAGGGGTGCTGATCCGCAACGGCCGGGCCCTCGTCAACCGGGCGGTCTACCGGACCCGGTTCACGGTGCCGAGCGGATACGTCGAGCCGGGCGAGAGCCTTGAGACGGCGGTCGTCCGCGAGTTCGAGGAGGAGACGGGAGTGACCGTCCGGGTGGGTCCGCTCCTCCTGACCCGCCACAAGGTCATCGACGAGGGGGCAAGTGACGTCTACTTCGCCTTCGCGCTCGAGTACGTCTCCGGGGAGCCCAGCGCTCGGCCGCCCGAGATCGCCGAGGTGCGGGAGATCCCGGTCGACGAGGCGCTCTCCGCGACCTGGATCTCGGAGCTCTCTCGCACGGCGATCCGCCTCGCCCGGCACGAGGTCGAGGGCTGGCCGCGTTCGCCGTGGAAGGGCGGCGAGGCGCCGGGACTGACCTCGGAGATGTATCACCCGGACCGCCGGTGAACGGGCCGTTTCACGATCGGCCTCGCGCTACCAGAGCGCACTGACCATCAGAGCGAGGAACACGACGGCCAGGTACGGGCTCGAGAACTTGAACAGCGTCCACGCTCCCGACGGGCTCGGACGGAGCCACAGCCAGACGCTCATCGCTACGAGAGGCACCCCGAGGGCGAGGGTCACGAGCACGTACCCTAGGCCCGCGACGGGGCTCACCCAGGTGAGCGCGAGACTGAACGGCACGAGCAGCGCGCCGGTGGCGACCATGCAGCGCAACGCGGTCTTCTCGCTCGTGACGACCGGGAGCATCGGGATGCCCGCGCGCGCGTAGTCTTCCCGGTATCGCAGCGCGAGGCTCCAGATGTGGGTCGGCGTCCAGAGGACCACCAGGGCCGCCAGCAGGATGGCCGCGAGGCCCAGGGACCCGGTCACGTACGCCCAACCGAAGGCGACGGGCATTCCGCCCGAGATCCCGCCGAGCACGATGTTCCACCGGCTAGTGCGCTTGAGCCAGAGGCTGTAGACGACGACGTTGTCGACGATCCCGATGGCCATGAACCCGAGCGACAGCGGATTGCGAAGGCCGGAAAGCACGAGAGCAACCGCGAGGAGCGCGACTCCGACCACGACCGCTCGGGACGCCGGAGCGATCCGACCCGTACAGAGCGGGCGGTCTCGCGTGCGCACCATCTGGCGGTCCACGTCGCGGTCCACGTAGCCGGTCAGCGCGTTGCACCCCGCCGTTCCAGCGGTGATCGCGAGGATTCCTACCGTGAAGGTGAAGGGGGTGAGGAGGACCCCGGTGGTTGCCGCGCCCACCACCATTCCCACGGCCGCCGTGAAGACGAGCAGGGCGACCATTCTCGGCTTCAGGAGTTGACCGTACGCGAGGACGGTGTCCCACCACGGCTGCGCGGACGTACCGGCCTGACGGGCGAGGTCCGCGGCGGTTCCCCAGCGGGTGGCGTTCTCGACGGCCCCCATGAGCGCCCTGCGGCCGAGCCCGACCGTGAATGCCCGTCGGACGCCCGCCTCAAGAAGGGCTTGTCAACCGAAGTTCACGGGTGGCCGTCGAATCTGCTTCACGAAGCGCCTTTTGACCTGACCCCTCGTCACGCCCGCAAGGTTGGGTCTGTGGGGAGCGATGAGACACGGCCCCTGCGCGATCCCCTCGTCAGACAGAGGATCGTTGGCCGTTCCGCCCACAATCGAGTACGGGGGCCATCGGACGTGACTCTCCCGGGCCCGGAAAGGGATTGAGAATGGTGACAAGTGAGCCCGCACCAGAGCGGTGGACGGGACCAGCCGGGAGTCGACTGAAACCGGCGAGTCGCTACTTGATGACGAAGCGGGGGTATCTGCACCCCCAGAAGACGTACGTCTGGATCACCCTGCTGGTCATCGGGGTGATGTCGCTCCTCTACTTCATCCTCGGAATCAACCCGAACGCCCAAGGGAGCATACCTCCCGCGTTCAACGCGGGGGTACCCGGCAACTTCGGGGTCTCCGACCTGTACTTCCATTCGATCGCGGTCGGGTTCGCGGCTCTCGGCGTCTACCTCGTCTTCATGGTGTTCGACCTGGACAAGTTCGAACCGCCGATAGATTTCCCCCTCTCCTATCGCGCTCTCGTCGCCAACATTCTGACCGCGATAGGGGCGTTCTTCTACCTCCGACCGGTGTTCAACTCGTACCTCGCGCCGATCCCCCTCGGACTGATCTTCGTCGGCCTCATCCTGCTCGCCGACGTGGGCGGGGCCCTGCTGATCGAGCTGTATCTTTACCCGGGCAAACTCGCCGGATCCTACAACCCCGACTCGAACATGTTCGGGATGATCCCGCGGTGGTCGAGCCTCCCGTCGTTCAAGGACTTCCGCAAGATGGACTCCACGTACTGGCTCACCTTCGTCTCGGTGATCGGTACGTTCATCGCCGGGATTACCGGGTTCGTCGCGATGTGGATGAACTACTTCGTCATCCTCATCGGACGGTCCCCCGGCCTGCTCACCGGATATGTCAACTGGCTCGGGGGATCGTCGACCGTGCTGGGCAATGCCATCGGGTCGCACTCGCATGCCATCGTAATGTGTCTGCTCCTCGGCATCGTCGCGGTCACGGCGAAGCGCTTCGAGGTGCTCAGCTACACTGGCTGGAAGCGGACCGTCACCATCATCGGGCTGTGGGTGGCGATTACGGGAGTGATCGCGCTCACGATCATGTTCTTCCTTGAGACGTACACGACCGTGTTCCCGGCGGGGAAGCCGCCCCTGCTCTTTGCCACGAACCCCGACACGACCGTGCAATTCTACTCGTACAGCGACCTCAACGGCATGGCGAGCGACGACACCACCATGCTGTGGGCCGCCATCGGCGCCATGATCGTGCTGGTCCCGCTCTTCTTCACGAAAGCCCGGGGAACGCCGATATGGCGGGACCCCGTGCGTTCCTCGATTCTCCTCACGTGGATCTTCACCTTCATCGCCACGCCGGTCGAAGGGTTCTACATCGAGTTTCACGAGTCCAGCCTCGCCGGAGCTCCGCAGGATCTCACCTTCGGGGCGCTCCAGTACTTCGCCCTCATCGGAATCCCGGTGATCTGCATGGCGCTGCTCGCCGTCGATTTCTACGTCGACCAGCGCCGGGTGAGGACCCCGATTGCGGGCCTCGCGATCCTGTCCATCCTGCTCGCGCTCGTGGGCGGCTACTACTACACCTTCCTCAACTGGCAGCAGGGTACCTGGGCCTACTGGCTGTTCGATGTCGGATTCGTCCTGATGGCGGTGTTCATCCTCGCGGCGATGGTCGCCGTGATCCTCGGAGTACCGGAGAAGTTCGCCGACGGGGAATCCGTTCCCCCGGTGCCATCCAACGGCCGGAAGAAACCGAAGCCCGCGGCCGAGCCCGACAAGACCAGCTCCTAGGCGGTGCTCGAACGGACCAGGAGGACGCATGGACGCGCTCACGATCGGGGTCCCGCTCTCCCTCGTGGCCCTCACCACGATCCTCGGTGCCCTCTCCGTGCGCGGCCTGGTGCGTTTCGTCCGTCAGCGAGCTCTTGCCCAGCTCATGTGGGGCGGAGGCCTCGGCTTCGCCGCGCTCGCCACGGGAGTAGAACTGGTGGTGTACCTCGGGGTCGTCAACGGTCTCCTCCTCCAGGTCTACGTCTTCCTGTCGGCGGCGATCGTGGGGGTGCTCTCGCTCGGGTCGACCCACGTGATCCGCAGTGAGAGGTTTCGCACCGGCTACTCCGGGTACATCTTGGCGGCGTGCTCGCTGGTCGGAGGGCTCACCTTCACGACTCCCCTTTCGAGCACGATGGTCGTGCAGGGCGTGATCTCGGGGAACCCCCCGGTCGACCTCATCGTGGTCTCCTGCCTGGTCACGATCCCGGCCACGTTCGTCCTGCTCGGGGCGGTCGTGGTGGCCCTGCGCCGCTCGTTCCGGTGGCGCACGCTCATGATGGGGATCGGAGCGTGCGTCCTCGCCGGCGGAGGCGCGCTCTACATCGCGTCCTTCCCCGTGGCGCTGTACTACTCCGAGTTCATCGGGATCATCTTCATCTTCGTCGGGCTGGTCTCGCTCCCCCACATCGCATCGGCCGCGTCGCCGGTGGGTCGACCGATCGGAAAGGGTGTCTGAGGCTCGACCCGGATCCCGAACATCGGGGCACTCCGGGAGAAGTGCGGGCACCGGGATTTGAACCCGAGTTATAGGCTTGGCAAGCCTATGTGATAACCAGACTACACCATACCCGCAGCGGCGATGGCCAGCCTCCGGGCTATCTAAAGTTACCACCCGATGCGAGCAATGGTACGGCGGAGAGTCCCTCCCGATTAGTCAGCCCACGTCGGCCCTGCTCGAACCGCGATGGGCGAGGAAACGGCGAAGAGTTCGGGAGAGGTGAGTTCAACCCGTCGAGCTCAAGCGAGACGTGAGCATCGAGCGCGAAGCGAACCCGTCCGTCTTTCATACGGTGAATCTCGGGACAGTACGGGTCGGGCGCGTTCCAAACGAACGTCACGAGCTCAGGCGAGTCCTTGGTCGGCGAGGTCAGTAGCAGCTCGCGGCAGGCGGGGTCACTTGGCCCCAGAGGCAGTCATGCTCGGCGATATCTTCGGCCCATCGCTCGGTGGCAACAGAGACCGGTCTCTCCTCCGGCAGGATCCGGAGCCTTCGTTTCTAGCGCGCAATCGTATAGAGGAACCACCCAGTACGCACTCTTGTTTCGTGCAGAACCAATCCGTGGGACTCGGCCACTTTGACGAGTTCGTCGAACGCGGACTTCGGGACAAAAGTCTCAGAGAGACCACCGAAGCGCCCGTAGATAGACCACATGGCCCGTCCTCTTGAAACACTATCCTCTATGCCATCTGTACGACGCCCGCGAATGGTGGTCTGGACGTCATCCCAAGCGCGCGAGTCCGGGCGACCTCGTCGATATGTCAATCGAATACCCGTATCGTCAATCACTAACTGTCGGGCGTTGGGTCTGCCGCCGACTGCGAGGAACACGATACCCCCGAGAATCAGAAGACTCAGTACATCTCCGATCCAAGGAAGGGCGCCGAGTCCCGTTGTCCGAGACTCTAGATAGACCCCGTAGACTATCCATGCGATCCCAAACGCGCCGGCCGTTGCCAATCCCGCACGGAACCAGCGCGTCAACTTCACCCAAGGGAGCGAGTGGAAATCCTGCAAATCGTAAAGCGTCAACCCCGAATCCACCTCGGCTATATGCGCACCCGGGTCTTAGACCGGAGCTCCGAACACCTTAGCGTCAATCAAAACGGTCCCTGTGTCCATGGCGAGAATGACCCAAGTGGTGAGGGTCGACCCGTGGGTGATAGAGTAAGCATCGAATATACACGATGATCCATCAAAGAACAGCGAAGCCACGGCCCCCGCAGTCGCACTGAACTGGTACGCGACGTCCGCAACGACCAAGCCTAGGAAGCCGGTTGCGAGGCCGGCCTCGTCAGTCCAATCTATTGGTACCTCGGCCTCCCAATCACTCTCGATTGTGGCCGCCGCCCAAGCGGTAGTTTCGATGCCAAGGATCGTACCCAAGGTCGGAAGGTATTCGGGGGGGTCAAAAATCTGTTCCCACTCAGTTGCCAAGGCTGGCGACACCGGATTCACTCTCGCGAAGTCTGAAAGGAAGGAGGGCCCTCCACCATCCGCTAGGGCCGCCGCTCCTCCGTTGATAACGAAACCTACAATGATAGGGATGAGAAAAGCTGTCCCGAGAGAGAACCCCTCGATGAAAGTGATGACCGCCGTGATAACCACAGCTACGGCACTCACGATGATGAATAGGGGCGCCCCGACATCCGCCCAGAAGTGTGCGGCATCGGGTGCCACCGGTTTGTCCTGTGATGAGTCGTTGTAGGCTTGCTGGATATCGGATGTAAGATGCAGAGTATACTGATTCATCGCATTCACTACTGGCTGAATGACCGGTGACAGGGCCTCCTCGATGAGCATGACGATGAAATTGAGCATCTGTTCGAGTACCGCGACAATCGCCCTCCCCACGCTCACCAGCGTCGCAGCCACCCGACTCAGCACCTGCCCGCCGATCGCGATTGCTTCCTTCAAAACGTGCGTGGCATAGGTCCAAGCCGCGTTCGCGACGTTCCAGACGGTGCTCACGAGAGATAGGATGAACCCGCCGGGGTTAGTGATCACCGACGTGACCGCATTCCAGAAGTTCGCCCAGAAGTTGCTCGACTGAACCGGGAGAGGAGTCGAAGGTGGACCGTACAGGCCATCACCTAGCTGGGGCACATTGGGGACGGCATTCACGACGGCGCCATTGAGCCCCAGAAAGCCAACCTGGTAGGTGATCGACTGGAAGGTTCCGTTGACTGCGGAACTCCCGCCGGAAGTATTGTCGATGAGCGCGGCCAGGAGGAGGTTGAGAGTGGCGTTGCTCGTGATATTGAGAGTGATGATCGATTGAACCGCGGGAGGCGCCGGGTCGGATGCATTGTAAAGGTAGGTATCCGAGAAGAGACCCCCGGTGTTAGACCCGGTCGAAGCGTTCACGACCATAGGCTGCACAACGAGGGGATTGTACCGGTTGTTGACCCAGAGGGGAGTTCCTGTTTCGGACGAAAGAATGAGGTCCCCGCCGGAGGCGCTCGCGATGGACCGATTCTGCCAGTAGGCACCTAGGTCGACCATGAGGTTCGCGCCGCCAAATCCAGAGATGTAGCTCTGCTCAGGGGCATTGACCAGCGGCGGTGCACCGCGAGAGGCATTGTAAGAGGCGTTCTTCCCGAGAAGGATTGCTTGACCGAACGGCGAAGCAAGGAACTGTTCGCGAGGAATCAGGAAGGCGTTGAGGCCCGAAGAGAGAGAGACTTTCGAACCGTATCCTCCCCAAGGCATGGGAATCGAATAGGAAGTGAACGAGGACGAAGCGTCTGCCACCACTATGTCGAACGACTGCTCGCCCGTGTATCGTTCAAGGCCGGTTGGAAGTCCGTTAACCGTCGAGTTGGTGGTGGGAACCCACAGCCAGGTGGGGACCTTCACGCCCATGGCAACAACTTGGAGGGTTCCGCTCAGGTTCCCAAAGGTGGAACTGTTCTGGCCCGACACACTTATCGAGAGAGGCTGCCCACCGACAAGGTCGTACATGACGGAGAGCAACCCGCTGCTTCCGTTGATTGCGACGGGCACAAGTCTTCCGCCCACGCTCAACACTGCTGAAAGGTTGATTGTCTGAATCTGCGCGGTCTGACCAACAGGCAAGGTAACTGCGTAATTCGACACGGTCGCCGGGTTCCCGCCGTATCCGCCCACAAAGGCCTCGGACGAGTAATTCGTGACTTGGCGGAGGCCTGAATTCGGGACTTGGTAAGTATAGTTCATCTTGACAGCGTACGCAAGGCCATAGCCGGGGCCATCGTTGGAGTACACGCGGCTAAACAGGACCCCCACATCGTAGAGTGGGCTAACCCGCGTTCCGTCGGCCAGCCCGTCGTTAGGCGTTGAGGCTGCTAGGGGGTTCGCACCCCACGAAAGCTTGCCCCAAACGGTGAGCGTCCAGATGGCACCGCCCCCCGGATTGTAACCGTGCATGATCACGCCGCGGAGCCAACCTACACCTTCCCACGTGATCAGGTTCTCCAGCACCCCGACCGCTCCACCGGTCCACAGCACTTCGGCGTCGTAGGGGTTGTCGTCTTGGAGACCCCCACTAGTCCAGTGCGGGGAGCCGGTGGAATTGTTGGCGATGGGCCATCCGCGGTGGTTAAGCCCGGTTGGAGTGACATTGTAGGTGAAAGGATCAGAACCGTTCTCGTACCAGTAGTGAAACAGGGAAGCGCTCGGGAGCGTGAGCGTTCCCGTACCGAGGCTGAAAGTGAGGTTCCACGTGTCGAGCATGTGGCTGCCGGCAGTGTCGATGGTGTTTGAATTCAGGTCGTACTCTTTTTCGATGTAGTCCGAAACCAGGCCGTTCGTTGCGTAGAGGGCGGGATTGGCCCAGACGGGTTCGCTTGTCCACGACCCGCTCGCGCTTTCATATGTGATTGCCCATCCGTAGTTCTTCTCCGCGTCGGTGAGCCCGTCTCCCGAGGTGTCCCGCAGGTAGACGAAGGAGAGGACCGGACTGAACGCATAGTACTTGGTCTGCCCGATCTGATAGACGAGAGAGACGTTGGCCGTGTAGACCGTGTTCGGCTGGGTTAGTGGCAAGGTGATCTCGAAACCCGCGCTGGACGAACTCGAAATGATGGAGGGACTAAGGGGAACGCCGACTGAGGCACCCGAGCTGTTGGTATAATTCAGCGACCCGGAGGCCCACGTCGGGTTCTTGGCCAGGAACCACGCCGGGAGTTCCCAGCCGATGGTGGCTCCTCCGCCCGTGTGGCTGATGGAATCGTATGGTTGGTCTTGCTCCCATAGGGGGAACGTGTAGTTCGTCAGGAACTGCGGGATCGAATACTGAGAGATGTCGGTGAGGCATCCTCCCACTCCGCCGGACGGGTAGTCGGAGATCCCGTAGGTCACGGAGTAATTCGTCCAAGGGTCGAGTCCGTGCAACACGGCGACGTATTGGTAATGTCCTGAGTAGAGTTCGGCGTAGCTTACTTGGTCATCGGTCAGGTTGACGCCCGTGCCGACCGCGTAGTATGTTACAAATCCCGGACCCGGCGAAGCTCCCTGAGCCACCGTCCCTTGCCAAGTGATTGTCGCCGATGTGGATGTGATCCCTGTGGCGGTCCCGCCGTTCAAGAGCGTCTCCGATGGTGGACTGAGGGTGAAAGTGCAAGCGTCAGTGGCAGTCTCCGCCGACGAGCTGGCGCTTCCCACCGCGTAAGCGGGCTGTTCCGAGGGAATCCAGTGACCCGGTCGGCTGGTCCCGGTGAGGGTGAGTGTGTAGGTATCACCCATGGTGCCCGGCACCGAAAACTGGTAGCTCTCGGGACTTGCGGTATTCGCAGGGATCGTCGGCTGTCCTACATTCTGATAGCCCAACTGCGTGGTATCGTTCAGGAGAGAGAGTGTGTCGTTGGAGTCGGCCGTGTTCGTCCAACCAACTGTAAGGGCGTCGTTCGATGCAGCGGTTACGAACGCCGAGCCGGCATCCGATGGGTCTATCGTAAGTTCGGTCCAGAAGCCACCGTTGGTGACGATCGGTCCGAGCGAAGCAGGCACCGCGGGATGGATCCAATACACGCCGGCCTTCCCCCCGCAATAGCTTCCCCCGCTTCCATAGATGCTAACGTTTTCCGTTTCCGCGTACGCGACCGAGAAGGACGCCTTCCAGAAGTAGCGGGCCGAGCCGTTGTTCAAGGGGGTGAGATTCGTCAGGAAGATCGAGGAGACAAAGGCCGACGTCCCCGTGAAGGAGTGGACTGTGCCGTTGTTGAGACTGGCGTTGAGCCAAGTCTTGTTGGCATACGTCCAGTAGTAGCGGAACATGACGGCGACCTTGGCCTTCCCGTTGTAGCAGGGCACACTGCTGTTGGACCAGAACGTCGGAATCGGGTTCGAACTCACCGTTAGCTGGAGCGCGGTGGGACTGAACACCGTCGGTGTCACGGTGACCATCTCGGTCTTCCCCTGAACCGTCGCGTTGTTTGTGACCGGCGCGGGGGGAGCGAACCACTCCGGGTTCGCGCTAAAGCCGTCCTGAGGTGGCTGGACGGCGGTCGCCGCCGCCTGCAACGGCGAGGCCGTTACATCGATCCCCACGGCTTCCAGAACCCAATCCGCGTAAACCGCGAGGTACGTGTTTGGGGCGAGAGGACCCAGAATCGGAGAGACATAGGAGGTTCTCGGGTGCAGCTGGGCGAACGTGAAGGCAGCGCAGACGGTTCCGGACCCGCTGTAGCTGAGCGGAATCGTCGTCAGATTGGGATAGAGGCCAAGCACGGTCACATTCTGCGAATTGCAGTAGCCGGATTCCTGACCGGCACTCGCATTGGAGATGTCTTTGTCGAGCGAGCCGACAACGTTCGCGACGTTGTTCTCCAGCACCTGAAGAGCATTGCCGGGGGCTCCCGGACCGAAGTCGCCCGGGACCAGCGGATCGGTTATCGCTAGGTTGGCCTGGGTCGCCGCGACGGATGCGGGCAAAAAACCGCCCGAATACGCCAGAACGTCCTGCCCCGCGACCGCCGCATTCAGCGCAGGCCAGACCACGAGAGGACGCTGCAGACTGTCCACCGCGACAGCCGGAGCACCGATAGGGGAAAGGCCGGACAGCGACGAGCCAGGTACAGCCGAAGGTGATTCGAGAATCCCTCCGGTGGGTCCAATCACGGCTTCGGCCACAGTGCCCGTGCCGTTGGCAACGTCCCTCCAGGTTGCGTAGACGGTTCCTGCCAGGGAGGGGGTCAGTTGCGGGTCTTGGACCGTCCCTGGGGTCGATCCGACTCGGTAGGGCCCGAGCCACGACGTCCCTCCCGAGGGCGAGCTGAGCACGTTCGCGCTCACCTCGCCGTTCACCCTCGTCGTGAAGAGGAGAAGCATTCCGGAGCCGATCGCTGTGAGGGCGACTTGGCCGGGAATGCCCCCGGCCGGGTACAGCCTAGTTGCCCCGACGGAAGAAAGCGCGGCGTTGGGAACACTGGTGTTAATGTTGGCCACCATCGAGAAGGAAGTGTAGTGGATGCCGTCGGAGCTTGTCGCCACTTCTACGTGGTGGGGACCATAGACCCCCGCGGCGATCGCGTATGACCAAGACTTTCCCACCGGCGCCACCGCGAATGATGCACCGGGCACACCGGTGATCCCCGATCCCGTGAGGGAAAGCGGTGATGAGGAGCCGACGAGGGTACCGCCGAGCGAGTAGACGGTGGATGTAAAGGTCAGACTACTGAGGGTCAGAACGGCAACCTCACTAACATTGGTGACGAGCCCTTCAACCGTTCCTCCGATGCCGGAGGCCAGCACGCTCCACGTGGCACCGCCATTAGTCGACGAGTAAATGCTCGTGCCACCTCCCGTCGTTGCCGCAGCATACAGATTAGAACCCTGAGCGACCAACGCATTGGCCGTGAATGCACTCGAACTGCTAGCCACCTTCGCGGGGCTTGACCAAAGCACCGGGACCGTGGGGGTATTGATGCAGTTCCCGGCCTGTCGAGTTCCGCTGACGCAAGCTGAGCCCTTCAAAATCGCTTCGGAAGCGAGCGGACTGTAACTCCCGACGGAGTACCAGAGCTTGTCGGGCCCTGAAGAACTCCCCGAGACGTTTAGGAGTCCAAAAGACGAAGGCGAAGAACTCAGCGAAATCAAGCGGACCAATGAAGTAGTGGCAGTCGAGTTGAGTTGCGAGGGCGTCGGGAACAGACTGGCGGAGAGGGCATACGGGTAGTCTAGTGCTGACGGTGGGGAACCCCCTTGAGCAGCGGCCCGAAGGCCCGCGGACTGAGCATGATTCAGGCCCGTGGGGTCGGTGACGGTTGATTCGAGCAGGAGGATCACGACACAGAACACCGCAACCGTCACTACCGCCCACATTGGTAGCCGGTAGCACCTCGGTCGTGTCGGTCGAGGCGCAAAACAAGTGTCAAGTACTGGCGTTTCTGGGCTGCCGATTGCCGCGCTATCGTCGCTTCCGGGTTCGTTTTCGTAGGCCATGGGGGTTGCCCCCAGACGAAACCCGCTTGGGACCCGGTGACACCGAGCGAGCTCGCGAGGAAGAAAGAAGGCCGGAAGTGCAGCAGGGCGAACCTGCCAGCACCATCGTTCACGGCGATTTCGATTAAGCCGATAAGCTCTCTGTCGGAAAGCTCTCCGGGCCGGTTCCCGTCGTGCGTTTGCCGGGGGGAGACGCGCCGCGATGTCCGGTTCCGAGAGAACGGGAGCCGGGTCTTTTCTGTTGGTATCCGGCTATGTTCCGGGCTCGTGAAAATCGAATATGGACGCTTGAATGAACGTCCAAACTACACTATGCCCGCAGCGCTCGGGGCCAATCCTTGCCCTATCTAAAGGCGCCGCTGCCCCGCGCCACTAGAACCGATACCGTCGGAGGAACCAGACGTCCTCGGTCTGGATGTCGTTCAGGACTCGTCGGACCGTTCGGGGCTGCGAGAGGAAGAACGGGAGGTTCAAGATCGCGAGTTCGCCCCGCGCGCGGACCCGGGTCGCTTTCCCCTCGTCGAAGTACGTGAGGTCGAGGTACGTCCCGGTCGCCCAGGGCCCCTCGCTCTCGAGCACCTCCCAGCGCGCATGGTCCGGGGGCTGGTAGGAGATCTTCCAACGTGACTTGCGCATCTTCCGGTTCACGTCGATGACCCGGTCGACGACGACCGAATCCCCCGTCCGCTCGACCGTCTTTTGCGACTGAATGAGCGGATGGATCTCCACGATCTTCGCGTCGTTCATGTGGTCCGCGAGGAGCTTCCAGACGACCGCCCGAGGCGCGTCGATCACGTCCTCGTCGTCGTAAGCGACCATGAGTAGGGCGCAGAGCGGCCGTCTCCTTAAGTTGGTTCTCGGGAGGGGCGTGGGCCCGCGCGGTGAGGGATTTACCGCGACAGGGAGTCGTTGGTCGCCTCCCGGTGCGCCGGGTTAATACCTCCCCTGGGGAAACCGGGAGGGGGACCCCGGATGGCCGACGCATGGGCCGAGGGAGAGACGGTCGCGCTCAAGCGCGCCGGGGAGCCCGCGCTCCTCGTTCGGCTGGCCCGGGGTCCGCAGAAGGTCGGGAACGAAGGGGTGCTCGACCTGACCGACCTGATCGGTACGGCACCGGGCAGCGCCGTCACGTGGCTCGGATCGGAGTACCGCGCCCTCCGGCCCTCCCTCTCCGACCTTCTCGGGTCGTTGCGGAGGGGCGCCCAGATCGTCACCGCCAAGGACGCCGCCCACCTCCTCTATCTCGCCGGGATCGGACCGGGCGCCTCCGTCGCGGAGGCCGGAGCGGGCAGCGGGGCCCTCACGGTGGTGCTCGCCTACAGCGTCGGACCCACCGGGCGGGTCGTCTCCTACGATCGACGGGACGACTTCCTCGAGGCCGCCCGCGCGAACGTGCGACGCGCCGGGCTCGAGTCCCGGGTCACCTTCCGCCGGAGGGACGTGGCGGTCGAGGGGATCGATGAGCACGACCTCTCGAGCGTCGTGCTCGATCTCCCGGAACCGTGGGCGGTCCTGGAGAGTGCCCGGACCGCCCTAGCGCACGGCGGCTACGTGGCCACGTACACCCCCACCTACAACCAGCTCGAACGGACCGTGCGCACGCTCCGAGAGCTCGGGTTCGACGAGGTGCGGGCGGTTGAGCTGCTCGAGCGCGGTCTCCACGTGGGCGAGGGGGGTACCCGCCCCGCGTTCGAGATGCTCGGCCACACGGGATTCCTTGCGTCCGGCCGCCGGGTAGGGTAGGAAACCGATGGTCGTCGCCTCGCTCACCATCGGGGCGGTCGTCGGCGTCCTGCTGTCGGCCGCCTTCCTCTACTTCGAGGTCGGCCGGTACGCGGAGCCCCAGGTCCCCGTCACGCTGTTCGACGAGCGGAAGGAGCTGTTCGCCTACACCGCGGGCCTGTTCGTCGGGGTGCCCCTCGCGATCGCGTTCACGCTGTTCCAGGTCTCGATGTCGGCAGGGGCCCTCATCAGCGCCATCATCTGCCTTGGGCTCCTCGTCATCGGCGACGAGGTGGCCCAGTGGGCGCTCCTGAGAACCAAGTTCTGGGGTCGAGAAGCGGCGCGTCCGTTCTACGTGCTCAGCTACCGCGCGGCGATCGGAGGGATCATCTCGCTCGCGATCGTTTCCCAGTACCTTTCGAACCCCACGGTCACCGTCGACGGGACAGTGCTCGTACTGCTCGAGTCGGTGGCGGTCGTCGCACTCCAGGTCGCCGGGAGTTTCCTCTCGCTCCCCTCCACCGCCCCGGGCGAGCGCGTCGGGGGTAGTCCGGTCGCGGGTGGCCTCTTCAGCACGGTAGGGTTCTTCCTGCTCGGCATCGGGTTCGTGGGCGGCGAGGCGACCGGCTACGTGGGCGCGATCGTCGCCCTCCTGGGGGCGGTGATGGTCTACCGGCGCCTCCGACCGACGCTCGCCCACGTTCCGGCGCCCGCGGCCGGGCCGAAGCCGGCCGTGCCGGAAGGCCCCCTCCCGTACGGGCGGACCTCCCGTTCCGAGCCGCTCCCCCCGGAGAAGCCGCCGCGCCGCGACGATTAGCGGCAGACGCGGCGCTTCCCGCCGGGGTCGCACCGGATACCGTCTTAAGGAAAGCCGCCTCCCGCCGCCGGAATGGCGGCCTCGGAGAAGGTCCCGCTCAGTCGGCGCTTGAAGCACGCGCTCAAGACGTATCGGGCGTGGGTCTCCGTCTTCGTGCTCGCGGTCGGCATCCTGCTCACGGTCCTTGCCGCCGGCTTCTTCACTCCGCTCGGCAACCTCGGGCCGTTCCCCACGATCAATTCGGCGACGAACACCCCGAACGCGAACTACAACCTCGTCTTCGTGGTGGTCGGGCCGATCATTTCGATCGTGGGGGCGTACATGGTCGGCGCCTACTCGGTCGCCCGCCACCGGTTCGAGCACCTGATGCTGACGAAGAGCAAGGCCGAGTTCCTCCGGAACATTCCCGAGATCGAGGACCTGCTCTGGGACCTCACTCCGAACGACGAGGTCCGGTACGAGACGAAGAGGGCCGAGCTGCGCGTGCGCCGGTGACTGGCGCGCGATAGGGCGTGAGACCGGGTTAAGTACCGCGAGCCCGTCCTCGCGGCGTGGCGGGCGCCGGGGTCAGCAGCGACGTGCGCGGGTTCCGCTTCCGCCGGCTGGAGAAGCCGGAGGAGTTCCGCCAGGTCCTCGAAGTCCACCACGCGGTCTGGGGGGACGAGGGGGTCCCCACCCCGCTCCAGCGAGCGCTCCAGGACAACGGGGGCCTCGTTCTCGGCGCGTTCGCGGACATCTACCTCGCGGCTTTCGCGATCTCCGTCCTCGGCTGGGACGGCACGAGCCTCTACCAGTACTCGCACATCACGGCCGTCCGGCCCGAGTACCAGAACCACCACCTTGGATTCCGCCTGAAGGCGTTCCAGCGCGATGAGGTGCTGAAGCTCGGGCTCTCCGAGATCCGCTGGACGTTCGACCCGCTCCAGAGCCGCAACGCGCGGCTCAACGTGCGCCTGCTGGGGGGGATCCCGGATCGTTACTACATCCACTACTACGGTCAGATGCCGGACAACCTCAACCGGGACCTCGAGAGCGACCGGGTCCGCCTGCGCTGGGAGATCACGACCAGTCGGGTCGAGGAGCGGCTCGCGGGCAAGGCACCGACCCCAGAAGCGGACGTGGCCCGGTGGAAGGCCTCGAGCGCGATCGTCGAGACGGAGGTCGGGGAGAAGGGGTTGCGCGTGCCCACCGTCGTGGCCGAGCCGACCGGCGATCCGGCCCACCTCGAGATCCCGTTCGATCTAGCGGCGATGCGCGAGCACGAGTCGTCCTCGCTCCGATCGTGGCGACACGCCGTTCGAGACGGGTTCCGGGCCGCGTTCGATGCGGGGTACCGGGTCGACGACTTCGCGGTGGTAACAGCCGGCCACGAGCGGCGGAGCTTCTACTTCCTCTCCCCAGCGCCGAAGGAGCCCGCGGCGGGCGACTCGGGTGCCCCGAGGGTATAAGGTCGCTATCGGCGTGTACCGGTGGGAGGCCGTCCGACGATGGCGAGTCCGCCCCCGCGCCGCGTATCCTGGGCCCTTCTCGTTTTCGTGATCACGGCGCTGGCGGTGGGCGGTGCCGCGAGCATCCTCGTAGGCGCCGCGAGCGCCCCGGCTCCGTCGTCGGGGCCGACGCAAATCGTCTACCTGCCCCAGTGGCTGATCACGATCTTCCTGATCGGGTTCCTCGCCATGGTGATCGGTTCGATGGTGCTCCTCCGCCTCTCCTCGAACCCTACGCTTTCGTTGAACCGGACGGCCGTGACGGTCCTCTCGGTGGTCGTGGCCGCGCTCGTCTTCTTGCTCGTGATCCACGTGCTCGGGCTCGCGGGAACGGTTCCTCCCCCGCAAAACAATAGCACGAGTCACGGCGGGACCGGCACCGGCGGGAATCCTCCCGGCGGAACCGGTCACAATAGCACTGGTCCGGGCACGATCGTGACCTGGCCGGGGTTCCCACCGTGGCTCCCGTTTGTGGTGGTCTCGGTGATCGTCCTGCTGACCGTCGTGGTGGCGGTCCCGGCGCTCCGTGACTATCTCTCGGACCGGCGCCTGGAGGCCAGGACGCGGGCCGGCCCGGCAGCGGCCGAAGGGGTGCGGGAGGCGCTGAGCGAGGCGTCGGCGAACCTGGGGCTCGGCGTGGACCCCCGGGAAGTAATCCTCGCCCTCTACGCCACGTTGCTCGCGCGGCTCCGCCCGCTCGGAATGAAGCTCGATGCGAGCACACCCGAGGAGATCCGGGCGACCCACCTCGAGCGCCTCGGGGTCCGACCGGGGCCGGCGCGGACGCTCACGCGCCTCTTCGAGGAAGCGCGCTACTCGGTCCACCCGATGGGGGCAGCGGCCGGAGTGCAGGCCCGCGAAGCCGTGCAGAACGCGCTCGAAGACCTCGACCGACGGGACCGACCCGAATGAGCGCGGGCTCGGTGATCTTGATCGGCATCCTCGCGGCGATCGCCGCCGGGGTCGCGATCGCGGCGGGAACCAACGCGGCCGTCGCGGCGCCGATCGCGGCGGTCTCGGTCGGGGTCGTCGCGTTCCTCTTTCTGGAAATCGGGGGCTCGCTCCGGTGGCCCTCCCGCCGATTCCGGCAGTATCCGGAACCGGCCGGCCTGCGGATCCAGTCGGCGTACGGCTTCGGCTCGCTCGATCGGCTCGAAGTGATCGCTCTCCTCGACACCCTGGAACGGGCGGAAGGCGGGTTCACCGGCTCTTGGCTAACGAGCGAGGAGGCTTCTCGCCTCCGGAGGGCCGGACCGAGGACCCCGGAGGTGCTCGCACGCCTTCAAGCGCTGAGCGCGGAGCGGTTCCGCGCGTACGTGGACAGCCGAGTGAGCGAGCTCGAGAGGAGGATGTGAGCGCGCCCGAACCGGAGAGGCGGCTCCGATGGCTCCCGCTCACCCCGCTGCTCCTCGCCGGGGGGACCGGCCTCCTCCTGAGCGCGGTCCTCACGCTGAACCCGGTCCCGCTGTTTCTCGCCCTTCCGCTGCTGCTCGCCCCGGTCGCTGCGGCGGTCTCGGGTCCCCGCCGGTCCCCGCCGGTCCAGGTCTCCCTCGCGGTCGCCGGCACCGGCGCAACGGTTCAGTTCCGGGGGACGGTCGCGACCGCGACGAATGAGGTCGACGCGCGGGATCTTATCGTTCAGGTCGACCGACCGGCGAGCTTGGAAGGGGAGGCGGAGCCACAGGGCACGGCGACGTCGAAGGAGATCCAACTTCGCGCTCGCTGGACCGCGCCCGAGCCGACGATCACCGAGATCGACCCGCCGACGGTCGTCTGGCGGGACCCGCTCGGTCTCGTGGAGCGGGAGACGAGCTTTTCGGCGGAGTCGCTCGTCCTCAGCCGCTATCCGCCCGAGATCCTGCGGATCGGTGCGGTCCGGCTCGAGCGCACGACGCTCCTTCCCGGGGAGACGCACTCCTCCCGGGTCGGCGATAGCGGCGAGTTCCACGGGATCCGGCTCGCCCGTCCGGAGGACCCTCCGCGGCAGATCAATTGGCGGGCGAGCGCGCGGGCCGGCCATCGCCTCGCGAACGAGTACGACCTCGACAAGACCGGGGACCTTCTCCTCCTTCTCGACGCCCGGCCGAGCGTCCTCGGGCGAGAGGTCGACGAGCACCTCCTGTCGATATCGCGCGCCGCCGCCCTCGGCCTCAGCGAGTCGTTCCTCTCCGTGAAGTCGCGGGTAGCGGTCGGGGTGTTCGGCGAGTTCCTTGAGATCGTTCCCCTTTCGACGGGACGGACGCAGCGGATCCGGATCGAGACGATGCTCCAGCGAGCCCGCCTTTCGCCGGTCGCGGCTCCGCCCGAGCGGTGCGCGGTGGCGGCCCGTCGGTCGTTCCCGACCGGACTCACGACCGTCGTGCTTTCAAGCCTCGGGGGCGACCCATCGGAGGACGTCACCCCGTACCTCCGCCGCCGGGGGTTCCCGGTGGTGGTCCTCAGCCCCTCCCCGCTCCCCCTCCTCACCCGAGCCTCCCCGCTCGAGGCGAAGGAGGACGAGCTGGCCCGTCGGATCGCCCGGCTCGTCCGGCGGGAGCGCATCGCGCGAGCGTGGCAGGAAGCTCCGACCATCGACTGGGACGACTACTGGTCGCTCGGACACTTCGTCGACTTCGTCCGTCGGCCCCGGGTCCGGAGGGCCGGATGAGCGCGCCCCCGACGCCGAAGCCGAACCGGGTACCCGAAATTCGACCCGCCTCGCTCGTTCTCCTGCTCGTTCCCGCGGCCCTCCTCGGATACGCTTCCGGCGCTCCCGGTGGGTACGGGATCGTGGTCGCCATCGTCGGGATCCTCCTCGCGGGAGTCCTCCGGGCGCTCTCTTCGCGGACGGCCCGCGCCATCGCCCCCCTGCCGGCGCTCGCGGTCCTGGTCTTGGAGGCGGCGACCGCACCGGCCGGATTCGGACCCGAGCTGCTCGCCGGCCTCTCCGGCCTCGCCTTCCTGATCTGGCTCGCGGACGATCCCGGCCGACCCGCTGGGGGCGCGGTGCGAGGGCTCCCCACCGTGGCCCTCCCGGCGCTCGCGCTCGGGATCGCATGGTCGAGCACGCTCTTCCTTCCGACGGGGGCCGTTCCCCTCGGGGTCGGCGGGGCGTTGCTCGCGCTGGCGCTCGCCGCCATCGCCTTCTTGATCGGGCGCCCGGAACTGTTCGATCGGGAGGAGGCGAGAAGCTGATACGGCCGAGGCGGGTACCGTTCTCGGCGCGGCACCGCTGCGCCCGGGTACCGACGAAGGGTCCCTCTCGACTCTACGCGGACGGGTCGTCCGCCGAGGATGACGTGAGGACAACCCCGGTGTCCGATACCCCCAGCCGGGGTCAGACCCCGGAGAGGGCGGGCGCCTACTGTGAGGGCGGTCGTTACGGCTGGGGAACAATCCGGCCGGCGATGAGCGCACGCGGCCGGCGCCGCGGGAGGTTCTCCATATACCCGAGGGCGCGTCCCGCACGGGAGGGAGCATGGTGACCTCGACGGACGTCCGGGCGCTCGCGGGACGGATCCGCGAGGCGGTCCATTCGGCCGTCGTGGGACGGGACGTCGCGCTCGAGCAGGTCCTCACCGCGCTCGTGGCGGACGGCCACATCCTCCTCGAGGACCTTCCGGGGCTCGGGAAGACGCTCCTCGCGAAATCGTTCGCCGCGGCGCTTGGCCTTCAGTTCCAGCGCGTGCAGTTCACGGCGGACCTCCTCCCGCACGACATCACCGGCGGGGAGATGCTGGACGCCGCGACCGGTCGTTTCTCGTTCCGCAACGGACCGATCTTCACGAACGTCCTGCTCGCGGACGAGATCAACCGGGCGCCCCCGAAGGTGCAGTCGGCGCTCCTCGAGGCGATGCAGGAGTACCAAGTGACGAGCGAGCGCTCGACCTACCCGCTCCTGCGTCCGTTCCTCGTCCTCGCGACCGAGAACCC
>DASPQG010000068.1:0-4441 GCA_035625085.1 Thermoplasmata archaeon
CACCTCGTCGCGGTCAACGCGGTCTCCCGCCGCGCGGAGATATGGGACGAGGGGGACCGTGAGCTGATCAGCGAGCTCGAGGAACCCCACCAGCGGCTCTCCCCGCAGCTCGACGAGGGGCAGGTCGTCCCGCTGGCGCTCGACGCGATCCGTCGGCACCACACGGTGCATGTGGATCACACCGAGCAGCATCAGGGGGCGCTCGTGATCGAGACCCGACGGGTGCCGCCCACGGTCGACGACATTCGGCTAGGCCCGTTCGTCCTGCTTTACGTGCCCCACTGGTATGTCGAGGGCTCGCAGGGCCGGGTGGTTCTCGACGCGGTCACGGGGCGCCGAACGGTGGCTCCCGAGCCGGGCGGCCCGTAACTCGGTCCCCCACCCTCAAATACGGTCCGTTTCTCGCCGGAACGTGCTTCTCGACCAGTTCCGCATCGGACCGTACCTGAACTTCACCTACCTCGTGGCCGAAGCGCCCGGGGGCCAGGGGGTCGTAATCGACCCGTCGTTCGGGATCGACCCCGTCCTCGAGGCGATCGACGCCCGCGGCGTGAAGGTGCGCTACATCCTGAACACCCACAGCCACCCTGACCATGTGGCCGGGAACGGCGACGTGAAAGAGCGGACCGGGGCGAAGGTCGTGGCGCACCGCGTGGCGCCGATCCATCAGGACATCTCGGTGAACGACGGGGACGCGCTCGCCGTCGGGGGCCTGCGGTTCCACGTCGTCCACACGCCCGGGCACACGAAGGACAGCGTCCTCTACGTCTTCGAGGGGAACGTGGCGACGGGCGACACGTTGTTCGTGGGAGAATGCGGCCGCACCGACCTTCCCGGTGGCGATCCAAGCGAGATGTACGACAGCCTGCAGCACCGGCTCCTCGCGCTCGACGACGCCCTCGTCGTGCTTCCGGGGCACGACTACGGCACGACCCCGACGAGCACGATCGGCCGCGAACGGAAGGATAACTACACGCTCCAGCCGCGGACCCTCACAGAGTTCCTTTCGTTCATGCGGGAGTGACCCGGCGTCGATGCCGCCTCTCCCTCCTCCCGAGGAGCGACCCCTCCGGGCGGTCGGCGCGCGACGGGCGCATCCGGGAGCCCCGACCACGGCATCGATCGTCCGCACCCTCCGGGAGCTCGCTCAGGAGTCCCCCTCGCTCGTCGCCCTCTTCGACGCCTGCGCGATCGCCGGCGAGCGGCATCTCTTGTCGGCGTGGGCTCACCTCGGTCGTGCCCGGAGCCGCGGCGAGAGCCGTCTTCGCGACCGGGGCGCCGAGTTCGCCCTCTACGTGGCCGGGGATGACCAGCTGCCGAGGGCGCTGTCGAAGGTCGGGGTCTCCGACACCACGGAACAGTTCGTCCTCGTCACGGAGCGGCCGCAGGATCCCGGGGGGTTGCTCCCCCGGTTCGAGCTCGTGAGCGACCCGGGCGCCTATCCGAGGCCGATCGACGAAGCGCTCCTTGAGCGGCTGGGGATCGACGCGGCAGAGCGGAACGCCGTGCCCCGAACGGGATGGGAGGGCCTCGTGCTCGAACGGGTCGCGCTCCTCGACCTGTCGGCTCCGGCGGCCCGCCCGGCACCAGCAAAGCATTAACTCAAGGCGGCGGTCGCGCCCGCGGTCCGGCGGCGGCCGTGCAGGTGTAATCTAGCGGTAGGATGTCAGCCTTCCAAGCTGACCACCCGGGTTCGAAACGCGGGACCGAGCGCGGTCCCGGGCGAATCTCCCGGCGCCTGCATCTCGCCGCCCCGGACCCCCTCGACAGGGAGGGTTTATTCCTCCGGGCCTCGCTGGGCTCCGCGCGCTGAGGTAGCCTAGCCCGGCAAGGCGCCAGCCTTGAAAGCTGGTGGCGGTTCCGCCACGGGAGTTCAAATCTCCCCCTCAGCGCTCGCGCCGCCGCCAGTTGGATTATATGGCCCGCGCCGCTCCACGGCCCGCGCCATGCCCGAGCCGACGTCCCTCACACCACTTCTCGAACAGTACGAGGGCGTGAAGGCGCGCTACCCCGGTCACCTAGTCCTGTTCCGGGTGGGGGACTTCTACGAGACATTCGGAGACGACGCGCGCCTGCTCTCCCGAGAAGTCGACGTCGTGCTGACCGCCCGCTCCGCGGATGCCCAGGGCGTCCGAACGCCGATGGCCGGCGTCCCGCACCACTCGGTCGAGACCTACCTCGGTCGTCTCGTCCGGAAGGGGTACAAGGTCGCCCTCTGCGACCAGGTCGAGGATCCCCGCCTCGCGAAGGGGCTCGTGCGACGCGAGGTGACGCGGGTCGTCACCCCGGGCACCGTTGTCGAAGACCGGATCCTCGGCGGCCCCGACCACAGCTTCCTGGTCAGCATCGTCGCCCCGCCCGGTAAGGTCGGGGCGTACGCCGCCGTCGACATCACCACCGGCGAATGGTACCACGGTACGGCGGACGGACACGGCCCGGAGGGGCTTGTCTCGTCACTCGCCGCGTTTCAGCCCCGGGAGATCCTCTGGACGGCCGGGGACGAAGCGCCGGCTCCGACGCTGCTGGCCGCGCTTCGCCGGGAGTTCCCGGCGGCGCGCCTCGAAGCTTCTCCCCCTCCCGCGGCGGAAGGGGAACTCCCGAGCGCCCTGCGAGCGGAGGTCTCTCTCGTCGGCGAAGTAGGAGAAGCGGACCGCCGGCTCGCGGCGTACCTGCGGGTCACCCAGCCGCGTCTCCTTCCCCACCTCGGTCTCGTGGAGCGGGGTTCGGGCGGGCGGAGGCTGGTGCTCGACGCGAAGACGCTGCGCCACCTCGAGATCAACCGGCCGATGAACCCGGAGGACGCGAAGGGAGTGACGCTGCTCGGCACGTGGGACGAGACGGTCACGGCCCCGGGCCGTCGCACGCTCGCCTTCTGGCTCACGAACCCGCTCGCGGACTCGGGAGCGATCGCCGTCCGACAAGACGCCGTCCAGTCGCTCATCGACCGGGGCGCGGGAGTCGAGGAGACTCGCGCCCGGCTTCGAGGGATCCCCGACCTCTCCCGAATCGCCGCGCGGGTCGCGGGACGGCGGATTCGGCCCGTCGAGCTCGTCTCCCTGCGCGCGGGGCTCGAGTCGGCCGAGGTGCTCGGCCGAACGCTCGCCGCGGGAGCGCCTTCCGTGAGGCTTTCCCATCTCGCGAAGGAGCTCGCTCCCCCGGTCGGACTCGTGCCGCTGCTCGCCGGAGCGCTTCCCGAATCGGTCGCGGCCGGCGAGGAGGCTGCGGAGGTGTTCCGGCCCGGTCATGCTCCCGAGGTCGACCGATGGCGGGAGGCCGAACGTCAGGCACTCCGCGAGATGACCGCGCTCGAGCGGACCGAGCAGGAAGCGACCGGGATCCGCACGCTCAGGATCGGCTACAACCAGGTGTTCGGTTACTACTTCGAGATCACCAAGCCGCACCTCGCCCGCGTCCCTCCCCACTTCCGCCGTCGTCAAACGGTCGCCCAGGCCGAGAGGTTCACGTCCGATCGGCTCGAGGAAATCGAGCATCGCATCCTCGAGGCCCGCGAGGGAATCCAGACCGCGGAGGCGACCCGATGGGAGGAACTTCTGGACTCCGTCGAACACCACGTCCCGGCGATCCACCGGGTGAGCCGGGCGGTGGGAGAGCTCGACGCGCTCGTCACGTTCGCTCACCTCGCGCAGGCCCGGGGGTACGTCCGGCCGACGGTCGACGACTCGTCCGTGCTCGTGATCCGAGAGGGACGGCACCCCGTCCTGGACCGCCTCCTCGGAGAGGCATTCGTGCCGAACGACCTCGACCTTGAGCCGGGGACCCGGCGCCTGCTGGTCCTGACCGGCCCGAACATGTCGGGAAAGTCGACGTTCATGCGACAGGTCGGTCTGCTTGTCGTCCTCGCGCAGGCCGGCTCGTTCGTCCCGGCGAAGTTCGCCCGCATCGGGCTCGTCACTCAGCTGTTCACCCGGATGGGGTTCACCGACGAGATCGGCCGGGGGAAATCGAGCTTCATGGTCGAGATGAGCGAGGTCGCGGAGATCCTGCGGGCCGCCGACGAGCGCTCGCTGGTCCTGCTCGACGAGGTCGGCCGGGGAACGAGCACGTTCGACGGCCTCGCGATCGCCTGGGCGACGCTCCGCCACATTCACGACACGACCCAGGCCCGCTGCCTCCTTGCGACGCACTACCACCAGCTCACCGACCTCGTGCGCGCGCTCTCGGCCGCGGAGAACGCCCACTTCGCGGTCCGCGAGGGTCCGGATGGGATCGTCTTCCTTCATCGCCTGGTCCCGGGCGCCACCGATCGTAGCTACGGTGTCCACGTCGCCCGGCTCGCGGGCGTGCCCGAAGGGGTGCTCGTGGAGGCCGAGCGTCTGCTCCGACGCCTCGAGCAGGAGAGTGTCGTCCCGGCCGCGGCGCCGAAGGGCGCGCGGCGTCGCGCTCCTCGGTACACCCAGGCGGTCCTCCTCTCCGATGGGAC
>DASPQG010000069.1:0-6932 GCA_035625085.1 Thermoplasmata archaeon
AGCGTGGTCGCGTTCGCTTCGACATCCGGGTTTGAAACGGCCAGCTCGAGCAGCAGAGGAGAACCAAGCGTCGACTGGTAGACCGCCTCGAAGCGGTCGGCGAGACCTCCCCGACGATCGGTCAGGTCGTGGGCGGCGACCCGGTCGAGGCCACCGATGGAGAGGCGGTGAACCGACACGCCTTCCGGCTGGAACGCCGGCTCGACCTGGCTCACCAGGTAGAATTGGTGCTCCCCCCGCGACGCGAGGAAGTGCGTGAAGGCACTCAGAAACTCCGTCATGTCGGGGCTCGCCATCTGGACGTCGTCGATCACGGCCGCCAGGGGCCGCTCCCCGAGCGAACGAGCCACGATGTCCGCGACCTCGCGGGCAACGGGTGGCCGAGGCAGCTGAGTGTAGTACGCGAGCTGCTGGGCCCCAAGTGAGGAGAGGGCGTGGGTCAGGGCACCAACGAACTGCCGGGGAGAGCTTGCAGGTCGCACGGAGAACCAGAATGGGATGCGACCGCGCTTGATCGCCCTCAGGTGGCGGCTAACGAGGGCGGTCTTGCCCATCCCGGGGGCACCGTCCACGAAGGTGATCCCACCGCCCACGCGCGCGAACTCAGAAAGCTGGGAGAGCTCCTCCTTTCGCCCCAGGAAGGGGTGCGGGGGAGGGGGAAGTTCGCCCGACAGCAGGGGGACCTCGCGCGTCTCCCGTCGGAGTCGGGACCGGCCCGGCTCGGTGATCCGGTAGGTCAGTTGGCGCCGAACGCCGTCCCGGACCAGCCCCCGACCGCGGGTGAGGTACCCGTCCTCCACGAGCGATCCCAGGGGCCGAGACATCGAGCAAGGGTGGTACCCCAGTGCTTTGGCGAGCTCTCTCTGGCTGATTCCGAACAGAGAGTCCGTCGCGGCGGCGTGGGTCTCCACGTAGTCGAGGATCTCGATCGGGAGGTAGGTCTGGGCTCCCATTCATAGGAGATACGTTCCACCTCATACATGAAGTTATTTTGTACAAAATAACGGCGGATGTTTAAGTATCAAGTCCGCCGAATGGGGAATCACCATGAGCCGAACCCAGGAGAGCGGTGCCTACCTCGGAGGGATCGGAGCGATGCTCCAGGTCTCTCACGGGTGCCCCGTCTGCGGCCAGGTTCATGAGGGGCGCAAGTACGGCTTCAAGCACCGCGCCCCGCGCGAGTGTCCGCTCGTGATCACGGGGAACTTCCCCGTGGTCAGCCTCCCGGCTCCCTCCCAGGAGACCGTCTCCCAGCTCGTCACGGTTGCCCGGGGCCGGGACGGGAACGGCGGTACGCCGGTTTCGGTATCGATCCTCTCGGAGTCTCTTCGCCAAGTCGAGTTCGCCCGCCCTCGAAACGGCGAACGGGCGCGCGGACTCGGGGTTCCTTGGCTTCCTCCTCCCGACCTAGGGGAGGTGCTCTGATGCTGCGGGCGGAGCGACCACGCGTTCCCTCCGAGAGGCCCGAAATCGAGCGGGCCCAGGTGAGCTCACGGGATCTACTCCTGGCCGTCGCTCCGCCCCCCCAAACCCACTCCTTCGCCCTCGCGGGCTGGCCGAACTGGCTGATTCCGGCCTATCGGTCGGGCGGTCACCGCCCCGAGGTTCGGTTGCTCGAGGAGGAACGATGACGTCCCCGGAGTCGGTCCCCGACATGACCGCCGACATCGTGCGCGATGTGGTGGCGGACGTCGTGGCCGACATCATGATGATCTGGCCCCCGTAGGGTACCCGGCCCTACGGGGGTCGTCTTTTTTCCCGCCGCGGAAGGCACCCCTCTTCGTTCGTTCCTCCGAACGAGCGCAAAGGAGAGATACCTGAGGCCCGTGGGCGACCTCCGGGTCCGTGGGATGGCCGGCGGCAAGTGCGCGGTGTGCGGGGGACCGCTCGAAGCGGGGTTCATTGCGACGACCAACGGGTCCGGTCTCTTCTGGTCCCACCAGGCAGCGACGGCGCGATTCCGGCCCAAAGGGCTCGAGGTTCTGGTCGGGACGGGGTTCGGTGGAACGTATTCCGCCAACCTCCCCGGCCTGCGATGCGCTCACTGTCGAACGATCCTCCTCTCCCTGCCCGAGGGAAAGTCGGCCTAGCGGCGTCAGTGTCTAGTGCTCTCCACCGACGGCGAGCGACCGGACCAGGATTGGCGGGGCGAAGACCGGCTCTGAGAACGAGCTCACCGACCCGACCGCCTCTACCTGATTCATCAGTGAGCTCGAGCCCTCGGGCGCGAACGCGATTCCTCCTACTGTCCCGCCTCGGACCGGCTCGGCGATCTTGCCGTTCCGGATGCGGTATCCGAGGCGGATCTCGCCGCCGAAAGCGCCGCTCACCGGGTCCGGGGAGGACCACCCGATCTCCTGGACCCATAGCCCCTCGTGGGCCGCCTCCACGAGCTCCTCCGATCTCCCGCCATCGCCCGCCGTCAAGGAGATGGTGGACGGCGAAACGGTAGGAGGCTGGAGGAAGCGGTACCACGTTCGGAACCCGGAGGAGATTCCGCGGAAGCCGCTCCCCGTGGAGTGGGTCTCGAACGCGCCCGCGTGCAGCGTGTCGTACAAGATCTCCGACACCGCCCCGTGGTCGATCAGGACTCTTCGGCGCTGCGGGACCCCTTCGTCATCGACCGGCGAGGACATCGGGGCCCATGCGACCCGTCCGTCGTCGTGGAGGGTGACCAGCTCCGAAGCGACCTTCGTTCCCGGCTGGACGGTAACGCCCCGGAGCCGCGCTGGCCCGGTGAGCCGGCCAGCGCAGACGATCGGGAGGATTCCCGAGAGCACGTCCGGCGGCAGGATTACCGGGAGCGATCCGGTCGGCGCGGGTCCTCCCCGTCGGACGTCTTCGGCGTATCGGCACCACTCCGCAACGCGGTCGGGCAGTTCGGCCGGACGGAGCCGACGATCGGTATCGTTGAGCCAGTACTCGCCCGGGAGCGGTCCCTCGGGGCCCGTCGACGCCCGGACCCCGACCTCGAGCTCCACGGTCGTGTGGCCGTAGCCGGTACGAAGCCCCATCGAATTGCAGATCGAGGTCTCCACCAGGGTCGCTCGGACCGAACCGAAGCTCAGGGTGGCCGACGTGCGACCCTCGAAGGCCGCCCGCAGCGCCGCCACGTAGCCCTCGAGGGAGTCCATCGGATACTCCCAGAGCCCCCGGTCGAGTACCTCGACGATGCCCCCGGTCGCACCGTGCCCCGATGGCAGGTTCAGTCGAGTCGTCGGGAACGAGGCATACCGAGCGGAGCGCTCGGCGTCCTGGACGGCCGCCCGGACCCCCTCCGGGGAGAAGTCGTTCGAGGCCTGGCCGCCGACTCCCAACGTGCCGTCCCTAGGCCGGAACAGTCGGATGTCGTACCCCTCGAGCGAGATCGGCCCCCGGGTCATCTCGACCTGCGGCCCGTTCAGATGGATCTCGTAGCGTCGGATGCGCTCGCCGAACACCTCCCACGGCTCCTTGCCGACGAGCTGCTCCGCGACGCGGAAAGCCGCGGCCTCGGTCGTGCGGGGGGCGCTCATGCCCGGCCGACCACCGCGGACGAGAGAAGGTACGGCCCACCAGCGGAGTTCGGGAGGATGTCGGTCCGACCCTTCCCACAGCTGCCCGTGTCGAGCTGGAAGTCCTGGGGCCCGCTCACGCCTCGGATCGCCCGGAGGAACTCGAGGACCTTTCCCGAGAGCGCCATCGAGCTCACGAGGTCAGTGATCTTCCCGTTCTCGATCCGGTGCCCCATCCTCGCTTTCACCTGGACCTGACCGCCCTGGGGGTCCTCGATTCCACCGACTCCCGACTCCAGGAGGACCCCATCGTGGGCCTCCTTCACCAGTTCTTCGAACGTGCTGTCGCCGGGCTCGACATAGGTGTTGGTCATCCGGACGAACGAGCGGCTGAATACGTCGGAGCGGCGGGTGTTTCCCGTCGGGGTCGCCCCGAGCGCGGCGGCGGTCGCCCGATCGTGGAGGGCACCTACGAAGCGCCCCCGGTCGACGAGCACCGTCCGTTGGGCAGGGTGGCCCTCGTCGTCGCAGTAGATCTGGCTCCAGGCCCCCGGGAACGCTCCATTATCGACGATCGTAAGGAGCTCCGGACCGACCACCTGCCCAAGGAGGGGCCGGAGGTACGATCGATCGCGCACGAACTGGTCGGCCTCCGCCCCGTGACCGAACGATTCATGGGCCAAGTACCCGGTCACGCTGGGCGAGAGGAGCACGTTCTGACGCCCGGAAGGAGGCTCCTTCGCCTTCAACAAGGCCCGGGCGTTCTCGGCGGTCCGGTGGACCCCCTCCGCCGTGAGCCGGTCGAGCATCTCGCGTCCGCCCACCCCTCCTTGGACGAGCCGGTCGGAACTGGCCTGGCCGCTCTCCATCGCCATGTGACCGACGATCCCACGGACCCGCGTGATCGCCTGGGAGCAACGGGCCGCGGCCGAGTTGAGGTAGAGCCGCTCGTCCACCCGCCAGCTGATCTGGACCTCGGTTTCGTGGATGTCCGGAACGCCTGATGTCCACGAGTGGACGTCGCGGGCTAAGGCCAGCATCTCCTCCTCCGCGAAGTCCCGAACGGGGTGCGCCGTGGGGGTAACCTGGTCGATCCGGGCGGTAGACGAAGGTCCGGGAGGCGCGTCTCGGGCGGGTCGATGCACGAGGGCCCGCTCGATCGCCCCTTCCGCAAACCGGAGGGACGTTCGATCGAGTCCCGAGATCGACACCTCCGACCAACCGGTGCCCGTCCAGGCGCGGAAGACCGCGCCCCGGATGCGGGGAGGACACTGGAACGACGTGGAGCGTCCGTTGTACCGGACGGAGAGCCCGGTGGCGGCCTCGGCGAGCACCTCCATGAACGGCGTCCGCTGCGCGAGACGAGCTACAGCGCGGTAGAGGTCGCCTTCCGCATCGGAGAGCTCTCCCATCGCCCGCTAATCGATAGTGGCCATGGCCATAACCATAGTGCCAGCGTCGCGAGCGGCCGGTCCGCGCCTTCGCGCTCGACCGAGGTGACCCCAGCGGATATAGAGGGGGACGGTGTCGGTCGGTCGTGCCGAGCCACACCGCCCCCAGGGAGTTCGGTCTCATCGGGTTCGACCATGTCGATCTCCGCGTTCGCGATCGGGCCAAGGCGAAGAGGTTCTTCGTCGAGCAGCTCGGCATGGACGTGATCGGTGAGGGGACGGACCACACATTCCTCCTGTTCGGAGATCAGGTGCTCGGGCTCCGGGATGCCAAAGAGGGTGAGGTGCTGGGCGGGATCGACCACATCGCCCTCCGCGTCAGCGAGTGGACCGGGCTCCGCAGCCGGGTCGGCCGGGCCCGGGTGGTGATCACCGGAGAGAAGGAACGGGAGGACTCGCGGTCGTTGTTCCTGCGGGGTCCCGAGGGGTTGCGGATCGAGCTGGTCTGGAGGCCCGACCCCCATGCGCACCCGTGTTCCCACGGACCCGCGGCTGCGCCACCGACGCCCGAGCCCGAAGAGTAGCCTCGCCTCGACAGGCGGCGCCTACTGCCGACGGGCGCCGGCAGTGGCAGAAACGACCGCGGCGATCGGGGGGACCGGCGTCAACCAACCGGCATACGCCGGAACCTCCCCGCGGAGGGCCTGGAAGAAGACGTCCATGATCTTCTGGGTGACCGGACCGGGCACCTTGCTCCCGATCGTGTAGTGGCCGATCTCCTTGATCGGGGCGATCTCGGCGTAGGTCCCACTGAAGAACGCCTCGTCCGCGCTGAGCAGCTCGTTCACCGAGATCAGCTTTTGGACGACCGGTAAGCCGAGGTCACTCGCAATCCGAATCACCGAGTCGCGCGTGATCCCAAGCAAGATGTCCGATTCGAGACCCGGAGTGTAGACCGTGCCGTTCCGGACCACGAAGATGTTCTCGCCGGTCCCCTCCGCCACGAACCCGCGGCTATCGAGCAGGATCGCCTCCTCGTAACCGTCCTTGGCGGCATCCGCACCAGCGAGGTAGCTGTTCGCGTAGTTCCCGGTCGCCTTCGCAAACGACGGGAGCGCCTCCGAGGGAGGCTTGCGGAAGGGGGAGATCTTCGCGCGAACCCCGGTCTCCGAACCGTCCCCGAGGTACTTCTTCGCCGGTATCGCCGCAATCGCTAGAGAGACCTTCCCTTTGAGGTTCTTGACACCCAGGGCCGGCTCACCGCGGTAGACGAGGGGTCGGATGTAGGATGGTAGGATCCCGTTCGCCGCCTGGGTCTCGAGGATCGCCCGGGAGATCTCCTCGGGCGAATAGGGGATCGGCATGTGGTAGAAGCGAGCCGAGGTGACCAACCGGTCCACGTGCTCCCGCAGGCGGAATACGGCGCCGCCCCGCGCGGTAGGATAGGCCCGGATTCCCTCGAAGACGCCGACCCCGTAGTGCAGGGTGTGGTTGAGAACGTGGACGTGCGCGTCAGCGAAGTCGACCAGCCGTCCGTCCATCCAGATCTTCTTCCCGTTCGCTGCCATCATGAGGATGTCCTCCGAGGGAACCTGGGACCTCTACCATTCCGAGAACGGCCCCCTCTATTAGACCTACCTTTTTCGGGCGGGTCATTCCGCGGAATTGAGGGCCTCATTCTCGTCGATCTCTCGAGCGGCTGTAAGCCCGATCGAGCAACCGTTCAGATGCCGCTCACTCGCGAAGCGGTCCGGCGGCGATTGTCCAATGTCTCCGCCCGCGATCGGGACTCTCTCTCCCGGGGGTCTCAGGTCAGTTAGGTTAGCGTCCCGGATCATTGCCCGGTTTCCTCGGACCTCGGAATCCGCAAGGGCAGTTGAACATATGCATATACATATGCATACCACCTCCCAGGATCGTATCTCGAAATCCGGCTTGGCCCGCTACAGAGACCTGCCCGCGATATGGGTGGGGGCACGTCTTGGGGACGTTTCGGGGGAAATGAGGCCGCACTATCACTCGAGTTGAGTCCTAGTCGCCTGTATAA
>DASPQG010000070.1:0-12102 GCA_035625085.1 Thermoplasmata archaeon
CACTCCGTCCCAGTTTCTCGACGAACGGGCGAAGCTCGTCAAGGAGTACCTCGAGACCCCCGGACGGAACCGGCTCTCGCTCGAGGATCTGTCGCTCGTGACGTGGGTCGACCGCTACCAACCGTTTGAGGAGACGCCGAATCAGTCCGTTTCGTACTACCTGAAAGGCGATCTGGTCTCGACGTGCCTCGACCTCGAGATTCGCCACCAGAGCGAGGCCCGCACTTCGCTCGAAGCGGTCCTCCGGCTCCTGTGGAAGGAGCACGGCCGGACTGGAGTCGGCGTGGAGGAGGACGGGATCCTGCCCGCCGTCCATCGGGCCACGGGCCTCGACCTGACGTCGTTCTTCGACCGGTTCGTCCGCGGTACCGAGGAGGTGGACCTGCCCGCGTTCGCCCGACTCGCCGGCCTCGTGCTCGCGCCCAAGCCGAGGCGACCCGAGGACCGTGACCGTCCCGAGCCCGGCGATCTCGGGGTGGCGGTCGAGGATTCGGGTGGCCTTCCCCGGGTTCGCCACTCGTTCGCGGGGCGACCCGGGCACGCCGCCGGTCTCACGCCGGGGGACGAGATCGTCGCCCTCAACGACGGCAAGGTCACCTTCGGCACCCTCGATCGCACCCTTGAGCAGTATCCCTCCGGCACCCCGGTGGAGCTCACCGTGTTCCGACGGGGCTTCCTCCGACGGATCTCGCTCGTCACGGGGAGTCGTCCGCCGTGGAAGTATGGGTTCACTCCCATGAGCGATCCCTCGGAGCTCGCCCGGAAGGTCTACGAGAGCTGGATCGGCGAAAAGTGGACGCCCCGGGCCGACTCCGAGGAGTAGTCAGCCGCCCGTTTCGCGCCGGGGCGACGTCCGGGACGGGACGGCCTTTCGGCCGTACCGCCACTCCCCTTCCATGGGGTAGAGGCGACGCAGTCGGGTGTCCACGTGGTCGCCGACCCGGAGCGTGCCCGGGACGGCATCGCTGACCTGGAGGGTCACCCGCCGGCCCCGGGCCAGTTCGACCAAGGCGACGTCGTACGCTCCGAGCGCCTCCACCTGCCCGTCGAACTCGGTCGGTTGTCCCCCTTTCCCGACGGTCGTGATCGCGACGACCCTCCCGCCGTCATGTGGCAAGGGGAGGAGCGTCAGGGCGTCGGACCGTCCGCAGTGCCGACAGACCCCGCGGGCCGGGAACGTCGTTCCGTGGCAGGCTCCGCACAGCTCCGCCAGGAACCGCCAGCGGCTCGGGAGGTTCTCGAGGTACCGTGGCCGAGGCACGTACGCCCCTTCCGCGACCGCTCCGAGGTTCGCCTCTTCCGCCTTCCGCAGGAGCTTCGAGTCCATCGTTCGGCCGGCTCCGGGCGGTCGGTCCCAGTCGCCGATGAAGGTGACGGACCGGGGGACGGCCTTCGGTGAACCCATGAGACGCAGCGTGGCCCCGACCGCGTTCCGCGTCGCCGGGAGCTTCGGCAGCGGGAGCGGGCTCGGCTCGTCGACCTCTTCGAGAAGATACGCGACGGCCGCCGCTCCGATCGCAGAGGACTTCTCCGCCCGTGCGCGGGTTCGTTCGGGGAGCTCCGACGCGACGGCGAGCGCCGGTCCTCCACTTCCTTCCTCCAGCGCCCGGAGTGTGGCCCCGAGCTCGGCCGCCGTCCCCGTGTGGCGAACGACGGCCTCGGTCTCTCGGCCGAGCAGAGGAGCGAATCCCCAATCCGCCGCCGCGGGGAATTCGCCCAGGAGATGTACCGCTAGGGCCCCCGGCGCCTCGTGGCGCCCAATCCAGACCCGCTCGGCCGCCGTCGCCCCGAGGGTGAACTCATCTTCGTCTGGGGCCCCCGCCGGGACCTCGTCCACGACGGTTGAGGGAATGTAGGCCGCGATCCGGACCACCGTTCGCATCGGTCGTCACCCCACCGAGTAGAGCGCAACCGCGGCGGTCGCTCCGGCGCCGCCGACGTTGTGGGTCAAGGCGTGTTCCGCGTGCGGGACCTGCCGTGCTCCGGCTTGGCCCCGAAGCTGAACGAACACCTCGTAGGCCTGGCTCACCCCGGTCGCGCCGATCGGGTGGCCCTTGGCCTTCAGCCCCCCATCCGGGTTGACCGGCAGTCGGCCGGTCCGGCGGGTGGCCCCGGAGAGAGTGAGTGCGGCGGCTTCCCCGGGGGAAGCGAAGCCGAGGTCCTCGAGGGCAAGCAGCTCGGCGATCGTGAAGCAGTCGTGAACCTCCAGGAACGAAACGTCGGACCGGTGCCAACCCGCGGAACGGAACGCCGCGTGCGCCGCCTGCTGGGTAGCCCGGAAGCGGGTGAGCTCGGGGCGTTCCTGCACGGCCAGGTAGTCCGTCCCGGCGCCCGTTCCGTCGACGTAGACCGGAGAGTCGGTGAACCGGTGGGCGACCTCGGGGTCCGCGAGAAGCAGCGCCGCGGCTCCGTCGCTCACCGGGCAGCAGTCGTAGAGCCCCAGGGGCCGGGCGACGCGAGGGGCGGACCGGACGTCCTCGCGGGAGACCTTCTTCTGAAAATGGGCGTTCGGGTTGAGCGCGCCATTCTCGTGATTCTTGGTCGCCACCTCGACGAGCGCCTCGGAGGCGTCGCCGTACTCGGCGAAGTAGCGGGAGGCGATGAGACCGTACACTCCGGCAAAGGTGAGACCGGCGGCCCGTTCCCACTCGGTGTCGCCCGAGACTCCCAGCCAGTAGCGTCGCCGGGCGTTCGTGACATCCGTCATCTTCTCGATCCCGACCACGAGGACGAGAGGGCTGGCCCCCGCCGCGAGCGCCCCGACGGCCGAGCGGAGGGCAAACCCTCCGGAAGCGCACGCGTTCTCGACCCGGGTCGTGGGCACGCCGACGAGCCCGGCCTCCTCCGCGAGCAGGGCGGCTGAGTTCCCGATCTGATGACCCCCGAAGCCGAGCGTCGCGAGGAACGCCTCGTGCACCTCGTGACGGTCGACCCCTTTGTCGACGCTCGCGAACGCCGCGTCGACCGCCGACCGAATGAGCGATCGAGGACCGGCGTCCAGCGCTCCGAACCGGGTGTGGCCCGCGCCGACGATCGCCGCCCGATGTGTCACTGTTTCCGCCTCACGAACCGTCTTATGGTCCGAACCGATTCGCTGGAATCTCTTAAGGGCAGGGACCCAACACCATGGAAGAGCCACCGGTGGTCGTCGGCGTGTCGGGGGCCAGTGGCGCTGCGATCGCCCTTCGCGTCCTCGACGCCCTCCGAGAGGCCCGCGTTCCGGTCTCTCTGGTCGTCTCCGAGGGGGCGAAGACCGTCCTCCGCGAAGAGTGTGGCGTCGACCCGAGCACTCTCCGGCCGTGGGAGGGACACGCCTATGCGGACAACGACCTGGCGGCGCCGATCGCCAGCGGCTCGGTTCCGACGCGGGGGATGGCGATCGTCCCCTGCTCGTCCAACACGGTCGCGAAAGTCGCCCTCGGACTCGCGGACACCTTGCTCACCCGGGCCGCCGCGGTCCATTTGAAGGAACGTAGGCGGCTGGTCGTCGTTCCGCGCGAAACCCCTCTCTCGACCCCCCTCTTGCGCCACCTTACGTCCCTGAGCGAACTCGGTGCCGTCGTGCTCGTCGCTTCCCCCGCGTACTACCTCCGGCCGACGTCGGTGGAGGAGATGACCGACTACCTGGCGGGAAAGGTCCTCGACCACCTAGGGATCGCGCACCGGCTGTACCGCGGGTGGAAGGCCGATCCCCCATGAGTACCGGCGCCGAGCCCGCGATTCGTCCCCTCCGCCGCCCTCCCGGGAAGCTCGGGACCTACGCCCCGTGGCCGCTCGTGGGAGTGGCGGTCCTCCTGATCGCGCTGATCGTCTTCACCCCCGTCCTGGTTTCGAAGAGCCCCCACCAGCCCGCTCCCGGGATCCTCACCCAGGCCGAACTCGTGGTCGACAAGATCGCGGGCGTTCCGACCCTCCACTTCTACGTGTGGGCCCTGGGGGAGGAGATCCGCTATGACCAGCTGCACATCGGCCTCGCTGGGTCGTTCAACTGGACCGGGTCCTCGGCGATGAACTGGTCCCGTCTCAACTGGACCGTCTGGTACAACGGCAGTGAGGTGCTGTCGGAGATCATCGCCTCATCGGCGAACCCCGTGGCGCTCAACATCTCGGCCTACTACGTGAGCCCCGGCGGAAGCGCGTGGTACGTCGGTGTGATCGCCTTCTACGTGTCGGTCACCTCACCCCCGAGCGGCGAGACTCTTTTTGCGGCCACCGACACTTCGGGGATCACCGTGGTCTCTCCCCTCGCCGTATCGAACGACACGCTGCCGATGGCGATCCTCCTGCACAATGCCGGCGGAGGCCCGCCATGAAGGCAAGCCGGATCTCCCTGATGCTCTGGTGTGCGCTCATCTTCATCCTCGTGATCGTGGAGATCACTGAGATCACCCACGTCTTCACCGTCCCGATTCAGAACGTCATCGCGGACCCGCTCGCGATCGTGATCGCGATCATCTTCACGACCGTCGTCGCACTGGTCGGAGCGATCTTCATCGGGATCTACTTCTCGCATCGGCTCCTGAGCCCGACCGGGTTCACGCCGTTCGAGGAGGAGATGCTCCGGATGCGCGCGGACGTCCAGCAAGTGAAGCGAGATGTCGCCGAACTGCGCGGCCGCATCGCTCCCGGCGACTCGTCCGCTCCCGAGGATTCCTCGGACGAGGAGGACCTGTGAAGATCCCCGTTCTCGACAACGGCGGTCAATGGACCCATCGGGAGTGGCGGGTCCTCCGGGACCTCGGGGCCGAGACCCGGATCCTCCCGAACACCACCCCGTTCGAGGAGCTGGACGCGGACGGGGTCGTCCTCTCCGGCGGTGCGCTGAGCCTCGAGGGAACCGATGCCCCTCTCGGCCGGGTCGGGGAGTGGATCGGCTCGGGGAAGGTCCCCGTGCTCGCGATCTGCGTGGGCCACCAGTTCCTCGGCCGGCATTTCGGGGGTCGGGTCACCCGGGCGGCCGCTCCGGAGTTCGGGTCGGTCGAGCTCATCGTCGACCGCCCCGACCACCCGGTCTTCCAGGGCCTCTCCGACCGCCTCCGGGTCTGGTCGAGCCACAATGACCAGGTCTCGGAGGCGCCCCCCGGCTGGACGGTGCTCGCCCACTCCGCGGCCTGCCCCGTGCAGGCGATGGCCCACCCGTCGCTGCTCATCTGGGGCCTTCAGTTTCACCCCGAGGTGGAGCACACGGAGGGGGGCCGGGAGATGTTCCGGCATTTCCTCGAGGCGTGCCACCACTGACCCCCGGAAATAAGTACCGCCGGCCGCTCCCCGGTCGAGGCGCAGGGTGCCGCGGGCTCACAAGGCGTCGGGGGTTCGGGAACGCGACCTGATCGCCCGGGCGAAGCTCCTGAGGGGGACGGTCGATCCCTTGCTCCCTCGGCTGGGACCGAACTGCCCGCGCGACCGGTTTGATCGGCGGCGGGCCGAGCTCGAGGAGGTACGGGAGGCTCGCGACGACGAGCGCCGCCTGGAGCGGCTCTCCCGCTGGGGAGATCCCCTCGCACGAGCGTACGCCGGGCTCCTCAAGTTCTACCTGGATCCGACCCCACCGACGGTCGTCTCCTTCTCGCTCCCCGCCGGCGAGGTCTCGTTTGCCCCGTTCGCTCGCACGGACCGGGAGGCGGAGGTCGCCGTGCAGCAATCGGACGAGCCGGACCGTCTCCTGCTCGGGTACCTGGACTGGGCGCGGAAGGGTCTCCACTTCTTCGCCACCCGCAAGTTCCTCTACTGCTCCGGACCCGTCGCCGACCCTCCTCCGGAGTTCCGGGCCGAGCGAGTGGCCGAGCTCCCGTATCGCCTGGCCGAGAACTCTAACGAACACCGGTTCGAGTGCCCCCACCTGCAGGCGGGGGAGCCCCGGCCGTTCCTCGAGGTGGGGTGGCCGGGGGGCAGCACCGCGTTCCGGGTCTGCCGCCGGTGCGCGAGGGCCGAGCGGCATCTCCTCTCGAGCCTTTCCGACGGGGCGGCCGGCCCCGATCCCTCCGCCGACTTTCCGGTCTCCGCCCAGCTGAACGTACGGTGTCAGGGGGGACCGGACTGCCCCCATGCGTCGCTCCCGCCGCTCGGGCGGGGCCTGCGCCGGGACTACGAGCTCGGGAAGCTCTCGGATCTCGGGCTCCTCGACGCTTACGTAACGGAACTCGCGACCCGGGTCGAACGCAGCGGGCGGACCACCCTGATCGCGGGAGGCGTCTGCTACGGCGAGGCGCTGGCTCCGTTCCTGGATGCGCTCCAGCCGACCGCGGTGGAGCGGCGAGCGCTCGAGGCCGTGCTCGGTTCTTGGGACGGCCCGTTCGAGGTCGACGAGCCTCGTGCGAGCCGCGCGCTCGAGAAGCTCTGGAGCGAGCACGCCGAGACGATCGTCCGAACGATCGTCCCCGATCCTCAGGAGGCCCGGCGCCTCATCGACGACACCCGCGCTTCGCCGGGCCGCGTCGCCGAACTCCTCAAGCGGGCCGAACGCTCGAGCGAGGAGAAAGAGCTCCTGGACACCCTTCCACGGTACTCCCGCCTTGCCCAAGAGGCCGCATGGGTCGACCGGGTCGCCCGCTCCTATCGGACCCACCACGAGGCCGGAGCGGAGCGCACCATCCTCCAGTCGCTGCCGAGCGAGGGCAAGGAACGGGGGCTCGCGTTCGCCTTCCTCCTGGCCTTGGGCCGGGACGGGGCCCATTCCTGGCAGTTCTCGCCCACGGAACGGGAGTTCGGAGCCTCCCTCCAAGGCCTCGCCCGGGGGCTCCTTTCCGCCCCCGCCGCGCAGTACCATGCGGCGCTCGACCACCTCCTCCAGGCCGCGGGCGTGGCCGACTGGGGTCAGAGCGAATCAGCCTCCCCGTGAGCCCTGCGCTCCATTTGCCTCCCCCCACCGAGGGAGGCGCTTCGATGCGCACCAAGAAATAGGGCGAAGACCGTGGAGAGCCCAACTGTGCCTGGGCAATCCGGGTCGGGCACGGCCTAGGGACCGTGAGCGGCGACGTAGGGTCCACGTCGAACGCCATTGTCGTCGCCGGCGATGAGGAGACGCGGGTTCTATTGCGGGGCCTCCTGCGTCTCCATCACTTTCGGGTCGACGGAGAGGCAGAAGGGGTCACTCCGGCGCTCGAGCTGATCGGCCTGCACCACCCCTCGCTCCTCGTCGTGGATGCGAGCCTTGCCGAGGGGAGCGTCGGGCCACTGATCGGCCGGGCCCGAAGCCTGGTCCCCGGGCTCCGGGTGATCCTGGTCGCTCCGGCCTCACGGCCCCCAAGTCTCGCTCCCGAGGTCGCTCAGCGGCCGGACGCCCTGCTGCTTCGCCCGTTCCGGATCCGCCAGTTCGCGGAAGCGTTGGTTCGACCGGGCCCCGGGACCGCCCCGAAGCCGACCTAGCGTGGCCCGGAAGGCGGCCCTTCGTTCGGGACCATGTAGCGCGAGAGCGCCGCTTCCTCTTCGAAGTGGAGGGTCGGCGCGAGGACCACCAGCGCGTGCATCGGCGGGCCGAAGTCGAGCGACCGCAGCCGACCGAACGTTCCGGCCCAGGCGCGCGCGTCGTCCCGGCCGACCCTCGCGACCACGGCGACCCGATCTGAGTGGGAAAGGACGCCCTCAAGCGGGTCGCGTTCCCGCAGGAGCGCGAGCGCCGCGGATGCGGTGAGGAACCGGCCCTCCTCCGGGCGAAGGTCGAGCAGCACCAGCGTGTGCAGGTCCCGGGCGCGGTTCGCCGCGATGTGCTCGAGCGGAGAGGTCGGGCTGAAATGTTCCGACGGGAGCGGCAGGGAGACCGTACGCCCGAACCGGTAGTGCATGAGCCCGAGGAGTCCGGCGGCGGCGGTCAGGATGCTCGCGTTCGGGCAGTACGTCCAGGTGTGACCGGCCCGTTCCGCCGACAGGCGGAGGGCGACGTGCGTGGTCGCCGCGAACGGGTCCCCGACGACGACGAGCGCCACACGACGGTGCGCGGTGAGCGACTCGAGGATCGGCCCCTCGGACTCGAGCAGCGGCCGATCGAGCGTATGGATCGGCTTTCCGATCAGCCTCGCGAGGCGGTCGATCGTTCCGGCCGGGGCGATCGCGGTGTACTCCTCCGCGAAGACGACGTCCGCCGAGGCGAGCACCGCGCGGGCACGCTCGGGGACGCCCCGCTCGTCGGCGAGACCGAGTCCGACGAAGGCGAGTTCGCCCATCGATCCCGTGGCTCCTTTCGCCCGCCCCTAGTCGCGGAAGGCGAGGACCGGACAGGGAGCCGAGCGGAACAGCTCCTCGAGGAACCGACGGGTGAGCAGCGAACCCCCCGCCCGCTCCTCCTCGCCCACCAGAAGGAGACCGTAGCGCTCGCGCTGGGCCGCCTGCAGCAGAAGTTCGGGAAGCCGCCGGCGTCGGCCGAGCATCGATTCGGAGAACGTCGAAAGGTGGTGGACGATCCGGATCCCGCGGGAGGTCGTCTCCTCGCTCTCTTCCCCCGCCTCCGCGCCCTGATCGGCCGAGGAGCCGAGGGTGAGGGTGATCACCGGGGCCGGCGGGTTCTTGACCGCGAGCTCCTCGGCGAGCATCATCGTCTTCGGCGGCGGCTGGTCCTGGAACGTCGAGACGAGAATCCGGGAGATCTTCGGGGTCGCGAGCGCGAGCCGGTTGAGCACGAGAACGTCGGACCGGGAGTGCTGCAGGATCCCGGTCGCGGTGTGGCCGACGAAGAAGCGGGAGCTCCGTCGGTTCCCGGAGAGGGTCAGGAGGATCGCGTCGACGTTGTGGGACTCGGCGCTCTCGAGGATCTCCCCCGGGACGTCGGTCGCCGCCCGGACCTCGGGGTCGACGCGGACGTCGAGCGCCGCGCCGGTCTCGTGGGCGGGCACGACGATGTTGACGGACGCCCGCCATTCCCGGGTCACCTCGGGGAGCGTCGTGGTGGGAATGACGTGCAGGAGCCGGATCTCGCCGTCCGCGTCCAGCAGCATCGCGGCGAAGCGGAGCATCGGCTCCACCTCGCTCGGACGCTGCACGGGCACGAGGATCTGCCGGTACACGGTTACCTTCCCTCCCAGCCGAGCAGGTCGATGTCGAGGACGAGTACGTTCACGTACGGGACTCCGACGAACGGGATGACCGGGTTCGTGATATGCGCGTTCACGAGGTTGGTGAGGAACGTGATCGACAGGTTCGTGGCCGCGGCCACCCGGGGCACCTGGATCAGCACGGCCTGGGGGACGAGGTCGGGGTCGACGTCCGAGGCGGACGGCGCGATGAACCAGTACGGAAGCGTGCCGTTCTTCGAGAAGTTCCAGTGCCACGCCTGTCCCGTGTAGTTGATCGTCTCGTTGATCAGCTGACCGAGCGCGGGATCGCTTGGACCGGGAGGCGTTGACGCACCGAGCGTCGTGTTCCAGTCGGTGAGCGACGGGCGGCTCCAGAACAGGTACGGCGCGCTCGTGTTCTGGGCGATGAGCGAGGAGCCGATAACCGTGCCGTTCTTGGCATACAGGAGCGACCCGCCGGCCCCGTGGGGATTGATCACGTCCGCGATCCCGGTAACGACCAGCGGATAGGCCACCCCGCTCACGAAAATCGACAGCACCAGGAACACGACCGTCGCCCGGAGGAGCCGGAGGCCCGAGTGCGGCGGGAAGATTTCGGGCTCGGTCGTCGAGGTCGGCGGGGCCGGCGGCTTGGGGATGCTCATAGCCCTCCGAGCGGCAGGACGTGGGCTATGACGACGCCGAGGTGCTGGACCCACGGCTGCGCCTCAAACCAGGCGAGCAGAATGTAGACGAGCTTGATCCCGATGAACGCACTGATGAGCCCCCCGACCCCGTAGAGCAGGAGGTTCCGCCGGAGGAGGTCAATCGCGGAGCGTGGGCGGAACGGAACGCCATACAGGGCGAGAGGGATCAGGAACGGGATGATCACCGCGTTGAACACGAGGGCGGAAATCACCGCGAGGTCGGGGTTGGAGAGGCCGAGCACGTTCATGACGGCGATCCCGGGGAGCGTCCCGGCCCCGGCGGCGATGAAGACCGCCGGGATGATGGCAAAGTACTTCGCGACGTCGTTCGTGATCGAGAACGTCGTGAGCCCCCCGCGGGTGATCAGCAGCTGCTTCCCGATCGAAACGACCTCGATGAGCTTCGTGGGGTCGCTGTCGAGGTCGACCATGTTGCCGGCCTCCTTCGCGGCGCTCGTCCCGCTGTTCATTGCGAGCCCGACGTCCGCGCGGGCGAGCGCGGGGGCGTCGTTCGTGCCGTCGCCGGTCATCGCGACGAGGCGGCCCTGCGCCTTCTCACGCTGGATCACGACCAATTTCGCCTCGGGCTTCGCCTCCGCGATGAAATCGTCGACCCCGCTCTCCCGGGCGATCGCGGCCGCGGTGAGGCGGTTGTCGCCCGTGCACATGATCGTGCGGATCCCCATCGTCTTGAGCTCGCGGAGCCGGTCGCGAATGCCCGGCTTCACGACATCCTTGAGGTAGACGAGGCCGACCGCCCGCTTCCCGCTGGAGAAGATGAGGGGAGTCATCCCCTGCCGCGCCCCTTGCTGCGCCTGGCGCCGGAGCTCGGGCGGCAGGAGCGCCCCGTACGACTCCATCGCCTGGAGCGAGCCCTTCATCACCTCGCGGCCGTCCGACAGCACGATCCCGCTCATGCGCCGCTCGGCGGTGAACGGAAGCACCTTGAACGTCCCTGGCTCGAGCTTGCGGGGCGGGACCCCCCGACGGACCGCGAGCCGGACGATCGACCGGCCCTCGGGAGTGTCGTCGAGAGAAGAGCTCAGCATCGCCGCATCGAGAAGGTCGGCCATCGGGACGTCCGGCGCGGCGACGAACTGGACGGCGAGGCGGTTCCCGACCGTGATCGTTCCCGTCTTGTCGAGGATCAGGACGTCAAGATCGCCCGCCGCCTCGACGGCTTTCCCGGACTTCGCGATGACGTTCGCACGGGCGACGCGGTTGATCCCCGAGATCCCGATCGCGGGCAGCAGCGCTCCGATCGTCGTCGGCATCAGGCAGACGAACAGGGCGACGATCGTCGCGATGTCGATGTAGATGATGTTGGTGAAGTCGGCGAGGAAGATGAACGTCACCACGACGCTGAACAGCGCGATCGTGAACGCGTAGAGCAGGACCCCGAGCGCGAGCTCGTTCGGCGTGCGGTCGCGGCCCTGCCCTTCGACGAGCCGGATCAGCCGGTCGAGGAACGACTCTCCCCGGACGGTGGTGACCCGGACCTGGATCGTCCCCTGGAGGAGATGGGTCCCCCCGAGCACGCTCGTCTTGTCCCCGCCGCTCTCCCGTGTGACCGGCTCCGACTCGCCGGTCATCATCGACTCGTCGATCAGCGCCGCCCCGTGGATCACGTCACCGTCGATCGGGATCGTCTCTCCCGGACGGACTTCCACCGTGTCGCCGACACGCAACACGTCCGAGGCGACCCAGACGGCCGCACCGTCCGGTCGGATCTGGCGCGCCCGGACCCCGCTGCGGATCTCCCGCAGGCTGTCGGCCTGGGCCTTCCCCTGCGCCTCGGCGATCGCATCCGAAAGGTGCGCGAACCAGAGCGTCAGGAACAGGATGATCGTGACCGCGAGGTAGTAGTCGGGGTTGTACGAGCGGGCGATGTCGGAGAAGGCGTGTGGGACGAGCGTCAGCACGATCAGGAACAGGAACAGGAGGTAGACCGAGAACATCACCGGGTTGTGGACCTCGCGGCGGGGGTCGAACCCCTTGAGCGACGCGACGAGGACGCGCCGCCACGACGTGTGGGGCACCTTACGGACGGAGACCTTGGCGCCGGGCTCGACAGAAAGCTCGCCCGCCACGCTACATCCCTCCGAAAATCTGCGCTAACGGTCCCATCGCCATGACGGGCAGGAACAGGAGCGCCGTGGTGATGATCAGGAAGAGCGTGATGTAGATCGTGAACGTGAAGCTCGCCGTCCGCAGGGTCCGACGCCCGCCGGAAGGACCTCCTGGTGCGAGAAGAGGTCCGCCACCTTGAGCATCGCCAGGATCGGGACGAACCGGCCGACGAGCATCACGAGCGCGCCGGCGACGTTGAAGAACAGCGTCGTGTCGTTGAACTGACCGGTCGATAACGCACTCCCGTTGTTGCCGACTCGGAGGTGAACTCGTAGAGGACG
>DASPQG010000071.1:0-6865 GCA_035625085.1 Thermoplasmata archaeon
GGGGAGCGCGAGGTGCTTCGGACCCTCGCTGGTCGCAGTGAGGAACGGGAGGTTGATCTGGGTCTCCATGGTCGAGGAGAGCTCGATCTTCCCCTTCTCAGCGGCGTCCCGAACCCGTTGCATCGCCATCTTGTCGGACCGAATGTTGACGCCGGACTCCTTCTGGAACTCGGAAGCGATCCACTCGGTGACGGCGTTGTCCATGTCCGTGCCGCCGAGCTGGGTGTCGCCGCTCGTGCTCATCACCTCGAAGACGCCTTCTCCGAAGTCCATCAGTGTGACGTCGAGCGTTCCGCCGCCCAGGTCGAACACCAAGATCTTCTGGTTCTTCCCGGCCTTGTCGAGGCCGTAGGCGAGCGACGCGGCGGTCGGCTCGTTGATGATCCGGACGACCTCGAGCCCGGCGATCGCCCCGGCGTCCTTCGTCGCCTGGCGCTGGTTGTCGTTGAAATACGCTGGGACGGTGATCACGGCCTTCTCGACCTTGTCCCCCAGGAACGCCTCAGCGTCCCGCTTGATTTTCTGGAGCAGGAAGGCGGAGAGCTGCTGCGGGGTGTACTTCTTTCCGTGGAGCGTGTATTGGTAGTCGGTCCCCATCTTCCGCTTGAACGCGGTGACGGTTCCCTCGGGGTTCGAGATCGCCTGTCGCCGAGCAGGCTCGCCGACGATCAGCTGCCCGTCCTTCGTGAACGCGACGTAGGAGGGGAACGCCTTCCCTCCACCGACCGTCGTTCCCTCAGCGCTCGGGATGATCACCGGGCGTCCCCCTTCGAGAACGGCCGCCGCCGAGTTGCTCGTCCCTAGGTCGATTCCAATGATCTTGGACATGGTTGCTTTCTCCGAGTCACCGCCCCGCGAGAGGGGCGAAGACCCGAATCCTTCAGCATTAGTAAGAAAGGACTCATATAAAAAGATACCCTAATTCTCTCTCGGAAGTGACCCCGTCATGGGGCCGGGCCGGAGCCCTACGGTCGCTTCCGAAGGAGGTTGCCTGCTCGGCCCTCCAAAAGGCGGTCCTTGAGTGAGGCGAACGGAATCCGGGGCTCCGGGTACCGGAGTTTCATTGAGCGGAGCTGGTTCACGAGAAGCGACGAGATCGCCAGGTTCCGGAACCACTTGTGATTCGATGGCAGCAGGTACCAGGGCGCCCACGGCGTGTTGGTCCGTTCGAGCACGTCCTCGTAGGCCTCTTGGTACTGATCCCAGTACGTCCGCTCGTAGAAGTCGGCTCCCGTCAGCTTCCAGCGCTTCGTGGCGTCGTCGATCCGGTCCTGAAGGCGACGGGCCTGCTCGTCCCGATCAATGTGGAGGAAGAACTTCAGGACCACGTTCGCCTCTTCGGCGAGTTCCCGCTCGAATGCGTTGATCGCGTCGAACCGCTTGGCCCAGACCTTGTGAGGCACCAGGTGGTGCACCCGGGCGATGAGAACGTCCTCGTAGTGGCTCCGGTTGAAGATCACGATCTCCCCTTTCGCCGGAGCGTCTCGGTGAATCCGCCACAGGAAGTCGTGGGAGAGCTCCTCAGGGGTCGGCTGCTTGAACGAGCTGACCCGGACCCCCTGCGGGTTGACCCCTTCGAAGACGTGCCGAATCACTCCGTCCTTGCCGCTCGTGTCCATCCCCTGCAGGATGACGAGCAGGCCGTGGCGGGCGTCGGCGTAGAACAGCTCCTGAAGGCGGTCTAGCTCGGCGCGAAGCCCCGGCAGGGCGGCTTCGCCCTTGCGTTTACCGGCCGGCCACGTCGACGTGTCGGCGGCGTCGCGCTTGGCGAGCTCGACGGTCTCGCCGGGAGTGAGGCGCAGCTGGTCGAAGTTCGGGTTCACCCTATTCGCTCCCCTTCGGCGGAATTCGAAGGTGACGGGGATTCGTGGTTACGGGCCCGGTGCGACTCCGGTCGTGCGGACTCGCGGAGGATCTCGGAGAGACGGCCCTGCGCCGCTGCGATCGCCGGCTCGTCCCCGCCCGGTCCGCGCAGGATATAGGCGGCCCCCACCGCGAGCAGACCGCCGACCACGGGTCCGACGACGTAGATCCAGAGGTTCCCGAGCTGATGGGTCACGAGGTCGGGCGCGAGTGACCGAACCGGGTTCATCGACGCCCCGCTGATCGGCGCGGCCCAGAGCCCCGCGAGAATGATGTAGCCCCCGACGGCGAGGGCCGCCAGCGGGCCGATGTTCTGGGCCCTCGAGGCGGTACCGAGGATCGTGCTCACGAGCCCGACGGTGAGAACGATCTCGAACGCGACCGCCTGCAGGCTCGTGATCCCCGGCCCCGGATTCGTGGCCCCGAGCGAGCCGACGTTGCCGAACAGCCATGACAGGAAGAGACAGGCGAAGACCGCGCCGAGAACCTGGGCAACGATGTAACCCGGGACCCGCCTCCAGGGGAAGTCTCCCCGCGCCGCGAACGCGATGCTGACCGCCGGATTGAGGTGGGCGCCGGACGTGGCGCCCATGAACAGGATGATCGCCATCACCATGAGCCCGGGTGCCGCGACCTGGGCCGCCAATGGGATCTTCCCCCCGCTGACCGCGTTGACCACACCGGCACCGGCGGCCACCAGCACCAGGAAGAACGTGCCGAATCCCTCCGCGAACATCCGGCGTCCTTCGAGCGACGGGTCTCGGAACTCCCGCTGAACGATATCGAGGGACCGCGTGCCGAATGACCCGCCGACGAAATCCGAACCCGGGTGCCGGTGCGAAGCGGTCATGGCGTCGTTCGAACAGACGCGCGTCGGACCGTTACTAACCTTCGGTCGACCGGACCGTTCCCGGCCTGCCTCCCCTTCGACGACATCTCGAATTCGCCTCCCGGTCGGCTCTTCGGAGACGGGGTCGAGACGCGAGTCCGGGTCAAGTACGTATCGCGAGGTATCCCGGTGAGATCCCGGGCCGGCCGGTGGGCGCAGAGTTTCGTCAGAGAGCCGAGGGACGAGCCCGTCGTGGGAAAGGGTCTGCGTCACTCTCGCACAGTGGTCATCCAGCGTGAGTATCGCTTATTCGGACGAGCTTCATCGTGACGATTAGTGACCGATTCTCCGCTGCCCGCCGGAACCGCCGAAGGACCGGAGCCGGTGGTGGTCGCCGAAAACCTTCGGCACTCGTACGACCGCCATCACTTCGCCCTCGCCGGAGTGAGTTTCACCGTCCGGCGCGGGGAGGTGTTCGGTCTCCTGGGTCGAAACGGGGCGGGCAAGTCCACCCTCATCAAGGCGATGACCACGCTGATCCGGCCGACCTCGGGAAAGCTCCGGGTGCTCGGAATGGACCCCCTCCACGACGGTCAGCGGATACGGCAACGGATCGGGGTGGTCCAGCAGGGCGAGTCGTTCGACTTCACGACCGTCCAGCGCAATCTCGACTTGTACGGGATGCTGTGGGGCGTTCCGAAGCCCGAGCGGGTGCGTCGGCGGGAACTGTTGCTAGCGCAGTTCGGCATCGCGGACATCCGCAAGCGGCGGGCATTCGACATCTCGGGCGGTCAGAAGCGTCGCGTCCAGGTCGCGCGGGAGTTCATGCACGAGATGGACGTGCTATTCCTCGACGAACCGACGGTCGGGCTCGACGTGATCATGCGCCGAACGCTGCTCGACTCGGTGCGCGACGAGGTCCGGCGAGGGCTCACCGTGGTCTTCACGACGCACAATCTCGAGGAGGCCGACTACCTTTGCGATCGAGCCGCGGTCATCGACGAAGGTCGCATTCTGGTCCTCGACTCCATCGCGAACCTGAAGCAGCTCTACGGCGGCAAGAAGACGATTGACATCACGATCGGCAACGGCGCGTCGGCGGCGTTCTTCTCGACCCTCACCGAGCGGCTGGGTAGTCAATCCACGGTGACCGTGAGCGGCCACTCGGCGGTCATCCTGACCGACGACCCGAAGGAGGCCCTCTCCCGAATTGCTGAGCTGACCCGACAGCTGGGGGTGGCGCTCGAATGGCTGAACGTGCGCCAGAACACGCTGGAGGACGTCTTCCTGCGTCAGGTCCGGCACGAAGGAGGCACGAACAATGGCGCTGCCTAACGTGATCCGGCTCGTGTACCGGAACATCCTGGTGAACACCGACCCGGGGAGCCTGATCATCCTGATCGGCCTCCCGGCGATGTACCTCGTCTTCTTCGGGTACGGATTCCAATCGGTCGCCTCGTCCGGCGGCGCGGGGCACAGCTACCTGACGTACCTCACGCCGGGGATCATGTCGTTCCAGATCGTGATGGCCGGCACCGTGGGCGGCAGCATGCTATGGGCCGATCGGCGCTGGGGCATGCTCTCGCAGCTCCTCATGGGCCCTTTCACGCGGCTCGAGTACCTGTTTGGCATCATGCTCACCTCCGTCCTGTTCGGGCTCGGCGGCGCCGCGGTCATGCTGGCCGTCGCGTACGCCCTCATCGGTTCCGTGCCAAGCCAGCTCGTGGCGCTCGTGACGATCTTCGGATCGATCACGATCGGGTCCGTCTTCTTCGGCGGCCTGATGCTGTATCTCGCCGCGCTCGTGAAGTCGAACACGGCCTACAACAGCATCCAGATCCTGCTGATCTTCGTAGTGAACTTCGCGAGCACTGTGTTCTACCCGCTCTCGAGCAGCCTTCCCGTTGTCCTCCAGGTCCTGTTCCGGATCAACCCGCTCACGTACGTCGCGGACGCGGTCCGGGGCGCCTACACAGGGAACCTCACGGTTACCGACGGTTACCAGATGCTGATTCTGGTCGGCGAGATGGTGGTCATCCTTTTCCTCGCCGTCCGAGCCTATATGCGCTCGGACGTTTCTTACGAATGACCCATCGGCCCGGTCCGCTCCGGGGATGGCCGGCCATGCTCGAGAGCCGGCTTCCGGGCAGGCACAGGTGATCTTCGGGGGCAAAACCGGGTTATTCGTCGTGCCCCGGGGACGGGGCGCCGGTAATAGGGGTATATACGCATCGAAACCCCTGTATATCCCTCGAACACCGGAGAATCCGGGAGGTAATCCGATGGCTTCGAAAGTTACGCAGAGGGCGGTCTATCTCGCTACCGCGGCGATCGTTGTGGCGATGGTGGGCGGGTTCGCATTGGCTACCATGGCGCTGGGCGGGACCAATCCTAGCTACCAGGGATCTCAGACCACCAACGTGACGTCGTTGCCCGGACTCACCTGGCTTGCGACGAAGCTCTCCGCCGTGAACACGACCACGGCCTACACGACCCCCTGCACGACGGCGGCTACGGCATGTATCATAACTACCACGGCCGGGGCCACGCTGTGCGTCGGAAGCTTCACGGGGGCCTATGGGACGGCGTCGTGCGGGTCGGGAGACTTCGTCGAGGAAGTGACCCTCACCACGGTTGCGAACGCCCTGTTCTACGGGGGTACCGGCCCTGTGACCATCACGTTGACCACATACGTCACCGGAACCCCGGTCGGGGGTACCGCAGGTACGTACGCGGGGCCGGCCTTCTTCCTGACCGAGAATGCCGCACCTACCGCAGCGCAGCACATCGTGCTCGACTTTGATATCGGCATTTCTTCGGCGGGGCCTGGCGCGGTTTCGACCATCAGTGTCGTAGCCACCACCTGAACCAGGAACGGGATCGGGGCCATTCCCCGCCGTCAGGATGCCGCTCGTTCGCGACCGTGGGGGGTCACTCTCGGCTGGGGTTCCCCCAGGCCCCAGCATGAAGCAAAGAGAGCCGGTGGGTTCCCGAACCTGAGCGGGTGGGTTCCATGAAGCGGCGTCTCGACAACTTCGAGGGTGCCTTCCCGCTGCTCCTGATCGGAAGCGTCCTTCTCGTCTATGCCGGCCTCCTCGCGAGCCAGGAGATCGGTTCGAAGAGCTCCCACCTCCCGCTATGGGGCCTCCTCGGGGGGGTCGGGGCGGTGATCGTTGGGGCCGGAATCTACTCCACTTTCCTTGAATCCCCTGTTTCGGCACCGCCGACGATCAAAGGTGATTGGGTGACGATCCCAAGGTCGGAATGGGAGGCGGTGCGTCGGGGGAACCGGATGCCCCCGCAACGTCCACCTCTCGAGGACGAGCGTCCGATCTGGTGGGAAGGCCCGTCCCAACCGGTGGCGGCCGAAGACCTTCCCCCGGAGCACCGAGCGCCGGGTCGCCCGCATGGACGAACCGCCGTACCTCGGCGGGGCACTCGACCCGAACCCTTTCCCGAGCCCAAGGAACCGTCCCCAAGAGCCCGCGCGTCGCTCAAGGAACTCCGGGACGAGCTCAGCGAACTTGAGTCCCTGGTCTACGGCGAGTCAGCCCTTCCGGGCCTCGGACCTTCCGGCAAAGGTCGGCTCAGCACCGAAGGCATCCGCCGCTGCATGGACTGCGAGCGCCCGTTCACGCAGGGCGCCGGCCCGGTTCCGTGTGTCGGGTGCGGTCGAGGAATGTGCGCGAACTGCGCGGCCTCCTCCCGCCTCGAAGACGGTGAGGTTCGCTGCGTCGACTGTCGGGCGCGCGCAGTGTAGGCTGTTCGCTCCCCATCGAGAGCGGCAGTCGCCCCAGCAAGCGCCCCGAGGTGCATACATCCCTCGACGAAACTGCGGGCCCCGCAGCGCTTAGTACGAAGGTATGCGTGGAGGGGCGTGGTCCGCACGCGTGTCGCCCCCAACCGGTCGGACGTGTCCCTTCCGAAGGCTATCTTCTTCGACATGGACGACACGATCTTTGATCACTCACTGACCTGCCGGGGGGCCCTCGCGAGACTGCGTCGTACCGAACCCCGCCTGCGGGGGCCGACCCTCGACGCCGTCTGGCACGAGTACGGACGTCTCCTCGAGGAGGTCCAGCCGGACATCTTCGCCGGTCGGATCACCATTCAGGAGTCCCGGACCGAGCGGTTCCGTCGTCTCGCCCGATTCTGTGGTACGGAAATCCCGAT
>DASPQG010000072.1:0-32022 GCA_035625085.1 Thermoplasmata archaeon
GAATCCGAAGGCGGTCGCTCCGAGATCGATACCGTCCACGATCTCGGGTACCACGGCCGTCTCGCCCCCGAGGAGGGCGCAGCGGGCCCGACGTAGTCCCCGGTCGAGTCCCTTCCCGATCCCCCGGAACGCCTCGGGGTCGGGCGCGGGGCAGAGGATGGTGTCGACGAGACCCGCCGGTCGCGCGCCGACCGAGGCAAGGTCGTTCACGTTCACCCCGACGATATCCTCGCCGACCTCCTCCCATCGGCCGAGCTCGGCGGCGAGCTTCACCTTCGTTCCGACGGTATCGGTCGTCACGGCGATCGTCTCGCGTCCGATGCGGATCAGCCCGGCGTAGTGGCCGGGGGCGTCGACGACCCGCCCGGCGGAGGGCGGGGGGCGATACGTGACCTCGGCCAGCAACGCCGCCAGACCGGAGGAGACCTTCGATCGGTTCACGCCGCTGCGCGCGTACGTCCAAGGACGCTCGGACGGGGAAAGGTCGGCCACGACCGAAGGAGGGACGTGGGAAGAAAACCCCTCGCCTCCGGTGGGGGGCCGGGCGCTTATTTACGCCTCCCCCGCGTCCGCCAGCCGCATGCCGGGGTCCACTCGCCGACGGAAGGCGGGGTCGGACCGCCGTTCTCGCCGGCCGATCGCGCTCGTGCTCGCCGGCCGGGCGCTGATCTGGGGTCGCCTCCAGCCGGTCGAGATCGCCATCGACGACCGGGGCTGGATCGATTCGATCGGCAAGATCCGCAAGGGGGAGGTCCGCCACGACGTGGGGGACGCGGTCATCCTTCCGGCGGCCACCGACCTCCACGTGCACTTCCGCGAGCCGGGAGGTCCCTCGGAGGCCGAGACGATCGCCACCGGTACCGTAGGGGCGGCGCTCGGCGGCGTGGGGCTCGTCGGGGAGATGCCGAACACCCGACCGCCCGTGACCGATCTCGAGAGTTTGCAAGGGAAGATCGCCCTTGCCGGGGGCCGGGCGGCAATCGACATGCTGGTCTACGCGACCCCGACCGACGCTCGCGCCCTCTCGTCTCTTGCCCGCCACGCGGGAGGTTTCAAGGTCTACCTCGCCCCCACCACGGGGATCGACGTTCCTCCGAAGCCCGCGGAGTTGCCCGGGCTCTGGACCCGGCTCGCCCGCCTTCGACTTCCGGTGTCGGTGCACGCGGAGGACCCATCCCAGTTCGGGTCCGAGGCCCGGCCGATCTCCCCGGTCGATTGGAACGCCCACCGACCGGTCCGCGCTGAGGAGGCGGCCCTGGCCCGACTCATCGAGGCTCCGAGGTCGTTGCGGCTCCACGCCGCGCACGTCACCACGGTGGAAGGGGCGCGGCGGCTCCGGGCCGCCGGGCTGTCGTTCGAGGCCAGCCCGCACCACCTGCTCCTCTCCGACCGTTCGGGACCGGACGCTCGATGGAAGGTCAATCCCCCGCTTCGCACGGAGACGGCACGGCGCGCGCTCTGGGAAGCGTTTCTCCGAGGAGAGATACCCTGCGTGGCGAGCGATCACGCTCCGCATCCGGCCGAGGCGAAGAGCCTCCCGTTTGACCGGGCCCCGAGCGGCGTTCCCGGTGTCGAGACGATGCTACCCCTTCTGCTCGCCCGGGTCCGGACCGGCGAGCTCGATCTCGGGGTGCTCGTTGCGGCGGCGTGCGATCGGCCGGCCCGCTGGTTCGGTCAGCCGCAGGGTCGCATCGCCCCCGGACATCGGGCGAACCTCCTGGTGGTCGACTTCACGCGCCGGTCGGCGGTCGAAGGGCGCCGCCTCCAATCGCCCTGCGGCTGGTCCCCGTTCGAAGGTTGGGAGGTCGTTCGCCCGCGGGAGCATTACCGGGACGGCGAGCGGATCGTGGAGGACGGAGAGTTCGTCGGAAGGACCATGGGCAAGGTCGTCCGACCCGAGTACGCGCTCGGAGAACGCGAACCCGCTTCGGGCGAAAGCGGTTGAGGGATCTCTCACGCCGAAGGCGGTGACGACTCCTGGCGGGCCTCGGAGCGAGGCTCCGTCGCGGAGCGGGCACGGGCTCGCCGGGGAGGCCACCCCGGTGCGAGTACCCCGACGACCTGAAGTCCGAGGTAGACGACCACCGCGACGATCACGGCGAGCAGCGGGAGGTCGAGGAGCTGAAAGTACGAGGCGAGAACCACCCAGTCGGAACGCAGCAGCATTCCGGCCCAGATGAGGCCGACCGTGTAGGGGGTCGATCCGAGCAGCGTGTAGACCCCGTACCGGGCCGGCTCCATCTTCGCCGTTCCGGCCGGATAGCTGATGTAGCTCCGCACGACCGGGACGTTGCGCGCGAGGGCGACGGTGAGCTCGCCGTACTTCGCGAAGAACCGGTCCATCCACGCGAGATGGCTCGCTTCGATCCGGAGGTGGCCGAGGCCGATCCCCGTGATCCGGTCCCGCCCCCACAGTCCGATCGCGTAGCCCGCGTAGGCGCCGACCATCGTAGCGGCGAGCGAGACCCCGACCGCCCATCCGAACGAGAACGTCCCGTTAGCGACCAGGAACCCGGCCAGCGGGAGAATGAACTCGGCCGGAATGGGCGAGAAGCCGAACACCGAGAGGGCCATCAGGAAGAAGAGGCCGGGGAGGCCGATCGTCGACATCAGGAACGTCGCGGCACCAATGACGTCCTCGATGAGGGGGAACGTCACGGAGACCCTCCCTGGCTCCCTCGCCGCCGGGAAGCCGGGGTCACTCCACCGGCGCCTGTCCGAAGAGGAGTCGGAACGGAGTCTTGAGCTCGCCGTTGGTTCGCGCGGGGATCCCCTCGAACTCGAGCGGGGTCTGGCACCCACCGCAGGAGACCACCGGCCGCTGCCGCCCGAGGGCGATCGAGAGGGCGATTCCAACCTCGATCTCCATCGGTCGCCGGGGAGCCTCCGCCACGGCCTTCCGCAGCTCCATGAGCAGGGCGGAATCGTCCGCGGGAGAGTTACCGGGGCTCATAGGGGATACGACGCCGGGCAGGCTCTTAACAGAAACCGTGAGGGAAAATCGGGGAATCGCTACGTCTTGTCGGCGTCCTCGCCCTCGGCCCCTTCTTCGCCCTTCGCGCCCGCCCCTTTCTGGGGCGCCTTCTTCAGGATCTCCGTGCTGATCTTGTCGAGCTCCGCCATCAACGAGTCGATGTCGGAACCCGCTTCCGCACCCGCGGCGGCTCCGGCGGGTGGCGCGGCGGCCGCGGCGGCCGAAGGTCCTACGGAGGGCGGTGCGTGACCGACGTCCTCGGGCGTCTCGATGTACGGAGCGGAGGGTCCGCTCGGCGCCGTCTCAGTCTCGGCCCAGGGGGTGAGTGGCCCGGGTGCCCCCGCCGCCGGCGCCACCGTGGTAGCGCGCGGAGGTCGGCGGCGGCGCATGATGAACAGGAGCGCCACGATGGCGCCGACCGCGATGATCACGAAGATCGAGACGTACTCCCAGACGGGCACCGACGAGGACGTCGTGCACCCTCCGTACGGACAGGAGGACTGGGCCTGGACCGTCCCCGCGTTGGGGAACAGGCCGGCGACCAGTACCACGGCCAGCATGGCGATGCCGAGCGTGAGCGGGATGATGCGGGAACCTCGCCGGGTAGCCACGGAAACCTCGAGGGCGGAGCGCCCTCTAGCCGTCGCATGACGCGCGCCCTATGTAAATCTGGCGAGGGACCCCGAGACGGGTTATACGAGATAGTTCGGGTCCGGGCCTCCTCGGGCGAGCTCGTCCGACACCGAGGTCGGCATACGAAAATAGTCGCGGTCCCTGTTCTTCCGGTACCCGATGGACATCCCGTACACCCCCATCTTCGTCGGCCTCCTGATCGCCTACCTCGCCTACTCGGTCTGGGCCCGCCTAGACGGCCGGTACCCGATCGGCGCGGCCCTCGCCCTGTTGGTCGTGACAGCCGTGGTGGATGCCGCCGGGGACACGAGCGCGGCGAACTCGCTCGCGGAGTTCGTGTTCTTCCTCCTGGCGGGCGGTGTGGTGCTCCTGCTGATCGAGCACATCCGGGACCGACCGGTCCCGGCGCGCGTGGCAGCGTCAGCGGGCGCGGCTTCGCAGGGCGTACCGACCGAGGCGACGGAAGAACGGGAGAGGTCGCCCGACCAGCCGCTCCACGGATTCGAGCAGCAGGCGGTCCCCGTCGTCGATCGACCGCGTGACCAGGACGGCGATCACGAAGAGCAGCGCAATCCCAATCCCGATCCCCGGTAGGCTCCACCACGGGAGGTGCGGATGGAGCGCCCCGAGCAGGAGGCCGACCGGGATTGCCGTGACCAGGAACGGGGTGACGAGGTGTCGATGGAACGGGTGCACGCCGGTCAAGAGGCCCAGCTGGACTAGGCAGAGCGTGGCGTACGTGATGTTCGCCGCGCTCCAGGCGATGGCGGCTCCGTCGAACCCGTAGGAAGGGACGAGGGCCAAGGCGACCGCCACGTCCACGACACCAGCGGCGACGGCGTTAACGGCCAGGAGCCGGGTTTGGCCGAACGCGACCTGGGCACTCGATGCCGGTCCGAAGAGCGTGGTGGCGAACGCGGCTACGACCGTGATCTGGAGCGGCACTACCTGGGCGGTGTATCCCGGACCGTAGACGAACCCGAGCGATCCGCTCGGAACGAAGAAGAACAGGAGAAACAGCGGCAGGGAGACGAGGATCATCCACTTCGTCACCGTGACGTAGGTGATCCCGATCGACGCGGTGTCCCGCAGGCGAACGAAGCGGCTCGCCACGGGCAGGAAGATGTACGCCGCCGCCCCGATTCCGATGGGAAGCAGGCGGCTCAACGTGAGCGACGCCGTGTAGGTTCCGACCACCCCCGAGTGGAAGATCCCGAGGATCAGAGTGTCCCCCGACCCGGTCACCGACGCCATCACGCCCACGACGAACAGCGGCGCGGCGAACCGCAGGAACCGAGGCAGCGCCGCGGGGGCGAGCGGCCCGGGAGAGAGGTGGCTCGGGAGACGTCGAACCAGGTACAGGACCAGCAATCCCAGGGTGATCGCGTTCGCTGACGCGTAAGCGATCAGGCCGTCGGTGAGGGTGATCCCCGGTGGCGGGACGATGTACCAGATCGCGAGGAATGCGACGAACAGTGACGGGTTGAGGATCTGCAGGAAGAGAGCGTTCGGCGCAACGTCCTCGTATCCTTGGAAGATCGATGCGATCAAGCTCGCTAGGATCCCCGACGCGACGGCAATCGGGAAGAACCGGAGGCTCAGCGTGATCCCCGGCGCCGCGAGCGTCTGGCCGATCGGACCGGCGAACACGAACATCAAGACCGCGCAGACGAGGGCGCTGATGCTTCCGATCCACAGCGTGCTCCGGACGATCGTCCGACGTTCGTCGTCCGAGGTCGTGTAGGGAAGGCTCCGGGCAACCGCGCTCGGAAGTCCGAGGGTGCCGAGCGCGATGAGCACACCGGTGAGCGTGAGGCCGAAGGAGTACGAGCTCCAGTCGCTCGTCGAGATGCTGCGGACCAGCATGACCCGCGAGACGAAGTTGAGGAGGACCAGGAGCAGGGTCGAGACGAGCAGGAACAGCGTCCCCTTGGTGACGCTCGAGAGCCCCTCCCGAACCAGTTCCTCCGAATCCTGGGCCAAGGGCCTCGCCTACTCGACGGGTTCCCCGCACGACACTAAAAGTGTGCCGTCCGGCAGGCAGGGTGAGGATTCTAGTAGCCGACCTTCGTGAACCCTCCCGTGGGCATCCCCGGTCCGGGAGCCGCCGAGTGGGCTTTCGCACTCCTCGTGTGGGCCGCGGCGGCGCTCGTGGTGGGCGAGCTCGTCCGGACGCTCAGCGCCCGATTCGTTCCCCTCTGGCAACGACCCGAGCCGATCGAACGGGGGCTGCTCGACTTCTACCTCGGCGGAGCCCTCCTCTACTTTGTTGCGTCCGTGCCGTGGGACGCATTCGTTACGCCGTTGCTGTACATCCTCCCGATCCTCGCGGCGGCCGCGGTGGCGGCCCTCGCGCTCCGAGCAGCCGAACGTCCCGGGTGGGCCGGGGATAGCCGTACCCACCTCGCGTCCCTGCTCGCGCCGGTCCGATGCCTCGTCCTGCTCTCGGCTCTCGCCCTTTTCCTGATCGAACTTTCCGTCGCGGTGTCGGTTCCGACCGGGAATACCTACGACTCGAGTCTCCTCACCCTATACACGAGCCTGCTGCTGAACCACCACGCCACGGCGACCTCGTTCTCGCCGTACGCCACGACCGGGCTCCTGTATCCGCAGGGGACCACCGTCTGGCTCGGCGGCTCGCAACTCCTGTTCGGGCTTCCTCCGGCCCGCACCGCCCTGCTCACCACGCCCCTCTTCTTCGGGCTGAGCCCGCTCGCCGGGTTCGTGTTCGGCCGGCGCATGTTCGGTAGCGAACGGGCCGGCCTCGCCGTGGCGCTGACGCTCGGCTGGATCGGTACGGGGACTCGCGGGATCGTCTACGGCAGCAACGACTTCGTCTTCGCGTTCCCGCTCGTCCTGCTCCTCGCCGGGCAGGCCGTGGTCTGGCTTCGACCCCCGCTCCCGAGATTAGGGGACGTTGTGGGCTTCGGGCTCCTGCTCGGGTACTCGGCGTCCATGAACCCCGTCGGCGCCGAGTGGCTCTTGCTGGCTCTCCCGATCGTGGCGCTCCTCGTCCGTCCGCGGTTCAGCGGACAGATCCGAGGCTGGTTCTCCCGCTGGGGGATCGCCGTGGCCACCACGCTCGTCGGGATCGTCCCGTCGCTCTACGTGCTGGCCGTCGGTCGTTCGAGCCCCGAGTTCGTCCCCGGCGCCACGGGAGCTCCCTCCGGGACCTCGCCCGGGATCACACAGTCGCAGTTCCTCGGGACGATCGACCCGTTCCTGTTCGGTTCTTCCGATACCGGTCTCTCCACGGTCGCGGCGCTCCGTCTCGAACTCGCCCTCCTCATCGCCATTGGCCTTGCGGTGCTGCTCCTCGTCGCCCGGGACTCGGCCCTCGGGCGGTACCTGGAACCGTTCCGGCCGTTCGTAGCCGGGGCGGCGTTGGCTCAGGTCGTGCTGCTCCTCGTTTTCTGGCTGGCGAGCACGGGGTTCGGACCGGCGGTCGACTTCACGAACATCTCGAGCTCGAGCGAGCTCTCCATCTGGCTCTTCACGCTGTATGGCCTTATCGCGACGGTCCCCCTGGCGCTCGCGATCGAACGGTTCGCAGGCTGGCTTCGAAGGGCCGACGCCCTACCGCCCAGCAGATCCTCTTCGCCGCCGGTGTCCCGGGTTCGTCCGAGGCGCGCATCGCCAATCGCCTCCCGCGCGGTTACGCCCTTCCTGATCGCGCTCGTGATCGTGGCGCCGGGCGTCGTTCTCACCTCCACCGCGTTCCCACCGACCCTCAACGGGCTCTACCACGACTTCGGGAACGTCACCGCGGCCGACTTCGACCTTCTCGACTTTGCCGGCAGTCATCTCCCGTCCGGGGCGAGGGTGCTCGTCGCCCCAGGGAGTGCCGGCCAGTTCCTTCCGGGGTACTGCGCCGACATCGTGCTGCTCTATCCGATGATCCCCGAATGGCAGACGGTGAACGCGTCGTATGCGCAGCTCGTCCATGACCTTCCGAACGGGACGTTCGGCCCGATGGACCAGCAAGCGCTCGCGGCTCTCTCGGTCGAGTACATCGTGGTGACCCAGAACAACACGATGCTCTGGTCCGCGTTCTCTCCGCGACCGTTCCTCGCGTCCCCGACGGCCTACCCCGTGCTGTTCCACGAGGAGGACGCGTATCTCTTCCGCGTCGCCGGCTGATGCCAACGGGAGCGGGGAGAAGGGGTTTCGGAACCGGGCAAGGCGAGTTCAGATGAACTCGTCGAGGACCTTCTCCTTGCCCTTGAGGCCGCAGGGTTGATGGACGAGCGGCCCGACCGCGAGGACTTCCTCGAGGTCCTCGTACGTGGGGATATCCACCGAGTAGAACAGCCCGATCGGAATCTTGTCGCCCCACTCGAGCGACCGCTGCCATGCCGCGACGATGTCGTGCGGGTCGTGACCGGCGCTCTCGAGCTTGTAGACGCGCTGGCGGAAGAAGTCGAACGTGTTGATCTTGTTGTAGGTCACGCACGGGGAAAACACGTCCACGAACCCGAATCCCTTGTGCTGGATCGCCCCCGCGACGAGATCGGTCAGGTGCTTCACGTCCCCCGAGAAGCCCCGCGCCACGTAGGTCGCACCGCTCGCGAGCGCGAGCGAGATGGGATCGATCGGGTTCTCGATCACGCCGGTCGGTGTTGACTTCGTCTTCTGACCGATTCGCGAGGTAGGGCTCGCCTGCCCGGTCGTGAGTCCGTAGATCTGGTTGTCCATCGTGACGTACGTCAGCTTGACGTTCCGTCGCATGGCGTGGATGAGGTGCCCCACCCCGATCCCGAATCCGTCGCCGTCCCCGCCCGTCGCGATCACCGTGAGGCCGTGGTTGCCCCAGCGGATCCCTTCGGCCAGGGGGATTGACCTCCCGTGGATTCCGTGGAACCCGTAGGACGAGAGGAAGTGCGGCAGGTTCGAGGAACAGCCGATCCCGGACGCGATGACGACGTCCTTGCTCGGGATCTTGAGGCGCTTCAGCGCCATCTCGATCGCGGCGACGACCCCGTAGTCGCCGCAGCCGGGACACCACGTCGGCTTGGTCTGCGACTTGCCGACGATCGGGAGCTGCGTCGCGGACGGAGTGACGATGGGGGCCGCTAGGCTGTCCGCCATGGTCAGAGCACCTCCTCTGCGCGCTCGACGATCTGGTGCGGGTAGAAAGGCTCTCCGTCGTACTTGAGGAACTTATGGGGGAGCTCGATCCCCGCCTCGGCCCGCAGGAGATGGCCGAACTGGCCGGAGTAGTTCCCTTCCACGAGCAGGGTCTTGTGGGCCCGAGCGAAGAACGTCTGGATCACGTGGGGGTCGAGCGGATACAGGGTCGGGAAACGGAGCAGGTTCGTGGCCTTCCCCTTCTCCTCCAAGAGGCTCATCGCGTCCCGCACGGCGCCTACCGTGGAGCCCCACGCGACGAACGTGAGCGGGGCGTCGGCCGGGCCTTCGAGCAATGGCGGGGGCGAGTCCTTCGCGAGCCCCTTCAGCTTGCGCATCCGCTTCTCCATCATCTTCTCTCGGATCGCCACCGACTCGGGGATCCCGACGCGAATGTCGGAGATGTCGTGCCCCCACTCGTCGTGTTCGTCCGAGAGGGCGATGTGGTTCAGTCCCGGCTGACCGGGGAACGCCCGGGGCGACACGCCGGACCCGGTGTCCTCGTACCGGCGGTAGTCGTGTCCGTTCGGCTCTACCGTGAACAGGGACGGGATCGAGACATCCAGGTTGATCTCCGATCGATCGACCCCTTCCATCGCCTCCGCGAGGTGGAAGTCGGTGAGGAGGAGGATGGGGGTCTGGTATCGTTCGGCAAGGTCGAACGCCCGCAGGGTGAGCTCGTACGCCTCGACCGGGTTCGACGGGGCCAGCACGGCCCGGGGCCACTCGCCCTGGCCAGCGCCCATCAGGAGGTTGAGGTCTCCCTGCTCGGTCTTGGTGGGGAGACCGGTCGAGGGACCGGCCCGGGCCGCGTCCACCACCACGACCGGGACCTCTGCCATGCCGGCCATCCCAAGACCCTCGGTCATCAGCGCGAAGCCGCCGCCGCTGCTGGCGGTCATCGTCCGGACCCCCGCGTACGATGCCCCGATCGCCATGTTGATCGAGGCGAGCTCGTCCTCGGACTGCTTCACCACGATCCCGAGCGCCCGAGAGTGGGCCGCCAGCCAGTGCATGATCGAGGTAGCCGGGGTCATCGGGTACTGGACCAGGAACTTGAGGCCGGCCGCGGCGGCGCCGAGGCCGATCGCCTGGTTCCCGGTCATCAAGAGCTTCGGGGGCCCGTGCACCGTGACCGCCTTCGGGTGAGTCGTCCCCTGCTGCTCGGCGAAGCGATAACCGTCCGCGCACGCGCCGGTGTTCCAGGTCACGACATCCCCGGCTTTCCTCCCGAATGAGTCGGCCAGCACCTTCTGGGCGACCTCGAGCGGGATCCCGGCGAGGTAGGCGGTCGCGCCAAGCCCCGCGGCGTTCTGCAGGATCGACTGGCTCGTGTACTTGCGGGCGAACTCGAGCGTCGGCACCGGGAGGATTTGCAGGCCCGAAGGAACATCGGCGGGGGTGAGCGGGAACTTCTCGGGGTCGAACACGATGGTCCCGCCCGGATGGAGGATCGGGGCGTGCACGTCGACCGTCTGGCGGTCGAGCGCGTAGAGGATGTCGGCAGTGTCCCCGGGACTGTGGACCTTCTTCTCCGATGCTCGGGCATGGAACCAGACGTGACCTCCCCGGATCACCGACTGGTAGGCGTTCAGCCCGAAGATGTGGAGGCCCATCCGGGAGAAGCTGCGGGCGATCGACTCGCCGATCGAGGCGATTCCATCGCCGGCCTGACCGCCGACGCGGATACCAATCTCCTTCATGGCAGATTCGAGGGAAGCTGCGTATTAATCGGTTCTGTCAAATCGGACATTCCAAAATCCTTAGAGGGGGGTCGGGTTCGCTCTCCCGTGTCCAGCCGAGTGACGGTCCTGCTCTTTGCCACGGCCCGGTTGGCGGTCGGACGCGGAGAGCTCCAGTGGCCGGTGGGGGCCGACGGGGTCCGGATCGGGATCCTCGTTCGGAACCTTAGGGAGCGATACCCGAAGCTCGCTCCGATCCTCCGTACCTGTCGATTCGTGGTGAACGGTCGGTATGTCTCGAGCCGCGCGACACGGCTCCGACCGGGGGACGAATTCGCCGTGCACCCCCCGTACGGAGGCGGCTAGCCGTGAGCGTCCGACTGACCCGCGCCCCACTCTCTCTCGCAGCGGCGATGCGAGAGCTCGGGGGCGACGAGCTCGGCGGAGTGGTGGTGTTCCTCGGACGGGTCCGGCCGGACCGGACGCGGCGCGGGAAAGTCTCCGCGCTTCACTATGAGGCGCATCGACCGCTCGCCCTCGCCGCCCTCGCGACCCTCGAGCGGACGGCCCGCCGTCGTTACGGCGCCGGCAAGGTCGTCCTGTGGCACCGGCTCGGCCCGGTCCCGGTGGGCGAGCCTTCGGTGATCGTCGGTGTGGCGACAGGGCACCGGGCGCCGGCGTTCGCCGCGGCCCGCCTCCTTATCGAGCAGCTGAAGCGAGAGGTGCCGATCTGGAAGGTGGACCAAGCACGATCCGCGCGTCGGCGGCGATCGCGCCCGCGTGGCCGGGCAGGACGATCAACGGGTTGATATCGAGCTCCACGACATCCGGCATTTCCACCGCGAGTTGCGAGACTCGCTCGATCACCTCGGTCAACCCCTCGACGTCGCTCGGCGGCTCACCGCGCACGCCGCGCAGGAGCGGGAACGCCTTCACCGATTGCACCATGTGGAGCGCGCTCAGCGGTCGGATCGGGGCCAGCCGGAACGTCACGTCCCTCAACACCTCGACGTAGATTCCCCCGAGACCGAAGGCGAGAATTGGGCCGAAGTGCGGGTCCCGCTGGACCCCGACCAGGACCTCCTTCCCTTCCTGAATCTCCGTCTCGACCTCGAACCCCTCGATTCGAGCGTCGTGAGCCTTCGCGGTGAGCGACTGTTGCATCGCCGCCCACGCCGCTCGGAGCGAGGCCGGATCGCGGATGCCCAGCGCTACTCCGCCGACGTCGGTCTTGTGGGAAAGGTCCGGCGAGACGACCTTGAGGACCACAGGGTAGCCGATCTGGTCGGCCGCGGCGACGGCCTGGTCCAACGTATGGACCACCCCTCCTTTGGGGAACCGGATTCCGTAGGCGCTCAGCAAGCCGCGCGCCGCTAGGTCGGAGAGGATCACGGTCCCATCGCGCCGGGCCCGGTCCACGACCGCCTGCGCCGCCGCCCGGTCGACATCGAAGACGCGCACCTCAGTCTTCGGCCGGGTCCACCACGCGTGGTACTTGGCGAGCGCCCCGAGCCCCTGGGCCGCCTCCTCGGGGAACGTGAAGGTCGGCACGCCGTTGTCCTCCAACAGCGCCACTTCGTGGGAGAGGTCGTTCACCCCGAAGATGCACGCGGCGATCGGCTTCGTCGTAGTCGCCTTGGCGGCCAGGATCGCGCGCGCCACGGACTCCGCGGTCATCGTCGGCGTCGGGGTCGTGATGACGAGCGCGCCGTTCATGTCCGGTGCCGCGAGCAGGCGCTGCAGGATGTCGCGGTAGTGGTCGGCCCCAGCGTCCGCCGTCATGTCGAGCGGGTTCGCGACCGTCGCGGACCGGGGGAGGCGCGGCACGAGGTCGTCGTGGACCGCCCGCGCGAGCGGAGGAAGCTCGAGCCCGTTCCGCACCGCGGCGTCCGCCGCGACGATCCCCGGGCCCCCGGAGTTCGTGAGCAGCATGAGGCGCGGGCCCTCGAGGTTGAGGCCGGAAGAGAAGATCTTCGCGATGCGAAACAGCTCTCCCAGCGTCTCCGCCCGCTGGACTCCGGCCTGGTTGAAGAGCGCGTCGTACAGCTGGTCTCGGCCGGACTGGGCGAGGGAGCCCGTATGGCTTTTCGCGGCCCGTTCGCCGGCGGGCGTCCGTCCTCCCTTGATCACCAGGACGGGCTTGTGTTCCGTGACTTCCCTTGCGGTCTCGAGGAACTTACGCCCGTCCACGAGGCTCTCGAGGTAGAGCAGGATCACCTTGGTCGCCTCGTCCCGGCCGAGCGAGTAGAGCAGGTCGTTCTCGTCGATGCCCGCGCGGTTGCCCACGGAAACGAATCGGGAGAACCCGATCCGCTCCGTGACGCCGTAGGCGAGAATCCCGGCGCAGAGAGCCCCGCTCTGGGAGACGAAGGCGATGTTCCCTCGCGGCGGGAGGTTCGCGCTGAACGTCGAGTTGAGGCTCACCTCGGGATCCGTGTTGATCACGCCGAAGCAGTTCGGGCCGATGATCGACATCCTGTACTTCGCGGCCCGCTGGACGACGTCCTGCTCGAGCGCGGCCCCTGCCTCGTTGAGCTCGCGGAAGCCGGCGGTGATGATCACGACGCCGCGCGAGCCGGCCTTTCCGAGCTGGTCGATGACGTCACCCACCGAGGGAGCGGGGACGATGATCACTCCGAGGTCGGGGGTCTCGGGAAGCTCCTCGATGCTCGGGTAGCAGCGAACGCCGGAGACGCTCTTCGACGAGGGATTCACCGGGTACACGACGCCCTTGAACCCGGCCTCGAGGATGTTGCGGAAGAGGTATGTCCCGACCTTTCCGGCCTTGTTCGACGCTCCCACGACAGCGACCGACGACGGACGGAAGATCTCGTCCAGCTCCTCCGACCGACCAATCGTCATGGTGACTCCCCAAGTTCGACGCGTCGGACGGCGGCCCGTTATATATCCACGCCCCCGTGAGACGCCGCATGACCGCCGAGGGCGAGCCGGACCACTCTCCCGCGTCTCGGGGACCCGCCCCGAACGCGCCGGCGCGTCCGGCGGCCCGGGGCCTTCTTTCGCGCATGGACAAGGGAGGAATCCAGCACGTCGTCGCCGTTGGAAGCGGGAAGGGAGGAGTCGGCAAGTCCGCGGTCACGGCGCTCATCGCGGCGGAGCTGGCCCGTCGCGGACAACGAGTAGGAATCCTCGACGCCGACATCACCGGTCCCTCGATCCCGAAACTGCTCGGACTCACCGGGCCGCTGGTCGACCGAGGCGAGGGAATCGAGCCGGCCTCGACCCCTTCGGGGATCTCGGTCGTCTCCTCGCAGTTCATGGTGGAGGACGAACAGACCCCCGTCATCTGGCGAGGACCGCTCGTCACCCGCCTGATCACCCAGTTCTTCGGGAGCGTTCACTGGGGGAACCTCGACTACCTGCTGATCGACATGCCCCCCGGTACCAGTGACGTCCCGCTGACCGTGTTTCAGACGATCCCGATCGACGGGATGGTGTTCGTGCTGACGCCGCAGGACCTCGCCGCGCTGATCGTCAAGAAAGCGATGAACATGGCGCGCGACCTCCACGTCCCGCTGCTCGGCGTCGTGGAGAACATGGCCTGGATCACGTGCCCTCACTGTCAGCAGCGGACCGACCTCTTCGGCCCGAGTCGCGTCGGCCGGGTCGCCCAGGAGTACGGGATCCCGCTCCTCGGCAGCCTTCCCGTCCTCCCACCGGTCTCCGAGCTCTCCGACTCCGGGCATCTCGAGGAGGTCTCCTCACCCGAGGTCTCGTCGCTTGTCGAGGCGTTCTCCCGGGCCGTGGAAGACGCTACGAAGAACCGGGTGACGATGCTGTAGCCGCCCGCAGGGCCGCGAATCGGACGACTTCGCTGGGGACCCCCCGTCGTGCGAGCGCGCTATGGAGGCCTTCTAGGTGGGCGTCGCCCAGCACGGCGGCAATCCGACCGTATCCCCGCTGACGGAGCTCGGCAAGCCGGTCGGCCATGTGCTCGTTGCGCTCGTCGAGCAGTACCCGGGCCGTGGTCGGGCTGACACGGCGCAGCTCGTCGGTGAACTCGCCCGGGGACTCCGCGTACCGGTCCATCTCTCCCCGCACGACCCGCGCCGGGAGGAACAGTCCGACGACCGCGCTGGTGAGCAGGGTCACGCGTTCCTTGAACGGAAGCGACCGGACGAGATTCGTGAGCGTGACCCGGAGTGGGTCGTCGATCAGGAAGACGGGGAGTCGGCGGGACTGGGCGACCTCGATCGCGACCTTCATCTCGGCACCGGGGACTCCCCCGCCGATCTCGGCCCCGAGACGCCGCTGAATCACGCCCCATAAGCGGGCGAAGAGGGGCGCGGAACCACGCCCGCGGCCGGATCCCTCGGGCGCCATCAGCGCCTCGGCCCGCTCGGGGTCCAGCTCGACCGCGATCCCGTCGAGCACGCGACCGGTGAGCGTCTCGCGAAGCGGGCCGCTCAGATCGACTACGTGGGCGGTGCCGAGTAAGAGCACCGGCGCATCAAGGGTCGAGGAGTACACGCAATCCCAAGGTCCGACCCGTTCATCTCGCTGCCGGCCGGCCCGAAAACGCCCATATACACGGGCCGGTCGACGGAAAGCATGGCGTGGACCCTCTTCTCCGTCCCCACCACGAAGCGTACCGAACTGGATGTCGCCCTCAAGGACGACCGTGTCTCCCGTCAGAGCCAGAAGGTTCGGGACGCGGCCGCGATGGGCGGGCCGGCCGGTGCGACCTACGTCCTGATCGAGGGCGCTGCGGATGCGATCCACCGGGCCGAGGAACTCCTCGGCCCTATCGGGACGAAGCTCCCGGGGCCGGACGCGGAGGCGCTCTACCGTCGCTTCAAGGACGAGGAGGAGGCCGCCTCCGCCGGAATGGGTCTCTTCTTCACCGAGGAGTGATTCGTCACTCGTTGGTGGGCGCGTGGGACGGCTCGAGGTCCTCTCCGCCTGAGAAGACGCGCTGGAACGACCGATAGAGCTGCTCGAGTCCACTCTCTTCTTTCGCGGAGGTCGGGACGAGGCCGACGAGGGGGGCCATCGTCTCGATCGCTCGGAACAGCTCCGTCGACAGCTGGACGTCCGGGGTCGGCGTGTCGCGGGTAATCGCGTCGTAGAGGCTGCCCGGGTCGTCCGACCATCCCATCACCTCGCGCTGCTGGTCGGGGGTCAGGACGTCGGACTTCGCGAGGATGTTCACCGTCGGGAGCCGAAAGCGGAACTCGACCGTCGCGCCGAGCATGAGGAGCGAGACGAAGCCGGCGGCGGTGCGGGCGAGCACGGGGTCGTAGAGGAAGGCGAGCACCGAGCGCTCGCCGCTCAACGCGTCGACGATCGCCTTCGATGCCTCTCGGAACGCGAACAGCTCAATCTGCCCGGGCGTGTCGATGAGGACGTAGTCCGCGCTCTGCTCTTGGATCGCCTGTTTCACCTCGAAGACCTTGAGGGCAATCATGTCGGCCGCGACCACTTGGGCCCCGTTCGGGCCGAGGCCGTACTCGTCCTGGAGGTCGGCGAGCCGGACCCATTCGCGGATGTCGACGTCGGCGGTGTCGTCGGCGGCCTCGCTGCCCGGGTCGAGGTTCACGACCACGGAATCGTAGCCGGCCGAGCGGGTCCAGTCCGCGAACGCTCGAACGAGCGAGGTCTTGCCGGCGCCGGCCGTGCCGGTGAAGTAGATCGTTCCCGGCTCGTCCACGGCTCCCTCCCGTCGGATCTCCCGCCTACTTATGGGCCGTTCGCTGCTTGTGCACTTCCGCGGCGAGCTCCCGGAGGAATCGCGCCTTGGTCGTGGAACCCTTCTTCATCACCTTCACTCGACCGGTGTAGTCGAAGAAGCGCCGCGGGTACTGCTTATCGGCCTCCACCTCGGCCCGGAAGCCGAGCCGCTTCGCCGCTGCGACGATCTCCTCGGCGGTGAGGTCGGCGACGCTCTGCGCCGCCGGAACGCGTCGCCCCCCTTTCCGGGAGAGCCCGCGGCCGAGGTAGGCCGGATAGACGAAGAAATGGTCGGGCATTCGTTGCCCGCGTGGCCTTAGGCCGTCGTCGGGCTCGAGACCCGGACCCCGTTCAGCACCCCGTCCTGGCCGGGACGGGAGCGAACGCGGACGAGGCCGAGATCGGTCTCGAGGATGGCGCCCTTCGTGATGATGTTCCGCTGCACGTAGTTCGGGTTCGCGGGGTTCTCCCGGACGGTGATCACCTTCGCCGCCTGCATCTTCTTGGTCGCCGGGTCGAAGACGTTGATCGTCTGAGTGGTGAGCACCCGGAGCTTCCGGTTGGCTCCCCGGACGCGGTACACCTTGACGGTGCCGGTCCCGAGCGTGGCATGCTGGAGCTCGCGCCCGATCTCGAACCGCCGCTTCTTGCGGATCGGTCGAAGGCGCCCGCCGGTCCGCTTGCGCCGGGGCCGGCCCTGCCAGATTCCCACGAGTCCCTCCGAGAGGTGCGGTCCGACCGGGGTTGCGTATATGACCTTTTCAGCGAGAAGGGCCCCCCGGCGCCGCCATCACTTTCCAAGGAACGGGGCGAGCTGCGCCCGGAGCGGGGCGAGCCGGGCGAGCACCTCGGTCTGCTCCGAGGGGGTGAGCGGCTCGTGGGGCGCTCGGTACCCGAGCTCCCCTCCTTTCAGCTGGGAGACCAGGAACTTCAAGGTCGGGATTCCGGGACCGGACTTCGAGACGGCGACCAGTCGGTCCACTAGGGACTGGAGCTCCTGCGTCCGGGAGTGATCCCCCCGGCGCGCCGCCGCGACGAGCTCGACGCACAGCTTCGGGGCCACGTTCGAGACCGCCATCACCGCGCCGGGCGCCCCCCGCGCGATGGCGGCGGAGGCGAGCGGTGGGTCCCCGGGAAGAACCGTGAACCCGCCGGGGGCGCCCTGCAGGTACCCCACGACGCTCTCGAGGGAGCCACCACTGTCCTTCACGCCCAGGATCACCCCGTCCTTGGCGAGTGAGTGCAGGAGCGCGGGCGGAAGCGCGTAGCCGACCAGCGACGGGTTGTTGTAGGCGAGGAGCGGCACCGACACGGCACCGCCCAACGCGCGAAAATAGTGGTCGACCGCGGTCATCGAGGGGTGAAGGTAGTAGGGCGGTACCGCCACCAGCGCCGCGACGCCGATCCCCTCCGCCTCCTCGGCGAACTCTACGGCCTGCGCCGTCGACGGCGCCCCGCAGCCGGCCCAGACGTCCACTCGTCCGGTAGCGCTCTCGACGACGACTTCGATGAGGGAGGCTCGCTCTTCGGGAAGAATCGACGGGAACTCCCCCGTCGATCCGAGCACGAAGAGGTGGTCGACCCCGGCCTCGCTGACCGTTCGGGCGAACCGGGCGTTCCGACCCGGATCGATGGCCCCCTCGGCGTCGAAGCACGTCAGCAACGGAGTGGCGAGCCCGTCGAGCGTCATGGCTCGTAGCAGCCGCTCGGCGTCTTAATGGGCGTCGGCCGCTCTCCCGTGTCGAGGACGCGTACGCCGGCAGAGCGACTGCTCGGCATCGACGAGGCCGGTCGGGGGAGCCTCATCGGGCCGCTCGTGGTGGGAGGGTTCTGCCTCCCCGCGGACCGCCTCTCCGAACTGGTCGCCCTCGGAGCCCGAGATTCGAAACGCCTGACGCCGGGGGCCCGGGAGCGCGTCTTCGCGGGTCTGGATGTGCTTGGGACGCCCGCCCATGTGGTGCTCTCTCCCCGCAGGGTGGACCAGTCGGTGCGGCGGGGCCGGCTCAACGACCTCGAAGCCGAGGCGTTCGCCCAGATCGTCCGGGAGCTGAACCCCGACGTGGCGTACGTTGATGCCTGCGACCCGAACGAGCGGCGGTTCGGGGCTCGGGTCGCCCGCCTCGCGGGCGGAACGGTCCGGATCATCGCCCGCCACCACGCCGACCGGGATTACCCGGTCGTCGGCGCCGCCTCGGTGGTGGCGAAGGTCCGGCGCGACCGGGCGATCGCCCGTTTGCGCGAGCGGCACGGGGACGAGCTGGGGAGCGGCTACCCCTCGGATGAACGGACGGTCCGCTTCGTCCGGGCGCTGATCGCGGACGGCTCGGAGGCTCCTCGGTGGGTTCGGCATTCGTGGGCCACCATGCAAAGAGTTAAACCCCGCCGTCCGGCTCGCACGCTGGACTCGTTCGTCCCATGACCGTGGAAGAGACGCTGGCATCGCTTGTGGACCGGTTCAACCGGCATGCCGAGCGGAACCCCGGGATGGCGGAGGAGCTCGACGGACTCGCGAGGACGATCCAGATCTCGCTCACCGACGGTGGTACCTACGCCGTCGACCTCGCGAAGGGTCGCCTTCGAAACCTGAGGAGCGGCGCGGCCCCGAAGGCGGACGTGCGGATCACCACGGATGTCGGGACGTTCCACGCGCTCGTTCGCAAGGACATGGGGCCGATGAAGGCGCTCGTGACCCGCAAGCTCTCGATTGAGGGAAGCCTCGAGGACAAGTTGCTCTTCCGCAAGCTGCTCTAGCGATTGGGCATCCCCGCACTCGGCATGTTCGTACTTTCTAGGACGCCTCGCGTCTTTCGTAGCACGCCTATCGCATCCGGCTCGGCGGCCAATGTTGAGCAGCCCAACGACCGTGCTAAGGTGTCTCATGATATACTAGGAAAACGATTGACGGCCAACCAGGGCTGACCGGTATGACTGTGCGCGCGACGCGCATGGTCCGGGTCGTTCCGGGTGCGAGACCGGACCCGCATCCGAGGCCGGTGCGGGGGACGGTTGTGCAGTGGTATGACCGATAGATTGGAACTTGATCAGGTGATTTCGCAACTGAGACCCGGTCTTTTGTGGCAGGTCTCGGGCGAACGGCTCGTCTACGACACCGCCGCCAAAGACACGGATTCGAGGAAGGTACGCCCCGCGAGCAGTGGCCGAGCGTGGTGGTGGAGGCACATCCACCGACCGGGAATTCGGGCGGAGATCCAGCAGGACTGGACCACCGTGCACCACTACGCTGACCGGGCCCTCGTCTACAAGCGAGCCAACCCGCCGTCCAGCCCGGAGAAAGATCCTGGCGTGGCAACCATCGCTCTGATCTTCGCGTACCTGGACGCGGCGGTCGTCGAGGGGGATCTGGCTCGGGCCTGGCTCTACGTCAACTCCGCGGACACGTTTCTTCCGCTCGTGGTGCCGGAAGAGGACCTCGCGTCCTGCGATCTTCGGCTGGGCATCTGGGACGGGAGCCTGCGACCGGACCTCCAGGCCGTTCTCAACAACTCAGGGGTGCTGTCCCGGCTGAAGTTGCTGAGGTCTGTCCCCGGCGGCGCGGCCTCGGCAGACTCGGCGGCAGCGCTGCTACAGATTCTGCACGGTGCACCCTCGGAACTCGTCGGGAGCTTGCCGGCGGGGCCGATAGGGTCACTTCTGACGACACTTTCCCAAACCGCTCCACCCGGTCCCGGACCGGGGTCAGGACAAGCCGTCGTTACTCCAACTGGCGCTGATACAGAAGGGGGCCTCGGGAGCGAGGTTCATTCTTCGAGCGAGGCGGCCCCGACGAATGCACCTCAAGTTGCTCCTACTGCGACCGTTCCGGCTGCTGAGGCAAAGGCCGGCTCGGAGGCAGGAGGTTCGGGAGGGAGCGCGGGCGGAGGAAGCGGCCCCGACGCCGCCAAGGGGGTAGGCTCCGGAGGTGCCCCTGCCGAGGCTCCAAGCAAAGGACCCAAGGCCGGCGCCGAGCCACCGCCAGTAAACGAGAACAAGCAGACGGGTGGGACGGGAGCGCCTTCTGCTTCCACCGGGACGGCCAAGCGGTCGGCCCGTCGCTCGAACCCGGCCGTCGATCTCTCGCAACTGCGCGAGACCCTTCACGAGGCGACGCAGGTTCGGGCAGAGTGCTGGAACGAGCAGAACCAGCAGCTCGAGTACATGGGGTTCCTCTGGATCTGGGCCGGGGTGGGGCTTCTGATCGCCCTTGGAGTGGCGATCGGAATCGCGGAGTGGGTCGTTCGGGCAAGCCCCGGTGTAGCCGGGATCAAGTACCCATTCGTCGCCGCTGCGTTCCTCGGGTTCTTTGGCGGCGCGCTCAGTTCGTACATGAAAGCGACGAACATCGTGATCGCGATCTCGCAGTATCACCTGGTCGTGATCTACACCCTGCTGCGCATGCTGATCGGGGCCGCCGGGGCGTTCGTAGTCATCGTCTCGACGCTCGCTCTTCCTCTCGGGACTCTCTCCTCGACCGTGTCGACCAACACCCTCGTCTTCGTGCTCGTAGCGATCTCGGCCGGCTTCTCCGAACGTTTGTTCGTAGACGCACTGGACCAGGTCGCGGAGAATCTAGGCACGGTCGCGAAGTCGGGCGAACCGTCGACCGCGGTGGCCCACAGCTAGTAGCACGACACGCCCGATCCCGAGGGACTCTCGCGGAACAACGACCGCGCGACGCCGGATTCCGATGGGGGAGACCCTGTCCCGCCCACTACGGAAGGAAGACGCACGCGGCGATGCAGACGCCGTAGTGGTCCATCGGGATCGAAAGTTCCTCAGTGCGATACTGGATGCGCCGGAGCTCGACCCCGCGGAAGTGGGCGATCTCGGTCATCCGCCACCTCAGGAACTCCTTGAGCGACTTCTGGGTCCCATGGAGATGGGCCTCGGCGACGTAGCCGCCCTCTCCGTCCGTGCGGAAGCCGTAGGCGATACCGGCGCTGATCACTTCGCCTTCGCCACCGCCGTGGCGGGCGAGCACACAGTGGGTGATCGCGCCGCGAGGGATCGGCATCCGGTCGACTTGGCGGATCCCGACCGGAAGGACCGAGGAGACGCTGACCAGGTTCTGTTCCCCGATCCCGGCCTGCAGGAGCGCAAGGTCGAACGCGTTCAGCTCGCTCGTCTTGTTGATCCCCTTCCCGCTCGTCACGAAGAACCGAGAGGGAACCGGGATAAGGGTGACCGAGGCCGGCTCCGCGTGTCGCGGCACGAACGCCGCTGAGGGCGGTGGCCCCTTAAGGTTTGACCCGGGGCGAAGGGTCAGACCATGATGGCGTGGCGCCGACGCATCGATGCTTCGGTCTCGCCCCGAACCCGGAGGAGCTCGGCGATCAAGCCATCCGTAAGCCGGAGGGCCGCCGCCTCGAACAGCGTGCCGAGCGGGGCGTAGCGGGCCCGGTCGTCGTCCTCGGGGAACTCGACGGTGATGAGGTGGCTCGCCGTGTGCGCGATCTTCGAACCCGGCTTCGCGGTGAGCACGATCAGCTCGGCCCCCTCCCGGCGCACGATGTTGGCCGTCTGGATGGAGGAGTAGCTCTCGCCCTGCGCCGAGAGGACGAAGACGGCGTCCCCCTGCCGAACGATCGGCGTGACGCTCTCGCCGATCACGTACGCCCGGAGTCCGGCCTGGACCAACCGCATGGCGAACGCCCGTCCGATGATTCCGCTGCGACCGGCCCCGTAGACGAAAATCTGCGGCGCCTTGAGGAGGATCTCGACGGCGCGGGCGATCGCGCGGGGGTCGATCCGTTCGAGGGCGTCCGTGACCCGCTCGCCGATGTACCGCTGGGACCGGACGAACGTGGTTCCGTTATCGGTGTCGATGACGGCCACGGCGTACCTCCGGGCGGTGCTTCTTCGGAGCGGGGCGGTGCGGCTTCGGGCGATGGGCCGCCCCCCGGGCCGGTGACGGTCGGGCCCGGGCGGGCACCTTCACCTTCGCGGGGACGCGGGGCGGAGCGGGAGTAGGCAGCGCCGGCTTCGGAGGCACCTTGGGGGCCGGGGGTGCGTGGAGCTTCGTCCACCGCCGAGTGAGGGCCCGCTCGTACAGGAGCTTCATGTACATCGCGTCGTGTTCGAGGAGCGGCGAGCTCGAAATCACCGTGACGTCATAGTCCCGCTCGCAGAGGATCTCGGCCAGCGGATCGAACCGGACGAGACCTCGCTTGATCGGCGTCAGGCGGAATTCTCCGGGCCCGTAGAACTCGACACCGGAGAAGTTGAGGTAGAGCGGACCATCCGTGGCCCGCACGAACTCTCGCACGACGGGCTCGAGCTCCTCCGCCTCCTCGAAGCTCGTGCGCTCGCGCGCGGCAATGTGGGGGAGATTGAGCACCGGGACGGTGCCCCTGACCCGCCGCGTGAGCTCGAGGACCTCCTCGCGGGACCCGAAGACGTCGGGATGACCGCTCGGCTCGATCGCCAGTCGGACGCTGCCCTTCGAGAACTTCGCCAGCCAGCCGGAGAGCTCCGAAACGATCTCGGTCAACTGGTGAACCGAATCGGCCCGGTCTCCCGGACCGTAGAAGCCGAGGTGGGTCACGACGAGCCGCGCGCCGAGCCCTTGCGCGAGAACACCGGCCCACTGGATTTGCCGGATCGATTGCTCGCGGGCGTCGGTCGACCCAAAGAAGTCCACGTAGTACGGAGCGTGCAGGGTGAGGTCGGTGTCGAGCGCCTTCGCGAGGGCCCGGGTCTGCTGAAGGTCGGCGTAATCCTTCGCGAGGCTCCACGTGAGGGTGGTGATCGCGTCGCGCCGCCGCAGGGGCGCGGTCATCGTAGCGAGGTCTGGCGTTCCGCCCTGGTGATCCGACGGACCCACACTCACGACGAGCTGCTGCGGAAGGTCCCGGGCTGCCTTGCCGACCTCCTCGTCGAGGACGGCGCGCGTCAGGTGATTGACCTTGATGAACTGCACCTCCATCGCCGTCAGGCCGAGATGGTGCACGTCGGCGATGCCGTCGCGCAGGGTACGGCCTTTGCAGGAGAGTGGAATCCCCGCGGGTCCAAAACGGATCACGAGTGACCAGCCCTCAAAATCGGGAAATTGCGCTAACCTATGGGCCTATATATCGGAAGCCGGGCGAGCGTGCGTAGAGGGTTTTTCGCCTTCGGACGGCGGTGGGAACGAGCGGAACCCTCGCGCAACCAAGTAGAGCTCGGAGGAGGGGGCGCGCGAAGCCGGCGGCTTCGTCCGCACGACCTCCGCAAAATGCGGTCGAACCTCCGCGATCAGCTCGTCGATCATGTCCCCCGCGAACACCTTCGCGACGAACGCTCCGTCGGGGGCGAGCACCTCGCACGCCAGTCGATAGGCCGATCGGACGAGGTCGACCGACCGGGCGTGGTCGGTGGCGTACGCTCCGCTGATCGACGGCGACATATCGGAAAGCACAAGGTCGAACGGCGCCGGTCCGAGCCGCTCGAGGAGCGTCCGGTCCCCGACACGGCCTCGGATCACGCGAAGACCCTCGGCGGGAGCGATCGGCCGGGGGTCCACCGCCACGACGATCCCGGAACGGCCGACCCGGTCGAGCGCCACCACCGACCAGCCACCGGGCGCCGCTCCGAGGTCCAACACTCGGGCCCCCCGGTAGATCAGGTGAAACCGGTCGTCGAGGTACGCGAGCTTGAACGCGGCGCGCGAGCGCAGTCCTTCCCGCTGGGCGGCCCGGTAGTACGGGTCGCGGCGCCGCTGATTCACGAACCGCCGACCCATCGGGGGTCGAGAACGGACGCGCCTACATGAAGAGCGGCGGGACGCTCGCTCACGAGAATGTGAACGTCCTCCCCTCGTCCGCGAGCGCGATCTCGCCGCCGAACTCCCGCGCCACTTCCGTTCGATACCTCCCCGGTCCGCGTCCGGCCCATAGTGCGTCTAGCGGAGCTGTTGGGCACCCGTTTCCTGCGCGTGATGAGTGCACGGCTACGAAATACGACCGTTGCGGCGTTCCGAGAACCTTGACTTGCCCGGAACCTCCGCGATCGCATGACCGGCGGGCGACCCCGCGCGGCGGAACGGAACGACCGGGCGGAGGTGAGTGGGGCCGTCCGAATTTGAATCGGAGTCTCTTGCACCCCAAGCAAGAAGGATGGTCCAAGCTACCCCACGGCCCCACGCCACGAGGGTGGCGCATCGACCGGACCGAGTTAGATAATGGTTTGCCCGGGCCGAGTGCGCGCCGACTAGTGGACGAACCACCAGGTCACGATGCCGGCGACTGCGATGATCGTCGTGTTGAGGAGCGCGAGCCAGAAGAACGCCCAGAGGTCGCGCTTTCCTTCCGCGGGCGTCGTTTCGGCCGGGGGAATCGATCCGCCCGGGGTCGGGGTGTACGGGGTCTGAAACGACTCCTCGCCCGCCATCGAAGCGGTACGACAGGCCCGGCCTTCTTAACGACTCGGTTCGAGCCGGAGCGAGATCACGCCGCGAACCACGGTAGGCGGGCCGCCGGCCCGGTCGGCTTCAGGACGAGCGAGTGCAGGTTCGATCCCGCATCGCCCGGCGCGTACGAGTCGCGCGACGCGAGCTGGTAGAGAATGTAGAGCGCGTCCTCGTCGGACCGCACGCCGAGCGAACGGTGCACGTCGATCCCGAAGCGGGTGGTGAGGAGCGTCAAGAGCTCTTCGAAATCGACCTGGTTGCCCCCCTCGTTCGCGGCAGCCCGACGGAACAGTCCGACAACGATTCCCGTCGAGATCGCGAGGATCTCCTTCGGCTCGGCGACCCGGAGGTGGAAGTGCGGCACGTCGTCCGTACGTTCGGGCGACGGAACGACGAGGATCGAGACCTCGTGGTCGATCACCGAGCGGCCGGCGCTCCGCGAGAACCGCTGCCATGCCTGCTCCGCCGTCTCGTCCGTCGGCACAACGAAGATCGCCCGGCGCTGGGACGCTCGGGCGCCGCGGACGCGGTCGACCCATCGCTCGATGCCGACCTCCACCGCGGCAGGCTCGCCCGCCGGCACGAAGACCGGGAACGTCCGTCGCGGGACCCCGGACTCCTGGACCCAGAACGACGGTTCGACCACCGGCTCGCGCCGGGGGGTCGATACCTTCGCGAAGCCGAGCTTCTTGAGGACGTTCTCGGCGTCCCGAAGTCGCGCCGGCGTCGAGGCGCTCGAGGAGGGTTCCGACATCTCTACCGACCAGAAGAGTTCCCGAGATAAGGGTAGCGTCCCCCTCCGGGCGCCTCTCACTCAGAAACCGGTGGGGAAGCCGGCGCGCAGGAGCGGAACGTTCACCGCGATGGCAACGACGACGCCGAGGAGATACGGTCCCGAGAAGAGGAAGCCTCGCCGCGCGGACCGGGCGGTGACCGCGCGCCACAGGGGCGCCGTCATCACGACGAAGAGGGCCCCGAGCGCCGCGAGCGCGACGACCACCGGCCAGGAGATGGCGCCCGTCCATCCGAGAACCAGGCCCGCCGGGATGAGGAGCGCCGCCGAGACCACGACGACCTTGCCCGAGTACGGGACGTCCTCCATGCGGGGCAGCATCGGCAGGTTCGCCCGGGCGTAGTCGTCCCGCAGGAGGAGGGCGAGGCTCCAGAAGTGTGGGGGCGTCCAGAGGAACACGAGGAGCGCGAACGCGAGGACGCCCGGGGTCCAGCTCCCGACGGCCGCCGCACTTCCCGCGAGCGCGGGGGCGCTTCCTGCGAACCCACCGATCACGATGTTCCAGCTCGATCGGCGTTTGAGCCAGAACGTGTAGAGGCCGACGTAGGTGATCCCGCCGAGAAAGATCGAGAATCCGGTGAGCGGGTTGAGGAACACCGACGCGCTGCCGATCCCGATCGCGAGCAGCGCGAGACCCACCGCCGCGACGGCGGTGCCGGACACCTCCTGATGCCCCGCGAGCAGACGGCCCCGGGTGCGCTTCATCCGCTGGTCGATGTCCCGGTCGAGGTAGTGGTTCAGCATCGCCGCGCCCGCTGAGGCCGAGGCGCCCGAGGCGACGAGGATGCCGAGCCGCGCGAAGTTCACGAATCCGGGCGCGGCGAGCAGGAAGCCGGCGACCGCGACGGCGCAGATCAGAAGGGTGATCCCGGGCTTCGCGAGCGGAAGGTAGTCGGCGGGGCCGAGCGGGTGGGCGAGCGAGTCCGCTTTCGGAGAGGAGACCGCGGGCGGGTCCATGACGTTCCGGCGATACGCTTCGGCGCCCACGGATTACCCCTGCCGGGGGGCGTCGAACGGAACCCCGGGAATGCGTCGCGGCGTCTCGGGCGCCGTCGGGGCGAGGGACGCCGGACGCGGAGCGGTCTCGTCGGCCGCCCGCCGCGCCCAGTCGACCCACCGGCGCGGGAGCTCCCGCAGGTTCGACAGCAGGACGAGCACGAGCAGGAGGCCGAAGAGCCCGGTCGCGAGGGCGAGATGGGCGAGCACGAGGTCGGGGACCAGCTGCTCCTCGACGACCAGGCCACCGAGCAGCGCTTCGGTGACGACAAGGCCGAGCGAAAGGAGCGCGAAGCGCAACAGCACCTTGCGCTGGCGCTCGTAGGCGAGGCCGAAGAGCGCGAGCAGGAGGATGCTCACCGACAGGAAGAACGCGCTCACGCGGTGGCTCCACTCGAGGGCCACACCCCCCTGGAACGCCGGCAGGAAGTTCCCGTTCCCGAAGCAGGACGGCCAGTCGGGGCAGGCGAGCCCGCTGTCGCTCGCCATCACGTTGCCGCCGAGCAGGATCGTCGAGTAGCAGAGGACGCAGGCGACGATCGCCGCGTACCGGAACAGGTCGTGTCCGCGCATCGATCGCTCCGCCCTACGGCCCCTCGGTTCCGGCGACGGTCGGGATCGGGGCCGGCACCCGCGCCGGGCTCGGTGCGGCGACCGGGCCGGTCATCTTCACGGCGAGCTCCTCGCCCCACGGGTCCGCCGTGGTGACCGGCTCGCCCGCGTAGTAGCTGTAGACCATGTTGAACGCGAAGACGAGCTGGCCGACCCCGATGATGAGCGCCCCGACCGACGAGAGGAAGTTCAAGAGCTGGAAGTTCCCGGTCCAGAGGTAGTCGTAGACGCGGCGGGGCATCCCCTCGGCCCCCAGGAGGAACATCGGGAAGAGCAGGAGATTGATCCCCACGTACGTCAGGACGAAGTGCACCTGACCGAGCGCCTGGTTGTACCAGCGCCGTGTGATGATCGGGAAATAGAAGTAGATCCCGGCGAAGATCGCCATCAAGGTCCCGCCGAGGATGATGTAGTGGAAGTGGGCGACCACGAAGTAGGTCCCGTGGTAGAGGTAGTCGATCGGGATCGAGGCGAGCATGAGCCCCGAGAGCCCACCGATCACGAACCCGGTGATGAACGCGACACAGAACCACATCGGGAGCGCCATCCAGATCCGGCCGCCCCAGAGCGTGGCGATCCAGTTGAACGTCTTCACCGCGGACGGGACCGCGATCGCCATCGTGGCGAGCATGAAGACGAACCGGACGTTCGTCGAGATCCCCGTGACGAACATGTGGTGCTCCCAGACCGCGAACGAGAGCACCGCGAAGACGCCGAGCGCGACCGCCATCGCGCCGTAGCCGAAGATGTCCTTGCGGGCCAGCTTCGGGAGGACCGTCGAGATGATCCCGAACGCCGGCAGGACCATGATGTAGACCTCGGGGTGGGCGAAGAACCAGAAGACGTTCTGGTAGAGGAGCGCCCCGCCGAGCGGCGTGCCGTTCGTCGTGGCGAGGAGATGCGTTCCGAAGTTCCGGTCCGATAGGACCATCGTGAGGCCAATCGAGAGCGACGGGAGCGCGAAGATCAGCAGGACTGAGTTGATGAGGGTCGCCCAGACGAACAGTGGCATGTTCCAGTAGTGGACCCCGGGCGCCCGGTGCTTCAGGATCGTGACGAGGAAGTTGATCGCGCCGAGCATCGACGAGATCGTGAGTATGTGGAGCCCGAGGATCCAGAGGTCGACGCCGTTGCCCGGCGCCTGCACGGAGAGCGGCACGTAACCGGTCCAGCCGACGTTCGCGTTCGAGAGGATCAAGAGGACACCGGCCGGCGGGATGAGCCAAAACGCGATCGCGTTGATCCGCGGCATCGCCATCTCGCGTGAGCCGATCATCGACGGGACGAGGTAGTTCCCGAATCCGGCCAGCGCGGGCATGACGAACATGAAGACCATCAGGATCCCGTGCATCGTGAACAGGGTCGAGTAGACGTCCGGCGTGATCCCGAGGGTGGTCTGTGGGTTCAGGCCGAGCCCCTGGACGAATCCGAGGTCGCTGCGGATCAGGCTCGCGTAGATCCCACCGATGAAGAAGAAGACGAACGCCGTCGTGAGGTACATGAGACCGATCCGTTTGTGATCGGTCGTGAACGCCCACTTCTTGATCGTTGGGACGAGCCACTTGCCGTGGTAAGTGAACGCCCAGAGCAGGAACGCCGCGAACCCCGCGACGAGGCCGATCACCGTGAGCGGGACGGTTAGATCGACCATCGGAACCTCCTCGCCGTCATGCGATAAGTCCCCCTAGTACGTACGCGATCGCGGCTCCGGCGGCGATCACGATCAGGATCTTGAAGAACCGAACCTCCGCGTCGACGGTCACGTAGCCGGGCCACGCGGGTCGGACGCGCCGGCCGAGCGGCCAGACCCGGTACATCCGGTCGACCAGGTGGAAGATCACGGCGCCCATCAGGAACATCAGCGCGAGGGCGTAGCCGAACGACTGCTCCGCCCCGGGGCTCGTGAGCGGGCCGAGTCGGATCGCGTACACGATCAGGACCGCGATCCCGACGAGCATCAACCCGGTGATCGCCGTATAGAGGTCGAGGAGCCGGTTCCGCAGGCGGACGATCTCCGCGGGGGGCGGTTCGCTATTCAAAGAACTCGACCCTCCGTCCGTTCGCTCCGCGGTACCGGTCGACGCGGTAGAGGATCCCGGCCATGAACAGGAACGCGAGGAAGGCGACGAGCGCGCCCACGACGGCGACGGCCAGCCCGAACCAGGCGCCCTCGAGCAGCCACGTCAGGCCGTAGACGAACGTCACGCCCCCCACACTGCCGAGGACGAGGAGGACCGCGAGGACCCCCCACAGCACGTTCGTCCGCCAGACGGGGCGATCGGGGGAGTCACTCACTCGACTTCACCTCCGCCGAGGGGAGCGCGGCCTCCGAGGCGGAGGGTGCCCCGTACGCTCCGGGGTACGGCGAGATGCGCGCCGCGAGCCGGCGCTGGTAGGAGGAGTGGTACCGCCAGTGGAAGAGGGCGATCACCAGCGCGTTGACGAGGAAGATCGGCGCGAGGGTCATGACGACCGTCGGGAGGGTGATCTGGACGCCCGGGGTCTCCCCGCCCCAGACGGTCATGAGGATGAAGAACTCGAGGAGCGACGTGCCCGCCCAGATGAACAACGGGCGGTCCCGGGGGTGGGTCCGCTTCGACCGGTCGAGGAACGGCACGAAGAGGATGTAGAGGAGCAGGCCGGTCGAGATGCCGACCGCGATGACCGGTGTGACCCCCGCAAAGTCGACGAACTTGAACAGCCAGAGGAAGTACCAATCGGGCTCGGTGACCACGCCCACAGCGGCCGTGTTGCCGACGTACGTGGGGAGCGACCACGGCCAGAGCGCCGCGATCCCGAACAGGATGCCGAGGTAGAGGGCGCCCCACTTGAGCATGTAGAAGAGGATGTGCGGGACGAACGGCACGTGCTGCTTGTCGTCCCGCTCGGTGAACCGGCGACGCTGGAGCGGATCGGAACTGGCCGGCGGGGCGATCCCGTGCGACTCGAAGAGCGCGATGTGGGCGTACAAGAGGCCCGCGAGGGCGATCGGGATCAGGATCACGTGGGCGTCGAACATCCGCGAAAGTAACCCCTGGGAGGTCCCGTCGGAGAGGATGAACGGCGCGAGAAGGGGACCGAAGGTCGGGAGGCGGATCGCGAGCACCAGCCCGACGTTCGTCGCGTTGTACGAGAGCTGGGTGTAGGGGAGCAGGTAGCCGGTGAACCCCATCCCGAGGGTCATCACCATGAGGAGGGTTCCGACCATCCAGGAGAACTCGCGAGGCGACTTGTAAACGCCGAGGTAGTAGCCCCGGAAGAAGTGCACGAACATGAGGAAGATCATCGCGTACGCGCCGTACAGGTGCGTCGTGAGGAGGAGCGAGCCCATCGGCACGGAGTTGATGATGTAGTACGTCGAGCACCACGCCGCCGGGGCGGCCGAGTACGTCCCCGCGGTCTGACCGCACGCCATCAGCGTCGGCGCGGTGCTCGGCTGGTAGTAGAGGAGCAGCAGCGCGCCCGAGACGACCTGATAGAAGAACGCGGTCGCGACGAACGCCCCGGTCCAGTACGACGGCTTGAAGGTGAACGCGGGCTGCGGCCGCAACGCCCACTTCCGCATCCCGGTGCGGTCCTCGACGAACCCCCAGATCCGGTTGAGGGTGCGGTTGTACCAGTTCGAGAAGCCCACCGACGCCGCCCTCCTAGCTCGGGAAATTGCAGAGAATGACCGGCGTCTCCTTCACGAGCTGGCTCGTCGATCCGACTCCGTAGTCCCCCGTGAGGGTCGAGATGTGCCCGTTCACTGGCGGGCTGCTCGAGGTCATCCCCGTCGCGAACAGATTCCCGCTCGCGTCCGCCTCGAGGACTACCTGGGGCAACGGCAGCACCGCCGGGCCGGTCAGGTTGCTCGCTCCGTTCGCCGGGTCGTAGGTGGAACCGTGGCACGAGCAGTGCAGGTAGAACGCCTTGCCGCCCGGAGTGTCGGGGCAGGTGTTCGGCGGATAGTATGCGATCGCAGGTGCCGGGCATCCGAGATGCTGGCAAATCCCGCTGAAGGCGACGATCGAACCGTGGGTGCCGACGCCGCCGGGCACGTTCTCGGCGCCGTTCTGGCCGTTCGGCGTGCCGCTCGCCGGGTAGAGGTTAAGGAGGAAGTTCGGCTCGTTCCGTAGTGGGTAGTTGAAGAGATACAGGGCGGAAGTCTCGACGTTGTACTCGGCCTCGACCTTCGCAACCGTGAGCGGTCCGCCGTCGACGTCGAGCAGCTGGACCCTCGGATAGCTCGAGAGTCCGATCGTGGGCGGCTGGATGTACTGGATCGCTCCGCCGACGAGCCCACCGGCCCCGGCGCCGACCAAGCCTCCCACCGCGAGCAGCTTCAGGACGTTCCGTTTCGTCTCGTCGACGTCGGCGGAGGCGTCCGCGTTCCCGGCCGAGAACCGCCGCACGTGTCCGACCGGGAAGTCGAGAGCCGGGGAGCGACTCACCGAGAAGGGACAACTGTCCCGGCAGTCGAAGCCCGCGCTCATCCGAGGGTCCTCCCGCGCTGGTCGGGAACGGTGTCGTCGGCTTGGCTCGGGTCGGGGATGCGGGCGTCCCCCGGAAGCTCGGCGTTCTCGCTCCCGCGGTAGACGGCCCAGATGATCCCGATTCCCATGAGCACCATCAGAATCTCGGTGAGCGTCACGATCTGGTCGGGGGAGAGACCGCTCATCGGCCCACCTCCCGGTCGGAACTGAGCGAGGGCGCCGTCGTCGACCATGTCGGGACAGGGTAGCCTCCCGTCCACGGGAACGCCGGGTCGTAGCTCGGAGTGAACGGAGCCGCGGGCGGGACCCGCACGGCGGCGGGGATGCCGCTCATCTGCGTCGCCGGCGGATCGACTCCGAGGAGGGTCCCGCGGATCGACAATGGCTGTCCCGGAGCGATCGGGAGATCGACCGCTTTCGAGAACTCCCCGAGGAGCTCCTGCTTCATCCGCATCGCGCGGCCGTACCACCGGCCGAGCGTGCGAAGCGTCGTTCCGCTCCCCTTACCGAAGAGAAGGAACGCGGCGACCACCGCGATGATCACCCAGTCGACATCCGAGAAGAGCGCCATCGCCCTACCTCACCCCGCTCCGACCGCATGCCGCGGCCGCTCGCGCTCCCCGCCCCGCTGCGACTCCCACCGCCCCGCGAAATAC